>DASRZM010000031.1:0-32758 GCA_035686365.1 Lysobacteraceae bacterium | reverse complement strand
TGTCGCCAACGTCCCGGCAAGCGCTACCGGCCCCCGGCACTTGCCTCGGGGCGGGTGGGTGATTGCGCTGCGTTCGATCGCGGCCAATGGCCGCTCCTGCAAAGCGCGACGATCGACATTTCGCGGCCAACGGCCGCTCCTACGACGCTCCGATCGGCGTGGCCTGTAGGAGCGGCCGTTGGCCGCGATCATCCGGACCGCGGCCCTCGGATCCGACAGAGCGCAAGCGCCGCTGCCGTAGAGAAGTCGCGGGTGTTGCTCAAGGCGACCGCGAGCGCCCACATGCGACGGTTCGACGGAGCCCAGGCGCCAGCACACCCGAGCGTGCGGTCCGTGGTGCGTTTCCTCTGTCCGGGGGCGTGAGCGCCATGGATGGCGCGACCGCAGCCCCCATGGACGGGTTCACGGCGGCCCCGGACAGAGGAACCGGACCTCGGACCGCCCTACGGAGCGAACCCGGTACACACCACCCCGCAACGAAGAATCGCGCGGACTCCGAGCCCCCGTCGACACGCCCGAGACAGGCGGCAGCGCCATGAGTCATCAGGACGGCATCGGCTGCGCTTGGCTACGCTCAGGGCGAACGATGCAAGGACCGCGATTGCACGCCACCCGGGCCGCGAATGTTCTCGCTCGAGCCGGAGCGGGCCGCGTTTGGCAGCACCGCAGGAAAACCCGGACAATTGCCGGCCCCGCCCGCCACCGCCGCCACGCCATGACCGCCACCGATCGCCCCATCTCGCTGAGCCAGTTCCTGATCGAGGAGCAGCGCGAGCACGGGCACATTACCGCCGACCTGCGATTGCAGATCGAGGTGGTGGCGCGCGCCTGCAAGGCGATCTCCATCGCCGTGGGCAAGGGCGCGCTGGGCCAGGGGCTGCTGGCCACGCGCTACCACATCGAGGCCGCGCAGGTGCCCGCATGAGTTCGACGGAAGATTTCATCGAGGTCTACGAGAACGCACTGCCGGCGGCGCGCTGCGCGGCCCTGATCGAGCGCTTCGAGACCAGCGGTGCGGCCACGCCCGGACGGGTCGGCTCCGGCGTCATCCGCGAGCTCAAGGACTCGGCCGACATCCACATCAGCGGCCCGCAGGAATGGCGCGAAGTCGAGGCCGAGCTCAATGCCGTCGTGCTCGAGGGCCTCGTGCGCTACCTGCGCCGCTACCACTACGCCCTGATCGCCCCGCTGATGCTGCAGATCCCGGATCCGGCCAGCGGCGAGCCGCGGCGCCTGGCCAGCGAGGATTTCCAGACCCTGCCCGACGCCAGGCTGCGCGAGATCGCCACCGCCGTGCTGCGCCCGGGCGCGATCAACCTGCAGCGCTACACCGCCGGCAGCGGCGGCTACCCGTACTGGCATTGCGAGCTGTACCCCAAGGACGCCGGCTGCGAGACCCTGCATCGCGTGCTGCTGTGGACGATCTACCTCAACGAGGGGTTCCAGGCCGGCGAGACCGAGTTCCTCTACCAGCAGCGCCGGATCGTACCGCGCACCGGCGCGCTGCTGATCGCGCCCACGGCCTTCACCCACACCCATCGCGGCAACACGCCGGTGGGCCGCGACAAGTACATCGCCACCAGCTGGATCCTGTTCCAGCGTGCCGAGGCGCTGTACGGACCGCCGCCCGGCTGAGGCCTTCTTGACGCCGCCACCGCGCCCGCGTGCCCACACTCGCGGCCGGCCCGTTGCGGCGTCGACCCCATGTCCATGCTGTCCGACTACCTGATCGTGCTGCTGGCCGCGGGCTGGCTGGTCAACCTGGTGCTGCTGGCCGGGTGGATCGTGATGCAGAAGCGCGAGCCGGTGGCCACGCTCAGCTGGGTGCTGGCGCTGGCGACGCTGCCGGTGGTGGGATTCGTGCTGTACTGGTTGTTCGGCCCGGAGCGGATCAAGCGCCAGCGGCTGCGGCGCGCCCGCAGCCGCGCCGCCGTGGACACGCCGTTGCAGCGCGACAGCGAGGATGTGGCCGCCTCCGGCGTGGCGAAACTCGCCGCCCAGGTCACCGGGTATCTGCCCAGCACCTGTACCCACGTGCAGTTGCTGGTGGACTCCGACAAGTTCGAGGCGCTGCTGGCGGCGGTGTGCGCGGCCCGGCACCACGTGCACCTGGAGTACTACATCTTCGAACCGGACGCGACTGGGCGCATGGTCCGCGATGCGCTGATCGAGCGCGCGCGCGCCGGGGTCAAGGTCCGGCTGCTGCTGGACGCCTTCGGCGGCCACCGCCTCTCGCGCCGGTTCCTGAAGCCGATGCGCGCGGCCGGCATCCAGATCGGCTGGTTCCACCCGCTGCGGCTGCGCCGGATCCCCAAGCTGAGCATGAACCTGCGCACGCACCGCAAGCTGGTCGTGGTCGACGGGCAGCTGGCCTTCGCCGGCGGCATCAACATCTGCGACGAAAGCAACCGGCGCCACAGCGCCGGCGCGTTCCACGATCTGCACGTGCGGCTGGAGGGCCGGATCGCGCACTGGCTGCAACTCGCCTTTCTGGAAGACTGGCACTACGCCACCGGCGTGGCGCTGCGCGACGAGGCGCTGTGGCCGTCGCTTCCGGCCGGGGAGATTTCCGCCCAGGTGCTGCCTTCGGGCCCGGACTCGCCGTGGCGGCCGATCGAACGCGTGTTCGTCGCGGCCATTCATTCGGCCAGCGAGCGCGTGTGGCTGGTCACCCCGTACTTCGTGCCCACCGAGCCGGCGCTGCTGGCAGTGACCGCGGCCGCCCAGCGCGGACTGGACGTACGCCTGCTGGTGCCCAGGTGCAGCGATTCGTGGCTGGTCACGCAGGCGGCACGCTCGTACTTCGACGAACTGCAGGCCGCCGGCGTGCGCATCTTCGAGTACCGTGCGCCGATGCTGCACAGCAAGGCCCTGCTGGTCGACCGCGGCCTGTGCCTGGTCGGCAGCGCCAACTTCGACCAGCGCAGTTTCGCCCTGAACTTCGAGCTGGCCGTGCTGTTCCGCGACGAGGGCGTGTGTACCCACCTGCAACGCCAGATCGAGGCCGACCTGGCGCAGTCCGACCCGGTGCCGGCGCCGCGGCGCACGCCGCTGCCGATGCGGCTGGCCGAGGCCAGCGCCCGGCTGCTTTCGCCGCTGCTGTGACCGCGTCCGGCGGCGCGGCGCAGCGGGTTCGCCTGCTGGCAGGCTGCTGGAAAACAGCCTGCTAGACTAGCGCGCGATTCCTGCCGTGGTCCGCGACCATGCCCTGGCTGTTCTTCGTACTCTCGGTGCTGTGTTTCGTGGTTGCGTTCCGGACCCAGTCGATCGGCCTGGCGGCACTGACCCTGCTGGGCGCGCTGGCGTTCCTGCTCGCCGGCGTGTTCTCGCTGGCCTCGCGCCGGATCGCGGCGCGGGCGCGCGGCGGTGCCGAGATGATCTCGGCCGAGGACCTCATGCGCATGCGCGAAGCCGCCGAAGCGCGCCGCGCCGCGGCCGGCGCCGAGGTCGACCCGTCCGAGGCCGGCGCAGGCCAGCCGCCGGCGGGATGAGCAGCCCCTGGTCCGTCCTGCCGCGGCGCTGAGGCGGCGGTGGACGCCGGTCGCCGACTGCCACTGGGCCCGGGCCAGGTCGAGCTGTGGTGGTTTGCCGATGCGACCGGGCGCGACCGCCAGCGCCGCGCCCGCATCGATGCGCGACTGCGCCAGGTGCTGGCCCGTTACCGTGGCATCGCGCCGGCCTCGCTGCGATTCGCACGCGAACCGCGCGGGCGTCCGTTCCTGGCCGACGGCGCCGGCCCCGAATTCAATCTGAGCGACACCCGCGGCGGTACCCTGATCGCGGTGTCCGCCGGCGCGCGCATCGGCGTGGACCTGGAACGCACCGACCGCCAGCCCTCGCACCGAGCCTTGGCCCGGCGCTACTTTGCACCGGGCGAGGCCCGGGCCCTGCAGGGGCTCGGCGAGGACGAGGCGCGGCAGGCCTTTCTGGCGCTGTGGACGGCCAAGGAAGCGGCCTGCAAGGCGACCGGCACCGGCATCTACGGTCGCCTGGACGCCTGGCGTTTCGTGGTCGGCGTGGAGCCGCCGCAGCTGCTGGCGGCGCCGCCGGAGGCCGGGGACCGGTCGCTGTGGCGGTTCCTGCGGCTGGCTCCGGACCCGCTGTTCACGGCAGTGCTGGCCAGCCCCGGCCCGCTCGCGCAGGTGCGCTGGCAGTCCGGCGTCGGGGCCGACTGAGCCTCAGCCGATCTCCACGCGATTGCGGCCCTTCTGCTTGGCCCGGTACAGCGCCTGGTCGGCGCGATGCAGCAGCTCGCGCGGGTCGCCATCGGCGGTGGGCACGGTGGCGGCCACCCCCAGGCTCAGCGTCAGCGGGCTGTCGCCGCCGGCGAAGCTCAGCCGCAGTTTCTCGGCGCGCTCGGCGGCCGCCTCGTGATCCAGGCCGGGCAGGACCACGGCGAATTCCTCGCCGCCGAAGCGCGCCAGCAGTTCGCGCACCGGGCGCACCTGCTCGGCCAGCCGCTGCGCCACCCAGTGCAGCCGCCGGTCTCCGGCCAGGTGGCCGTACTCGTCGTTGAAGCGCTTGAAATGGTCCACGTCGGCCATGATCACCGCCAGCGGTTGCGCCAGCTCGCCGCAGCGCTGCCATTCGCGGTCGAGCGCGTGCTCGAGCGCGCGCCGGTTGGCCACGCCGGTCAGGCTGTCCTCGGTGGCCAGCTCGGCCAGCTTGCGGTTCGCTTCGGCCAGCTCGCGCGTGCGCTCCTCGACCTTGAGCTCGAGCCGGCTGCGGGCGTGCTCGAGCTTGCGGTAGCGACGCGAAGCCAGCAGCTGCGCCACCGCGCCGATCGCGGCCAGCAGCAGCAATCCGGCCGCCGCCCAGGCCCACGGGGTCTGGTACCAGTACGGGCTCACCGAGAACGACTGCTGCAATGGCCGGACCTCGCGCCGGCTCGGTGTGCGGCCCTCCACCTCCAGCCGGTAGTTGCCGCGTTCGAGCGCGCGCACGGTGATGCTCGAGTCGGCCACCGAGTTCCACTCGCTCCAGTCCTCGACCATGCCGGCGATGCGCCAGCGCACCTCCGCCGCGGCCTCCATCGTGATCAGCGCGAACTCCAGCCGCAGCCCGGTGCCTGCGGGCAGGGTACGGCCCTCGAGCTGGATCGGGCTCTGCCGCTGCATCGCGCGATCGGACTCGCGGATCTCCAGCGAGCGCAGCGTCACTTCCAGCGGCGGCAACACTTCGGGCTCGATGCCCGGGTCGTACTGCAGGATCGCGTTCCAGGTGATCACGCGCACGCGTTCATCGGAGTTGGCGACCACCACCACGAAGCCGCGGGCGTGACGCGTGGCCAGATGGACCGGCGCCCACGGCGCGTCCGCGTCCGGGCGGTGCAGCAGCTCGCGCGACGTGTAGGCGTAGTCCCCGTGCGCGGATTCGACGAAGCTCAGCTCCGAAGGCCGGGACAGCGAGCCCATCAGCGGTTGCAGCGTCGCTCCGAAGCGCTGGCCGTCGAAGGCGAATGCGCGCTCGCCGGAAATCACCAGCAGCTGCTCGCCCAGGCGCGCGACGTTGCTGCCGAATTTGGGGTCCAGCTCCAGGCCCTCGGCGGCGCCGAAACTGCGCCGCTCGAGCAGCTGTGTACCGTCGTCGGCGGAGAAGACCCAGCGCTCGGGCAAGCCGCGCGAATTGCCCAGCCACAGCGTGTCGGCGGCGGTCTGCGCGAAGCCGTAGATCGAGACTCCGTCCAGCGGCCAGCGTGCGACCTCGGCCCACCGCCCGTCGCGACGCTGCAGTCGCGCGATCGCGCTCTCGCCGAACGCGAACACGGTGGACGGGTCGAATCGCGAGCGCAGCAGGGCGTAGGTCGTGCCCATGAGCGCGATCCGGGTCGGCGGACCCAGTGCGTCGGGCAGCCACAGGACGCCTTCGCGTTCGGCGACAAGCAGGCCGCCGACGTCGGGTTCCAGGTCGTAGCTTTCCAGCTCGGTCTCCAGCACCTGGCGGAAGCGCACGCGTCCCGGTCCGGAGGGTTCGGCGCGCGAGACCCCGAGCGTGTTCGCGGTCCACAGCGTACCGGCATGCCAGACCACGTCGGACTGCGAACCCGCGAGGCCATCCTCGGCAGTGTATGCGGTCCATGGCGAGGGCACCTGCAGGCGCACCAGATCGCCTTCGGTGGCCGCCCACAGCCCGCCCTCCCGGTCGCGCGCGAGGTCGAGCACGGCATAGGGCCCGAGCGGGTGCCGCTCGGTCAGCGAGAAGCTGCTGTCGAAGCGCAGCACGGTGCCGCTGAAGGTGCCCACGGCGATGCTGCCGTCGGCCAGTTCCACTGCGCTGTAGGGCTCCTCCCGGGCGAACACCGCGGCGGCGTCGCCCCCGACCGGCCCGATGCCCGAAGCATCGGCAAGGAAGAAACCCTCCCTGCCGAGCAACAGGATGCCCTCTGGCCTCGCAAAGGCGGCGTACAGCGGCTGCTCGGCAAAGCGCGCACCACCTGGGACCGGCAGCAGCTCGCCGTTCTCGAACCGGGTCAGGCCGCTGCCATGCAGGCGCACGTACACGGCTTCGCCCACGGCCTGGAAGCTGCGCGTTTCCGGCGGGATCGGCCAGCTCTGCGTGGCGCCGTCGTATCCGTACAGGAACACGTCAGCATCGGTGCGGAAGTAGACACCGGCACGGGTGGCGACCACCGCCCACACGTCGGCCACATTGGCGGCCTCGCCGGCCAGTCCGAAGCGCCCGCGCAGGTCGCGGTACACCGGCTCACCGAACTTGCTGTTTTCGACCACGCCGAACTGGTCGTAGCCACCCACATACAGCAGGCCGTCGGCGCCCAGTGCCAGCGAACGTGCAGGCGAACGCTGCGGCAGTTCGATCAGCTGCCACTGGGCCCCGTCGAAGCGCAGCAGGCCCTCGATGTTGCCCACGTAGATCGCCCCGTCTGGCGCCGGTGCCAGCGCAAGATGCACCGGGGCCACCGGATAGTCCTCGGCGGTGTAGCGCTGCAGCAATGGCGTCCCACGCACGGCGCCGACCTGCCCGGTCGTGGCCAGCCACAGGGCAAGCGTCAGGGCCACGCCTGCCAGGAACCCCCTCTGCGCCGTCATCGTGCCAGTGTGCCGCAAAACCGGGTGCCTGGAGGTGACGTTCGTCGCCCCGGGCCGACCGTCAGCTGAATCCGGAGTAGGCTGGGTGCGACGGCCCGTCTCGACCGGCCGTCCTACCGGTGCAATGCGAATGGACCGTCCATGAGCCAGCAGACGGGTTTCGCCCGGACCGTCGACACCTTGACCGTCCGCCGTGCCCAGCGCGGAGACCGCGCGGCGCTGGCGGACCTGTACGAGGCGTACGCAGGCGCGGCCTATACGCTGGCGCTGCGCCTGACCGCCCGACCGGACGTGGCCCAGGATGTCGTCCACGAGGCATACCTGAAGCTGCTGGAGCGGATCGGCAGCTATCGGGGCGAGGCCCCGTTCGGCGCCTGGTTCAAGCGCCTGGTCGGCAACACCGCGATCGACCGGCTGCGGAGCGAGGCCTGGCTCGACGCTGACACCGACGCCGAGGCGCAGGCGACCACGCCGGGGCGCGGCGCCGAGCAGGTCCACGAGGCGGTCGGCCTGCTGGCACGGTTGCCGGCGCCGGCCCGCAGTGTGGTGGTGCTGCACGAGCTGGAGGGCTACAGCCATACCGAGATCGCGGCGCTGACCGGGCGCAGCGAGAGCTGGTCCAAATCGGTGCTGTCCCGCGCGCTGACACGACTGCGCGCGGAACTGGAACAGGAAATGTCTCTGATACGCGAAGCCATGCCATGAACTCCAATCGCAATCCGGACCGGGTCCACGATTACCTGCAGCGCCTGCCGGCGGCCTCGCCGCCGCCAGCACTGCGACTGCGCGTGCTGGCGGCCGTCGCCGCTGCCGGCGGGCGTCGACATCGGCCGTGGCGGCAATGGCGCTGGCCGCTGGGACTGGCGGCTGCCGCCGCGGTGGCGGCAATGGCGGTCGGCCTGCTTCGCCAGATGCCGGTCGCGCTGGCGCCGGAGTCGGCGCTGGCGCGCTCGCAGGCGCTCGAGACACGCCTGTTGGCGGCACCGGCAGCCGATGACCCGTTGGTGGCGGCGGGCATCGGCGCGCTCGATGCCGACCTGGCTGCCGCCTATCGGCGCGGCGCCGGCCAGGGCGAGCTCGATGCACTGTGGGAGGCCCGCGCGCGCGCCCTGGAAGCCGGGCTGGTCGCGCAGGCGCCACTGCCCACGCGGATCTGAATCCATCATGCACAGGAGTCTTTCCATGAACAGGTCGATCTTGAAGCCCACAGCGCTGGCGGCCGGACTCGCGCTCGCGGCCGCATCGGCACTGGCGCAGGCGCCGGTCGAGCAGCGCTTGCGCGAGGAGGTGCACGGCGCGCTGGTGCGGCTGGTCGAATCCGGCGAACTCGATCCGGCACAGGTCCAGTCGCTGGCCGTGACCAGCCCCGAGACCCGGCACGCGGAGTTCGGCGCCATCGTCGATGTGCGCGGCGATGCCGCCCAGGGCCTGCCGGTGCTGGCGGTCACGCCCGGCGGCAGTGCCGCTGCCCTGGGTCTGCGCTCGGGCGACCGCATCATCGCCGTCCAGGGCCGCGCGCTGACCGGCCTGGGCAGCCAGGGCGGGCGCGCCCGGGCCGGTGCGGTGCTGGCGCAGGCGCTGGCATCGGAGGATGCGGCACCGGTGTCGCTGACGGTGATGCGCGCCGGAGCCGAGCTCGAGTTGCGCGGCCCGGTGACACGCTACGTGTTGCCGGCCTACCGCCTGGAGCTGGGCACGGCGCTGGCGAGCGCGAGCCTGGCGGCGGCCTCCGACGGCTCCAACTGCGGGCGCATCAGCGTGTTCGACAACGCGCCACGTGGCGCCAATCTGTACCGCGCGGTGCTGATCTCGATCGATGGCAGGCTGCCGGGTCCGACCACGACCACCAGCTTTCCGGTGCGGCCGGGGCAACATGTGCTGACCGTCGCCGAGGACATCGACGCCAACCAGTTCACCGGCGTGGAGCTGTCCCAGCGCGGGCGCTATGCCCACCGGCTGCACAAGGAGCTGGTGGTGGACGTGGAGCCGGGCGTGACCTACCGCCTGGCCGCGCGCTACGACAAGAGCCACACCGGTTCGATGGCCGACAAGCAGTACTGGGCCCCGGTGATCTGGCGCGAATCGCGCGAGCACTGCCGCATGTAGGCGGCGCCGACGGCGCTAGACTGGCCGGACCCCAGGTCCGGTCCCAGTCATGGCCGACACGCTGCTCAGCGTCAACCTCAACAAGGTCGCCGTACTGCGCAACGCGCGCGGCGGCACCGTTCCCGATGTCGTGGCAGCGGCCCGCACGGCGATCGCCGCCGGCTGCGGCGGGATTACCGTGCACCCACGCCCGGATTGCCGCCACATCCGCCCGCAGGACGTTGCCGATCTGGTGCCGGCCGTGGCCGCCGTCGAGTTCAATATCGAGGGCAACCCGTTCGCAGGCGCCCGCACCGGCTATCCGGGTTTCGTGGAACTGGTGGAGTCGGCGCACCCGGCCCAGGCCACGCTGGTTCCCGACGCCGATGCACAGATCACCTCCGACCACGGCTGGGACCTGCGGGCGGACGCCGCGCGCCTGCGAGCGCGGATCGGTCGCCTCAAGGATGCCGGGTGCCGGGTGAGCCTGTTCATGGATCCGGGGAGCGATGAGATCGAACGCGCCGCAGAGATCGGCGCCGATCGCATCGAGCTGTACACGGGGCCCTACGCGCGCGCCTTCGCGGCCGGCCAGGCCGGCGCCGAGCTGGCGCGCTGTGCGGCGGCCGCCGAGCGCGCCCGGGCTGCCGGCCTGGGCGTCAACGCCGGCCATGACCTGGACCAGCGCAATCTCGGGACATTCCTGTCCGCGGTGCCGCAGGTGCTGGAGGTCTCGATCGGGCACGCGCTGTTCGCCGAGGCCCTGTATGCGGGCCTGGAGCGCACCGTGCGCGACTATCTGGCGATCATCGACGCCAGCGCGCCGGCGCGCTGAGGCAGGCCGGGTCACGTCCATCCTGGACTGGATCGGACCTTCGCTGGAGAAGCTCTGAACAAGTTCAGAGGTTCGCGCGCCATGGATGGCGCGCTCGCGGATCAAGCACTTGCGTGCTTGATCCAGCGGAGCCGAGTCCGGACATGTGCCGGACCCGGCGAGTCTGATCGAGTCCAGGATGGACTTGATCAGACCTTCCCTAGAGCGTCTCGACGAAGCCGATCTTTTCCATCCCGGCGTTCTTGGCCGTGGCCAGCACGTCGGCCAGGATCTGGTACTGGGCCTCCTCGGACGTTTCCAGCTCCAGCATCGGCTGCGGGTCGCGGGAGGCCTCCACTCGCAACGACGGTTCCAGGGCCGCCTTGGGAATCGGCGTGTTGTCCCAGAACAGCTGGCCGCCGACGTCGATGCGCAGCCGGATCGGCTTGGGCGGGTCCTTCGGCTGCTCGATGTTGCGCGAGGCCTGCGGAAGGTCGATCTGGATCTCGTAGGACATCATCGGCGCGGTGACCATGAAGATGATCAGCAGCACCAGCATCACGTCGACCAGCGGCGTGACGTTGATGTCCGCCATCGACGGGGGGCCGCCACTGCCCGTGTTCGCGCCGGAAATGAATGCCATCGGTTCGGTTCCTCAGCGTTCGGGTGTGGTGACGAAGCCGACCTTGCGGATGCCGACCTCCTTGGCCACGCGCACGACTGCCTGGATCTGCCGGTAGCGCGTGGTGCGGTCGGCGCGGATGTCGATCTGCGGCTGCGGCTTCTTCTGCGCCTCGACCGCGAGCATCGACTCCAGCACGCTGGGCTGCACCGGCTCGTCGTTCCAGAAGACGTCCCCGTTGTCCTTGACCGAGAGCGTGATCGGTCGGATGGCATCCTCCGGCGGCGTCCGCAAAGTCGCCTCGGGCAGTGTGATCTGCACCTTGTGCGACATCAGCGGCGTGGTGATCATGAAGATGATCAGCAACACCAGCATCACATCGACCAGCGGCGTGACGTTGATCTCCGCCATCGGGCCGCCGATGCCGCCACCTCCAGCTGACATCGCCATGGCTTTCTACTCCTGCCTGTTCCAGGCGGCTCAGCGCTTGACTGCGACCTCGCCGACCCGCGATCCGGTGGCGAAGAAGTCATGCAGGTCGTGGGCGAAGGTGTCGAACTTCGCATTCAGCCCGCGGTTGGTGCGGACGAAGAAGTTGTAGACGATCACCGCCGGGATGGCGACGAACAGGCCCAGCGCGGTCATGATCAGCGCCTCGCCGACCGGACCGGCGACCGCATCGATCGATGCCTGGCCGGATGCACCGATGGCGATCAGGGCGTGGTAGATGCCCCAGACCGTGCCGAGCAGGCCGATGAAGGGCGCGGTCGATCCGGTGGTCGCCAGGAAGGTCAGGCCCGACTCGAGTTTCTGGGATTCGCGGGCCACGGCCAGGCGCAGCGCACGATCGATGAACTCGGAGCGGTTCAGTGCCTCGACCAGGCGCGAACCTTCGTGCCGCTGATGGTGGGCGGCGGCCTCCGCGCAGTCGAGCGCGATCTTGGAGAACGGCTCGCTCCTGGGCTGCTCCTCCATGAAGCGGATGGCCTCCTGGGCATTCTCCGTCTCCCAGAACGTGCGCACGACGCGGTCGCCACGCTTGCGGATCACCGCGTACTTGAGCGCATTGGCGATCGTGAAGTACCACGACCCGATCGACATGACGACCAGCGTGATCAGCACCACCCAGCCGACGATGTCGAGCTGCGTGATCAGATGGTCGAAGCCCATCTGCTGCAGCGCGGCGGCATCGGAGTCGCCCGCGAACCCGGCCGGAACGCCCATGTCTGCGCCGGTGTCGACCGGCGGCGTGCTGGCCGGGGCGGTGTCTGCCTGCCCTGCGGCCGGAGCGGTGCCGGTCTCTTGGATCGGCTGGATATCGGCTTCCTGTTGCATATGCTTACCTTTTTCTCTCAGGCGTCAGTGAGTCGGAAGTTGATCGGGACCAGCACCCAGCCCTGCGAGGGGCGGCCATCGCGCATACCCGGATTGAATTTCCACTTCTTGACCGCATCGATGGCGGCACGGTCGAGCAATCGCGAGCGGCTGGATCGCTCGATTTCGATCTGGATCGGATCGCCGGCCTCGCTGACCAGCACCCTGAGCACGACCTCGCCCTCCTCGCGGCGACGCAGCGCCTGCGGCGGGTAGCGCGGCGGATTCATGCGCCGGTAGGAGATGTCTTCGGAAGGCGAGTAGTCGGCCACCGGCGCCGGCGGCGCCGGCGGTGCCGGTGGCGGCGCCGCAATCGCCATCGGCGAGGCGTCCTCGAACACCACCGGCGGCGGCGGCTCCGGCGGCGGCGGCGTGTCGCGCGGCCGCTCGATCTGTTTCGGCGGCGGTGGCCGCTTCGGCGGCTCCGGCGGCGGCGGTGGTGGCGGCGGCGGCGGCGGCGGCGGCTCGATGAAGGTGACCTGGACGATCTCCTCCTCGTCCTCGGCCTGGGTCGGCGCGGTGACCGGGGCCATCAGCATCATGAAGGCGGCCACGTGCAGCGTCATCGCAAAAGCCAGGCCACACACGCGCGGCCAGTTCAGGTACTCGCGCTCGCCGTCTGGATGGGCAGTGAAGTCGGTCATGCGTTGGGTGGGTCCTGACGATCGTTCGGTCGCGCGGGTTTCCGGTCGCGACGTGCGCGGCGGGCCGGTCGGCCGACGGGAAATTGGAAGCTTATACCAATCGATCCCCCGGCTGCACCACCATCGCCCGGCCGGCCGGCACGGCTACGTGGGTCACACGCGGGCGGGACCGGCAGGCGGCCATGGGAACCGGTACTCACATCCGGCCGGCGGACTTGAGCCAGGACTCGGCGACCGACTTGCTCTCCGGATACTGGGTCGCCTGACGGTAGGCCGCGATGGCCGCCTCCTTGTTGTTGAGGCCCAGTTCGGCGCCGCCGATGACAAGGTAGGCGTGGCCCTTCTGTTTCACGCCCTTGGCCAGCGCCTCCTGGGCGGCGGCCTTGGCTTCGGGATAGCGCTGCTCCTCGTGCAGCACGCGGGCCAGGCTCAGTGCCAGCTCGCCGTCGCCGGCGACCGCCGCGCCCTTCTGGAAGGCCTCGATCGCGACCGGAATGTTCTCGCTGAAATAGGCCGCTTCGCCGAGGGCACGATAGGTTTCGGCGTCCTTGGGCAGGATGTCCTTGGCCTGGCCCTCGCGGATCACCTCGATCGCCTTGGCATCGTTTTCCACGTAGCGGTAGAGCTGGTACAGCTGCTTGTAGTCCTCGGCCTCGGAAAGCAGTCCGCGGTTCTTGGCGTCCTCGAGCACCTGGGCAGCCTTCTGCTCCTGCTCGGCCTGCAGGTAGATCGAGGACAGATTGCGGATCAGCGACTTGTTGTCCGGGTCCTTCGCCAGCGCCTGTTCGGCCATCCCGGCCGCCTTCAGCGGCTGCTCGGTCTCGAAATAGCAGGCCATCAGGATCTGGGTGACCGCGCTCTGGTTGCGCTCGAGCTTCGCGGAGGCCTCCTCGAGCACCGGGATGGCATCGCCGCAACGCTCGAGCCGGTACAGGGCGTTGCCCTTCATTGCCAGCAGCTCGCCGTCCTCGGCACGGGTTTCGGTCAGAAAGCGATCGACCGTGACGATGGCCCGGTCGTACTGTTCCTCGGCGAGCTGGATCTGTGCGAGCTGGCGCATCAGCTGGAAATGCGTGTCGTTGGACAGGGCGTTGGTGGCCAGCGCCTGCTCGATGGCCTGCGCGGCCTGGACGTAGTCGTCCTGCTCCAGGTGGGCGAAGGCCAGCGACTGATAGGCGATGGCCTTGTCGTAGGCATTGGCGTCGGCGCTGGCGATGATTTCCCTGGCGCCGGAGATCACCTCGTCGAAGCGTTCCTCGTTGGAATCGTCGATCAGCGCCTGCAGCTTCTTGGCCAGTTTGCGCGATGCCTGCTGGCCCTCGGGCTCCTGGCGGGTGGCGTTGGGGTAGAGCGCTTCGCGGTCCGTGGATGTCTCAGGCTGACTCTGCCGTTCGCGTTCCCGGGCGGCCTGGTCGCGGCGGTGGCGCTGACCGAGCGCATCCTGGGCAAGGAATGCGCCGATCAGCACGCTGATCAGCATCACTTTCAGGCTTCGGTTGTCCATGGGGCTCTCCTGGGCCGATCGGCTCGGCCACGGCCATCTGCAAACGGCGGGCCCGGAAGGCTACCCGGTCCGGGCGTACGGGCTCAAGTCGCCTGCCGGCCGCTCGCGCCCGGACGTCTGCGGGCAGCGGTTGCCGCGCCCTGTCCTGTAACGCGGTGGCGCAGGTACCGGGGTTGCGGGATTGGCCGGGTTCTACCCCGGCGGCAATCACGGAAGCGTCAACGGGTCCCCGATTGCCGCGGTGGCGAAGTGTTCCCGCACAAAGGCCACCCGCTCGAGCGGATCGGCCGAGAGCCGGCCCTCGGCCTTGAGCACCTCGATCCTGCGCAGCCGCTGCAGCAGACCGCTGCCGTTGGCGATCTGGATCGACAGGCCCGGTCGCGCGTTCAGTTCCAGGATCAACGGACCCAGGTTGCGGTCGAGTACGAAGTCGACCCCGACGTAGCCGAGCCCGGCCAGTTCGTAGGACCGCGCCGCCATCTCCAGCAGCACCTCCCAGCTGGGGATTTCCAGTCCGGCGATCGAGCGCTCGGTGTCGGGGTGTTCGGCGATCGGCTCCGAACCCCAGACGCCGTGCCGGGTTACACCGGTGGCGATGTCGATGCCCACGCCGATCGCGCCCTGGTGCAGGTTGGCCTTGCCGTCGGACAGGCGCGTGGGCAGGCGGATCATCGCCATCACCGGATAGCCCAGGAACACGATGATCCGGATGTCCGGCACGCCCTTGTAGCTGACCTGGTCGAACACCGGATCGAACTGCACGCAGTATTCGATCAGCACATGGTCGGGATGGCCGCCGAGCGAATACAGGCCACCGAGGGTGTTCGACAGGTGGTGTTCGAACTCGGCCCGGTCCATCAACATGCCGTTGGAGCGGCGATAGCGTTCACCGCGGCGCCCGGTGACCACCAGGATGCCGTCGCCTCCGGAGCCGTGCGCGGGCTTGACCACGAACTGGTCGCGCCCGGCCAGCTTTTCGTGCAGCTTGCCGATCTCGTGCTCGGCGCGCACGACCTCGTACAGCTCGGGTACCGGCAGTCCCGCCGCCAGCGCCAGGCGCTTGGTGATCAGCTTGTCGTCGACGCGCGGATAGAACTTGCGCGGGTTGTACATCAGCACGTAGTCGGCATTGCGCTGGCCGATGCCGAGCAGACCGATCTCGCGCAGCCCGCGCGCGATCCGGAACGGGTTGAACAGCAGGCCCATGCTCACCCCGGTCCGGCGTCGCGCTGATCGACCAGTGCGCGGAAGCGCAGCAGCTCCAGCAGGCGATAACCCGAATAGCGCCCGATCACCAGCGACAGCGCGAACAGCACGAGCAGGATTTCCGGGAACACGAACACGAAGTGCTCCAGCGCCTCGTAGCTCATCACCAGGTAGGCCAGCGAGGCCACCACCATCGTGCCGATGCCCTCCTTGATCGCCTCGCCGGCGCCGCGTTCCTCCCAGGCCACCGACATGCGCTCGATCGCCATGGCCATGATCACCATCGGGAACAGCGCCACCGACAGCCCGACTTCCATCCCCAGACGATTGCTGAGCACGCTCACCATCGCCATGAGCAGCACCACCAGGATCAGCACCGCCGTGAGCCGCGGCACCAGCAGCAGGCGCAGGCGTTCCAGGTAGAAGCGCACCAGCAGGCCGGCACCCACGACCAGCACGAACAGCGCGATGCCGGCGATCAACCGGGTCTCGCGGAACGCCAGGGCGACCAGCACCGGCATGAAGGTTCCGAAGGTCCTCACGCCGACGAAATTGCGCAGCAGCAGCATGATGAACGCGCCCACCGGCACCATCAGCAGGATCCGGTAGGTCGCCTGAGCCTGCAGCGGCAGGCTCAGCAGCGAATAGTTGATCAGGTCCTCGTTCTCGACCTTGAGCCGGCGTTCGGCGATCGCCACCGCGTCGGCCAGGTTGCGGCTGACCGAGTATTCGACGTGTGCGCGCGGATTATTGGACACTTCCAGCAACGGGTCGTCGCTGGCGCTCCACAGCAACAGGTTCGGCGGCCAGCCGTCGGCGGCCGTGCGCAGGTCGATGGTGATCCAGCGGGTGCCGTTGTGCACCAGCAGCCACGGTCGCATCTGCGCGCGCGTCTGGGTCTCGCCGAGCTCGAAGCCGTGGACGATGCGCGCCGGGATGTTGCGCGAAGCCAGCAGCTGGCCGATGAACTGGGCACGCGCCTCGGGGCTGTCGAGGCCTTCGGACAGCAGCGCCACTTCTTCCGACACCGGTTGGGCGTTGAACCGCCGCACCAGCTCCTGCGCATACGTGGCCACGTCGGCGGACTGCTCGCGGACCTGGTCGAGCAACGTCTGGGCGGCGCTCGCGTGCGGTTCCTCCAGCACCGGTGGATCGCCCACCCGCGGCCGGAAATCCAGCTGCGGCTGCTGCACGGCGCTGCGCACGGCCGTGGCGCGGTAATACAGGACCTGGGTGCCGGTGGCGCGCCGGATCGCCCATTGCACCTCGCGCGAATCGCGGCGCGCCTGTTCGAGCCGGGAGTAGTTCTTGGCGACGAAGCGCTCGTCGATCAGGGCGAATCCCGGCGGCGACAGTGGCACCTTGAGCGTGACCGTATTGGGCCCCTTGCGCGGCGCGAATTCGATGCGCGCCTGCAAGGTCCACACTTCCACGTCGGACACCGGCGCCAGCGGAAACTGCAGCACCTGCCACTTGTAGATGATCGCGGCCAGGGCGAGGACCGCGATCGCCGTGGACAGCAGGTACAGCTGGGCTTTGCGCATGTTCGCAGGGCGTGTCGCGGTTCCCGGACCGCGCCACCAGCGTAGCTCATGGCGGCGCGGCAGTGCATCCGCAGTGGAGTCCGGCATCGGGTTCGGAGTTTCGCGCGCCGGGGACGGCGCCCTCGCCGATCAGACCTGCAGGCGGTCGAGCCGGGCCCGGACCGGTGCCGGATGCGGCGAGTCCGGACGCGTCCGGGATGGCCCTGTCCGGACCGTGCCGTGAAGTACCGCCGGCTCAGACGTCCAGGTTCGCGACCTTGAGCGCGTTGTCCTCGATGAACTCCCGGCGCGGCTCCACGCCGTCGCCCATCAACGTGGCGAAGATCTGGTCGGCGGCCACCGCGTCCTCCACGCGCACGCGCAGCAACCGACGGGTGTCGGGGTTGACCGTGGTTTCCCAGAGCTGGTCCGGGTTCATCTCGCCCAGCCCCTTGAAACGCTGCACGGTGCGCCCGCGCTTGGCTTCCTCCATCAGCCACCCCTGCGCTTCGCGGAAGCTGGACACGGCCTGGGCGCGGTTGCCGCGCTCGACCCTCGCCCCGGCGCCGATCAGCCCCGACTGCGCCCTGGCGACCTCCCGCAACGGACGGAATTCGCCGGACTCGAACAGGCCCGCCGGCAGCACGAACGCGGTGCTCAGCCCATGCTGGTCGCGCTCGACCACCAGCGCGCCGGCGTGCTCCTCGCGCGCCGGCTCCACCCGGGCCCGGTAGCGTGCACGGCCCAGGCCGCTGCCGTTGAGTCGCTCGGTCAGGCCCGCCAACCAGGGCGCGGTGTCGGTGTCGGTGCCGGGCGCGAAAAAGTCCGGCTCCACCGGCGCCAGGTCGAGCATGGCATCGAGCAGCCTGGGGTCGTATCGGTGCGCCATGCGCCGGATCGCATCCTGCGCGGCGGCAAAATCCAGCAGCAGCTTCTCCAGGCCCGCGCCGGTCACTGCCGGCGCCTCGGGGCTGTAATGCAGCGCCGCGCCCTCCACGGCGTTGTTGACCAGGAAGGCGTTCAGCGCCGCATCGTCCTTCAGGTAGATCTCGGACTTGCCCTGCTTGACCTTGTACAGCGGCGGCAGGCCGATGTAGATGTGCCCGCGTTCGATCAACTCGGGCATCTGCCGGTAAAAGAAGGTCAGCAGCAGCGTGCGGATATGCGAGCCGTCGACGTCGGCGTCGGTCATGATGATGATGCGGTGGTACCGCAGCCTGTCGATGTTGAATTCGTCCTTGCCGATCCCGGTGCCCAATGCCGTGATCAGGGTGCCGACTTCGGCCGAGCCGAGCATGCGGTCGAAGCGCGCGCGCTCGACGTTGAGGATCTTGCCGCGCAGGGGAAGCACGGCCTGGTTGCGGCGGTTGCGGCCCTGCTTGGCGGAACCGCCGGCCGAGTCACCTTCGACGATGAACAGTTCGCTCTGCGCCGGGTCCTTCTCCTGACAGTCGGCGAGCTTGCCGGGCAGCCCGGCGATGTCCAGTGCACCCTTGCGCCGGGTCATGTCGCGCGCCTTGCGCGCGGCCTCGCGCGCACGCGCCGCGTCCACCACCTTGGAGGTGATCGCTCGCGCGTCGTGCGGATGCTCGAGCAGGAACTCGCCCAGCCGCGCGGCGATCAGCTGCTCGACCACCGGCTTGACCTCGGAGCTGACCAGCTTGTCCTTGGTCTGGGAGGAGAAGCTGGGGTTGGGCGCCTTCACCGAGAGCACCGCGATCAGGCCCTCGCGCATGTCGTCGCCAGTGAGCTGGACCTTGGCCTGGCGGGACACGCCCTGCTGCTCGATGTAGTTGCCCAGGGTGCGCGTGAGCGCGGCGCGGAAGCCGGCCAGGTGGGTGCCGCCGTCGCGCTGCGGGATGTTGTTGGTGAAGCAGAACATGGCCTCCTGGTAGGCGTCGGTCCACTGCAGGGCCGCCTCCACCGAGATGCCGTTCTGTTCCCCGGTCAAGCTTATAACTGATTGATGTAGCGGGGTTTTTAGCTTTGATAGGTGCTCGACGAAGGAACTGATTCCGCCCTCGTACTCGAACACGTCGCCCTTGCCGTCGCGCTCGTCGACCAGTTCGATGCGGACGCCGGAATTCAGGAACGAAAGTTCGCGCAGGCGCTTGGCCAGGATGTCGTAGTGGAACTCGGTGTCGGTGAACACCGTGGGGCTGGGCATGAAACGCAGCAGCGTGCCGCGGCGCGTGGAGGGCTCGCGGCGCTCGAGCGGGTGCACCGGCTCACCCAGGCGGTACTCCTGATGGTGGTGGTGGCCATCGCGCCAGATCTCCAGCGTCAGCCATTGCGACAGGGCGTTGACCACGGACACGCCCACACCATGCAGGCCGCCGGACACCTTGTAGCTGTTGGCGTCGAACTTTCCGCCCGCATGCAGCACGGTCATGATCACCTCGGCCGCCGAGCGTCCCTCTTCCTTGTGGATGTCCACCGGGACGCCGCGGCCGTTGTCCGATACGCTGACCGAGCCGTCGCCGTGGATGGTCACCACGATCTGGTCGCAATGCCCGGCCAGGGCCTCGTCGACGGCGTTGTCCACGACCTCGAACACCATGTGGTGCAGGCCGGTGCCGTCGTGGACGTCGCCGATGTACATTCCGGGCCGCTTGCGGACCGCGTCGAGGCCCCGCAGGACGGTGATCTTGCTGGAGTCGTAGGTCTGCTGGGTCATGGCCGCAGGGCTCTCCGCGGCACGCCGCGCGCGCCGCCACTGTTTCGGACTGTCAAGCGGTCAATTATAGCAGGCGCTCGACGCGCGCCTGTTCCACGTGGAACCTGGCCCCGACCCGGTCCAGCGGCCACCAGTCCGGCGATTCGGTGGCGGTGATCAGGACCTGGGCCGGCATCCGCTGCAGCAGATCCCAGACCTTGCCCTGGTGGGGTCGGTCCAGCTCCGAGGCCAGGTCGTCCAGCAGGAGCACGGGCCAGGGAGCGCCAGCCCGGGTCAAAGCCTGGGCCTGGCCGAGCACACAGGCCAGCGCCGCGAGCTTTTCCTGCCCACGCGAGAGCGGGGCACGCGCGGGCAGCGCCTCGAAGTCCAGCCGCCAGTCGTCGCGATGGGCGCCGACCGTGGTAAATCCGGCCGCCAGATCGCGGCCACGGGCGGCCTGCAGCGCAGTGCCCAGGGCTGCCTGCTGCGGCCAGCCCGGCTGCAGGCGCACGGCGGCTGCACCCAGCTCGGGCAGGAATTGGCGACACAGGTTCCGGATCGGCGCGTCCAGCCGCTGCGCATGGCCGGCTCGCAGGGCCGTGAGCCGTTCTCCGGCCTCGGCCAGTTCGTGCTCCCAGGGCTGCAGCTCGGCGGCCGCGGCCCCGGCGCGCTTGAGCAGGGCGTTGCGCTGTCGCAGCGCGCGCAGATAGCGCCGCCACAAGGCCAGGAAGCCGGGTTCCACGTGGAACAATCCCCAGTCGAGAAACTGGCGGCGCCCCTCCGAAGCCCCGGCCAGCAGGGCATGCGAGCCCGGCTCGAAGCACACCGCCGAGCAGGCCCGGTACAGCTCGCTCAGGTGCTCGAGTTCGCGGCCATCCAGCCGCGCCTGCCAGCCGCGCACCGAACGTTCCAACCCGGTGCGGCGGACGCCGCCATCGGGCAGCTGCCAGCGCGCGTGGATCCGGAAGGCCGTGGCGCCATGGCGGATCAGGCCCGCGCGGCTGCCGCCGCGGAAACTACGGCCGTGGCCGAGCACGAACACCGCCTCCAGCAGCGAGGTCTTGCCGGCGCCATTGCCGCCGGTGATCAGGCTGATCCCGGGCGGTGGCGCCAGTTCGACCGCCTCGAACAGGCGGAAGTCGTGCAGTTCAAGCGTTTCCAGGCGGACGCCGGCGGAGGTCGGCGCCGCAGCAACCCTCACAGACGCAGCGGCATGATCACGTGCCGGCTGCGGCTGTCCTCGGACTCGCGCAGCAGGGCGCTGGAGTTGGCATCGCGCACGGCCAGCTGGATCGTATCGCCGCGCAGGGCACCCAGCGCATCGAGCAGATAATTGACATTGAAGCCCACCGCCAGGGCGTCCACCGCGGTGTCGGCCGGGATCTCCTCGACCGCCTCCTCCTGCTCGGGGTTGTGGGCCACGATGCGCAGCTGCTGCGGCGCGATCTCGAGCTTGACGCCCCGGTACTTCTCGTTGGACAGGATCGCCACCCGTTGCAGCGCCGCGCGAAACCCCTCGCGATCCAGGCCCACGACCTTGTCGGCGCCGATCGGAATCACCGCCTCGTAGTCCGGGAAGCGGCCATCGATGAGCTTGGAGGTAAAGGTCACGTCCTGCCTGCGCACGCGCAGGTGGTTGCGGCCAACCTCCAGCTCCAGCGGTTCCTCGCGGCCTTCCAGCAGGCGCTGCAGCTCCAGCACGCCCTTGCGCGGCACGATCAGCTGACGCCGTGCCTGCACGGCTTCGGCCAGCGGCATCTCGCACAGCGCCAGGCGATGGCCGTCCGTGGCCACGCAGCGCAAAACCTGCTCGCTGAGGTCGAACAGCAGCCCGTTGAGGTAGAACCGCACGTCCTGCTGTGCCATCGCAAAAGCGGTGCGCTCGATCAGCTCCTTCAGCGCCGCTTCCCCGACCTTGACGCGCTCGACCAGGTCCAGGTCCTCGATCGCCGGAAATTCGTTCGGTGGCAGCGTCGCCAGCGTGAAGCGGCTGCGCCCGGCCGTGAGGGTGACCCGCTCGCCGCCGAGCTTGAGCTTCACTTCGCTGCCGTCGGGCAGGGCCCGCACGATCTCGAACAGCTTGCGGGCGGGCATGGTCGTCTCCCCGTTGCCGCCGCCGGACACGGCCACGCGCGCCACCATCTCCACCTCCAGGTCGGTTCCGGTCAGCGACAAGCGGTCGCCCTCGAGCTGGACCAGCAGGTTCGCCAGCACCGGCAAGGTCTGACGCCGTTCGACCACGTTGACGACCTGGGCCAGCGGCTTGAGCAGGACTTCGCGGGACAGGCTGAATTGCATGCGGAACCTTCCTTCAGCGATTGGCTAATTCAGAGGCTGGTGGTGGTGGTGGAGCGCCGGTTTTCTGGGGGTTACCTATCTAACTGTTTGATATAGAACGGGTTTCATCACCCGCTAGGCGGTGGAGCGTGCCCTTGCGTCCTGGGCACATCCTGTGGGTAACTTTTGCCGCGTTTCCCCGTCCCCAGCTTATCCACAGACTGTTCCGCTTACTCGGTGATGGCGCGGATCAGCTTGTCCCAATCTTCGCGCAGCCGGCCGTCGGAGGCCATCAGGTCGCGGATCACGCGGCAGGCATGCAGCACCGTGGTGTGGTCGCGCCCAAACGCTTCGCCGATCTCCGGCAGGCTGTGCTCGGTCAGTTCCTTGGCCAGTGCCATCGCCAGCTGCCGCGGGCGTGCGATCGAACGCGATCGGCGCTTGGAGGTCAGGTCGGCAATGCGCAGCTGGTAGTAGTCTGCCACGGCCTTCTGGATATTGGCGATGGAAATCGCCTGCTGCTGGACCCGCAACAGGTCGCGCAGCGTTTCCTGCGCGAACTCCACCGAGATCGGCCGGGCGGTGAAGTGCGCGCGCGCCGCCAGCGTGTTCAGCGCCCCCTCCAGATCGCGCACGTTCGAGCGCATCCGGCGCGCAATCAGGTAGGCGACCTCTTCGGGCAACTCGACCCTGCGCTCGCGCGCCTTCGACAGCAGGATCGCCGAGCGGGTCTCGAAGTCGGGCGGTTCGATCGCCACCGACAGGCCCCAGCCGAGCCGCGATTTCAGCCGCGGTTCGAGGTTCTCCACTTCCTTGGGGTAGCGGTCGCAGGTCAGGATGATCTGCTGTTTGCCGTCGAACAGCGCGTTGAAGGTGTGGAAGAACTCTTCCTGCGTTCGGTCCTTGCCGGCAAAGAACTGGATGTCGTCGATCAACAGCGCATCGACCGAGTGGAACTGGCGCTTGAAGCCATCCATGGCGCGCTCGTTGAGCGCCTTCATCATGGCGCTGAAGAACTGTTCGGCGCGCAGGTACATCACGCGCATGCCCGGGTCGTTGGCCAGCATCAGGTTGCCGGCCGCATACATCAGGTGGGTCTTGCCCAGGCCGGTGCCGCCGTACAGCAGCAACGGGTTGTAGGAGCGGCCCGGCGCCGTCGCCACCTGCCAGGCCGCCGCCCGGCCAAGCTGGTTGGACTGCCCTTCGACGAAGTTCTCGAAGCGGTAGTGCGGGTCCACGTTGCTGACCGGCGACGGGCCGGCGCGGGTGGGCGCCGTGACCGCAACGGCGGGTTCGCGCACCGGGCTTCCGACCTGCAGGCGAACGACCGCGTCGGGCGCCAGGAAATGGCGGGCGAGTTCCTCGATGCGCAGCAGGAAACGGTCGCGGATGGTGTCGGCGACGAAGGCGTTTGGCGCGTACAGGTGCAGCTGGCTCTCACGCTGCTCGGCAAGCAGCGGCTTCACCCAGGTCAGATAGTCCTCGGGCGGCAGTTCGCTCTGCAGGCGTTCCAGGCAGCGCGGCCAGGTTGGGGTCATCGACGGACGTAGAAGACGGGGCGCGCCGCCGCAGCGGGCGCCGGAAAAGGAACAGCGGAGGGATGGGGAGTCTACTCCGCGCCCTGCGCGGGCGCCAAGCCGTCGGAGCTTGACGCAACGCGGTTGCACACATATCCTTCCGCGTCTTTTCTCTCGCATTCTGCCTTCGGGGACGACCATGAAGCGCACCTTCCAGCCGAGCAAGATCAAGCGCGCCCGCACCCATGGCTTCCGTGCCCGCATGAAAACCCCGAGCGGCCGCAAGATCATCAACGCGCGTCGCGCCCGCGGCCGCAAGCGGCTCGCGCCGTAAGCATCGGCACCGGCCGACCCGCGCGCCCGGGCGGCGATGCTGCGCCGGTGGCGCCTGATCCGACCGTTGCCGCCGGACTGCCGCGCCAGGCGCGGCTGCTGAGCCCCAAGGAGTTCACCCGCGTGTTCGCCCACGGCCGCAGGCTGGGCAACGGCTGCTTCCAGTTGCACGTGCTGCCATCGGCCGGACCGCCGCGGCTGGGCTTGGCGGTCTCGCGCCGCGTGGATGCCCGCGCGGTCGTACGCAACCGGATCAAGCGCACCGCGCGCGAGAGCTTCCGCCGCCGGCGCGCGCAGTTGCCGGGAGGTGACTACGTCCTGGTGGCCCGCCGCGAAGCCGCCCAGCGCGATCCGGGCAGCCTGCGCGATCAGCTGCAGGCGCTGTGGAACGGCGCCGCTGCGTTGCTGCCGGGCGACACCGACGGCACAATGCGCGCCGCCGCACCTTCGCGCGCCGAACCGGCGCAAGCTGCCCAATCCCCCTCCGAGCCGGGTTCACCCGGCCAGTCTCCGACGCGCCGATGAACCAGTTTCGCACCATCTTGCTGATCGCCTGGATCGGCGTGGCCTTTCTGCTCTGGCAAGCCTGGCAGCAGGACCATGCCGCGCCCCCCGGAGCAGCGGCCGATCCCGCGCCGACGGCGGCACCTCCGGTGATCGACCCGGCAGCGATTCCAGAGCCCCCGGACGCGATGGACCCGGCGATGGCAGCCCGCGATGCTCCGCCGGCGCCGGGCGCCGATGCCGCAACCGGCGTGGGTGCGGCGGTCGTGGTGAGCACCGATGTCCTGCGCGTGGAGATCGATCCGCGCGGGGGCACCGTCCAGCGTGCGGACCTGCTGCGTTATCCAGACAGCACCCAGGACGGCGCCGAACCGGTGCAGTTGCTGGCGCCCGCCGGCCCCGGCTACTTCGTCGCCCAGAGCGGCTGGGTCAGCCGCAGCCACCCTGCGCCCAGCCACGAGGATGCCTTCACGACCGAGGGCATGCGCCATGCGCTGGCCGAGGATGCCGAACAGGTCCTGGTGCCGTTCCTCTGGCGCGGGGACGGTGTGGAAGTGCGCAGGACCTACGTGTTCGAACGCGGCAGCTACGCGATCGGCGTGCGCGAGGAGGTCCGCAACCTGGGCCCCGGCCAGTGGCAGGGCAGCCCCTACCGGCAACTGCAGCGGGTCCCGCCCGCAGGCGCCAAGCGCAACTTGCTGGCCAGCCCGGAAGCTTTCAGTTTCGTCGGCGCCGCCTGGTACAGCCCCGAGCACAAGTTCAACAAGCTGGACTTCGACGAATTCCTCGAGGAACCGGTGCAGGCAACGCTCGATCGCGGGTGGGTGGCGATGTTGCAGCACTACTTCTTCGCCGCCTGGATCCCGGACCCGGAACAGCAGGTGGCGGTGGCGACCGCGCAGCTGGGCGGATCGCGCCACCTGATCCGCACGGTGGGCGAGACCGTCCGCATCGGCCCCGGCGAATCGGTCACGCGCACGGCCCAGTTGTATGTGGGTCCCAAGCTGCAGGACGAACTCGAGGACGTTGCCCCGGGCCTGGGCCTGACCATCGACTACGGCATCTTCACGGTGCTGGCGCAGCCACTGTTCTGGCTGCTCTCGCTGCTGCACTCGCTGCTGCGCAACTGGGGCTGGGCGATCGTGGCGCTGGTGGTGCTGATCAAGCTGGCCTTTTTCAAGCTGTCCGAAGCCCAGTACCGGAGCTTCGCCAAGCTGCGCACGGTGCAGCCGCGCATCGAGGCGCTGAAGGAACGCTACGGCGAGGACAAGCAGAAGTTCCAGCAGGCGATGATCGAGCTCTACCGCAAGGAGAAGATCAATCCGGCCGGCGGCTGCCTGCCCATCCTGGTGCAGATCCCGGTGTTCATCGCCCTGTACTGGGTGCTGGTGGAAAGCGTGGAACTGCGACACGCCACCTGGATTCCCGGCTGGATCGACGACCTGACCGCGCGCGATCCGTACTTCATCCTGCCGGCGCTGAACATGTTCGCGATGTGGGCGACGCAGAAGCTGTCGCCGGCACCGGGCATGGACCCGATCCAGCGCCGCATGATGCAGGCCATGCCGTTCGTGTTCGGCATCATGTTCGCCTTCTTCCCCGCCGGCCTGGTCCTGTACTGGGCCACCAACGGCACGCTGGGGCTGCTGCAGCAATGGTTGATCATGCGACGTCACGGGGTGCAGGTGCGGCCCCGGCCCGCGGCCTGAGCGGCATTCGGGCTCGACGCCGCCTCCGCGCCCGCCGCGGGCGCGGCCGGCGGGCACTGCTGCGATGAACAGCCAGGCCGCCGCCGAGACCATCGTGGCCATCGCCACCGGCCCGGCTGCCGGCGGCATCGGCATCGTGCGGGTGTCCGGACCCGACGCGGCCGCCATCGCGCAGGCGGTCACCGGCCGCCGGCCGCAGCCGGGCCGGATCGCCCACCGCCGATTCCACGATGGCGACGGCTCGGTGCTCGACGACGGCGTGGCGCTGTTCTTCGCCGGGCCCCGCTCCTACACCGGCGAGGACGTGCTGGAGCTGCACGGGCACGGCAATCCGCTGCTGCTGCGGCGGCTGGTCGCGCGCATCGTCGGATTGGGCGCGCGGCTGGCGCGCCCGGGCGAGTTCACCGAGCGCGCCTACCTCAACGGCAAGCTCGACCTGGCCCAGGCCGAGGCGGTCGCCGACCTGATCGCCGCCGGTTCCGAGGCGGCGCTGCGGGCGGCGCGGCGCTCGCTGCAGGGTGAGTTTTCGCAGCAGGTGGAGGCCCTGACCGAGGTGTTCACTACGCTGCGCGTGCACGTGGAGGCGGCGATCGACTTTCCCGAGGAGGAGATCGACCACCTGGGCGATGCGGCACTGCACGGGCGGCTCGAAGCGGTCACCACCCAGCTCCGGGAACTGTTGCAGGCGGCCCGTCGCGGGCAGCGCCTGCGCGACGGGCTGCACGTGGTGATCGCCGGCGCGCCCAACGCCGGCAAGAGCTCGCTGTTGAACGCGCTCGCCGGCAGCGAGCGCGCCATCGTCACGGCGCTGCCCGGCACCACCCGCGATCTGCTGCGCGAGACCGTGCAGCTGGACGGGATCGAGCTGACCCTGGTCGACACCGCCGGCCTGCGCGGCAGCCAGGATCCGGTCGAGCGCGAAGGCGTCCGCCGCGCCCGGGCCGAACTGGCGCGTGCCGACCTGGTGCTGGCGGTGCTCGATGCCCGCCGGGGCGCGCGCGAGCGCGCGACGCTGGCTGCGCAGCTGCCCGACGCGGTGCAGGTCCTGTGGCTGTACAACAAGACCGACCTGCCCGAGGCGGTTGCCGCGCCGGCACAGCCGGACGCGTTGCCGATCTCGGCCCTGACCGGCGAGGGGCTGGACACCCTGGCCGCGCGGCTGCGTGGCTGCGCCGGGCTGCAGGCCGCGGGCGAGGGCAGCTTCAGCGCCCGCGCCCGCCACGTGGAGGCGCTCGAGTGCGCCGCCGCGCATCTGCAGGCCGCGGCACAGCGCCTTCAGGTCGAACGGGCCGGCGAACTGGCTGCCGAGGAGCTGCGCCTGGCCCAGCACGCGCTCGGCCAGATCATCGGTCCGGTCGACGCCGATGCCCTGCTGGGTCGCATTTTCGCGGACTTCTGCATCGGCAAGTGACCGCGTTCACGGTTGTGCACCGGTGGCGGCGCGGCCCGGTGGGCAAAGACGGCAAACAGCGGTAGCCTTCCTTGGGGTAGTTTGCGGAGGAGTCCGCCATGTCGCGTGATGCGGTATTCGGGGGGGGTGGCCGTCGTTGGCAGACCGGAGCGGTCAAGCCCATCGTCATCGTGCTCGTCGTGGTCGCCGTGCTGGCGCTGGGCGGGCTCGCGTGGTTCCTGACCCGGGGCGAGCCCGAGCAGGCCGCCACCGGGCCGGGCACACAGCAGCAGCAGCAGGTGGCCGAACCGGTCGAGGATTCGGCCGAACGCGAGGTGCAGCTGCGCGAGGCGGCGCGTTCGGCGCTGCGCGAGCAGCGCTGGTTCGCGCCGCCGGGCGACAACGCCATGGAGCTGTACCTGGATCTGCTGCAGATCCAGCCCAACGATGTCTCGGCCCGCGAAGCGGTGTCCGAGTCCATGCCCTACGCGGTGCTGGCCGCCGAGCGGGCGCTGGCCGCGCGCGACCACGACGAGACCGAGCGCCTGATCGCGCTGATCCGGCGCGCCGACGAGCGCGCCCCATCGCTGGGCCGGCTCGAGCGCGAGCTCACCCAGGCGCGCGAGCGCACCGAGCGCGAGTCCGCCGAGCAGGAGCGCGTGGCCAGGACACCGGAACCGGAGCCGCAGCCGGTGGCGCTGCCGCCACAGCCCGAGCCGCAGCCGGCGACCCCGCCGCCGTCGCAGCCGGTGGCGACGACCCCGCCGCCACAGCCGCAGACGCCGCCACCGCAGACACAGCCGCCACCGGCCGCGCCGGCGCAGCCGGCCGAGCCGCCGGTCGGGGTACCGCGAGTGGTCTCGCGCAGCGCGCCGCGCTATCCGCCGCAGGCGCTGCGGCGACGGCTGGAGGGCTCGGTGGAAGTGGAGTTCACGATCAATCCCGATGGTTCGGTCAGCGACGCCACCGTGGTGAGAAGCAGCTCCGGGGTATTCGAGCGCGACGCCCTGCGGGCGGTGCTGGGCTGGCGCTTCGAGGCCCCCGGCGCCGAGGTGCGCACCCGCCAGACCATCGACTTCAAGCTCGACTGATTCGCGCGCGCGCGCCGCGATCAGGCGGAGATCGCGAGCTTCTCGCGGTGGTACATGCGCGCGGCGACCAGCCACAGCAGCGCGCCGGCGCCCAGCCCGGCGGCGCCATACACGGCCCATTCCAGCGGTGCCAGCGCTTCGCCGCGCAGCACCGCCATGATCGCCTGGTTCTGGGCCAGGAACGGTACGGTCAGCATCCACAACTGGTTCTTGACCGGTGAGATCATCAGGTAGATCGAGGGCACGATCGGCAGGATCATCAGCACGCTCATGTAGCTCGAGGCCTCCTTCACGCTCTTGACGCTGGCCGAGATCACCGTCAGCAGCGTGGTGCCGATCAGCAGCATCGGCACCAGGATCGCCAGGATCCTGGCCACCGCGCCCCAGCTCACGTCCAGGCGCGCACCCAGAGGCGGCGCGAACTGGAAACCGAACTTGAAGCCCAGCAGGGTCAGCAGCAGGCTGGCGAAACCGAAGACGCAGGCCGCCCCGATCTTGCCGCTCATGATCGCGCCGCGCGCAGCCGGGGTGGCCAGCAGCGGTTCCAGCGACTGCCGCTCGCGCTCGCCGGCGGTGACGTCGATCACCAGGTAGGCGCCGCCCAGGAACGCGGTCAGGATCAGGAAATAGGGCAGGAAGGCCAGCAACCGGCCGGCCCGGCTCTGCGGCGTGGACAGGTCGCGCCGCGAGACCAGCAGCGGGCTGGCCGCCGCCGGGCTGATCCCGCGTGCCAGCAGCCGCAGTGCACCGACCTGCTGCGAGTAGCCTTCCAGCAACCGCTCCAGTCTCCGCACCGGGATCTCGCTGTCCTGGCGCGAGGCGTCGTAGACGATCTCCACCGTCGCCGGCCGGCTGCCGCGCCAGTGCCCGGCGTAGTCGTTGCCGATCTCCAGCACCAGGTCCCGCTCCTGGCTGGCGATCGCGGCCGCCACATCGGCGGGCGCGGCCACCACGTCCACGTTCTGTCCGTCCAGCCAGGCGACCAGGTTGGGCGCGCGCTCGGCGCCTGCCACCGGCAGTTCCAGCGTCTGCTCCAGCTGCGCACTGGCCTTCTTCGCGCCCAGGCTCAGGATGCCGATCATCAATGCCGGCATCAGGATCGGCCCCATCACCAGGGCGATCGTCACGGTGCGGCGGTCGCGCGCCAGGTCGCGCAGTTCCTTGAGCAGAACGGTCCACATCGCGCTCATGCCGACAGCCCCTCCTCCGAACCGATCGCCTTGACGAAAGCGTCCTCCAGGTTTTCCTCACCGGTGAGCAGCCGCAGCTCCTCGGCCGTGCCCTGCGCGACCACCCGGCCCTTGGCGATCACCACGATGCGGTCGCACAGCGCCGCCACCTCCTGCATGATGTGGCTGGAAAAGATCACGCAGCGGCCCTGTACCCGCAGCTCGCGCAGGAAGCCGCGCAGCCCGCGCGTGGTCATCACGTCCAGGCCGTTGGTCGGCTCGTCCAGGATCACGTTCATCGGATCGTGCACCAGCGCGCGCGCGATCGCGGTCTTGGTGCGCTGGCCCTGCGAGTAGCCCTCGGCCTGGCGGTCGATGAAGTCGCCCATCTCCAGCGCCTGCACCAGGGCGCCGGTCCGGGCGGCGATGGTGGCCGGATCCAGGCCGTGCAGGCGCCCGAAGTAGGCGATGTTCTCGCGCGCGGTCAGGCGCTTGTAGACGCCGCGCGCATCCGGCAGCACACCCAGGCGCCGGCGCACCTCGCCGGCGTCGCGCTGCGGATCGAACCCGTCGACGCGGACGCTGCCGGCGTCGGGCTTCATCAGCGTGTAGAGCATGCGCAAGGTGGTGGTCTTGCCGGCGCCGTTGGGTCCGAGCAGGCCGGTGATCTCGCCGTCGCGCGCACGGAAGCCGACGCCGTCGACGGCCTTGACGGCGCCGCCCCTGGCCTTGAATGCCTTGTGCAGGTCGGTCACTTCGATCATGGCTCAGGGCTCCCAGCCGTAGAAGCCGGCAAACGGTGGCGTATCGGGCAGATCGTCCAGGCAGGCGGCGTCGAGTTCGGCGGCGTCGGCGGTGTCGATGAATCGCGCCAGCAATCGCGGCGTGCAGCCCACCCTGAGCACGCCGTGGCCCTGCCCGTTCAGGACCAGGTGGCGCCCCCGGGTCAGGTGTTCGAGGACCTGCTCGGCGTAGCGCGGCGGCGTGACCGGATCCAGTTCCCCGGACAGCAGCAGCGTGGGCACGTCCGAGCGCAGCGGCTGGTGGAAATCCCCGGGTGCCGGCCGCACCGGCCAGTCCTCGCATTGCCACCTGGAAATGTCGATGATGGCCGTGCCCAGCACCGTGCCCGCGTCCTCGGGCCGCGACTGCAGCAGCGGCACGTCCTCGGCGCACATCACCGACAGCTGCACGCCGAGCATGATCTGGTCGCCGACTTCCTCCACGATCATCTGCGCCTGCGCCATCAGCGGTTCGGGCCGGCCCTGCGCGGCCTCGTGCAGCGACAGCGGCAGCATCGCCGCGGTCTGCGGGGCGTATGCGTACAGGCGCACCACCGCGGCCAGGTGACCGTAGCTCATGAACCCGGCGCGGCTCACGCCGGTCACCGGATCGCGGAACCGGACCTGGCGCGGCGCCTGCCGCAGCTCGCGGGAAAGGGCATCGAGCGCGGCACGCGGGTCGCCGAAGCGATCGCCGCAGCCCGGGTCCTGACGGCACTGCTCGAAGTAGCGCTCGAGCGCGGCCTCGAGATTGATGGCGTGCTCGGACCCCAGCACCAGCGTGTTCGGGACCACCCCGGCGAGCACCATCGCGCGCACATGCGCGCCGTGCCGCCCGGCGTACTGCTGCGCCACACGGGTGCCGTAGGAGATGCCCACCAGGTTCAGCGCCGGGGCGCCGATCGCCACGCGGACGGCCTCCAGGTCGGCAACCGCGTCGGTGGTGGTGTAGCGCGCCAGGTCGGCGTCGAGCTGGGCGCGGCAGCGCCGGGCGAAGGCGCGTGCGGCTTCGGGACTGTCGCCGGCAGGATCCTCGAGCAGTGCGCTCTGGCCCTGCTCGTCGCGGCACGCCAGCGGGTTGGAACCGCCGGTGCCGCGCTGGTCGACCAGGATCACGTGGCGCTTGCGCAGCACCTCGCCGAAGGCCGCGGACACCAGCGGGTAGGCATCGCGCGCCGACTGGCCGGGGCCGCCGGCGAGCATGAACACCGGGTCCGGCTCGGCCTCGTTCGCCGCCGGCACCCAGGCGATCGCCAGCTCGATGCGGCGGGCGTCGGGCCGGTCGTGATCCTCAGGCACCGCCAGCCGCGCGCACTGCGCCTCCACGGCCACGGCCGCGTGACCCGCCGTCAGGGTGCAGGGCTCGAACTGCAGCGAGCCCAGCGAGCGCGCCCCGGCCGGGCCGACACACACGGCCAGCACGGCCACACCCAGAATTGCCGATCTCATCGTTCCCCTCCCGTGGCGAGGCGACGCCGCGCAAACGGACCCCGCCTACAAACGCATGTCACAGCTCCAACCCTCAGCGCGAGGACACGTATTTCTCGCGGCGCACGCGCGGCACCGGAAAGCCACGCTCCTTCAGGGCGGCGAAACAGGCATCGACCATGTCCGGATTGCCGCACAGGTAGGCGATGTCGGTCTCCGCGTCCGGTACGAACTCCGGCAGCACGTCCTGCACATACCCCCGACGATCGTCGCGGTGCGGATGCGCGCGCGGCTGGCGCGAGAAGCACGGCACGAACCGGAAGCCGGGATTGGCCTGCGCGAACCGTTCGAACTCCTCGCCATAGAGCAGCTCGCCCGGATGGCGCGCCCCGAACAGCAGCACCACCTGGACGCCGCGCGCGGCGATCAGCCCGCGCAGCTGCGGCAGCATGGCCCGATAGGGCGTGATCCCGGTGCCGGTGGCGATCAGCAGGTAACGCCGGTTCTCGTCGTTGGGCATCAGGCAGAAGCGCCCGTACGGACCGCTGGCCTCGATGCACTGGCCTTCGTGCAGGTGCTCGAACAGGTCGGTGGCGGCGCCGCCGGGCACGTAGGACACCGCCAGTTCGACCGGATCCCCGGGCCCGGATTCGGCCTCGCGCACGCTGGCGATCGAGTAGCTGCGCTTGGTCGGCGTGCCGTCCGGGTAGCGGAAGTGGACCTGCAGGAACTGGCCGGGCACGTAGTCCAGCGGCGCGCCGTCCCCGCGCACGAAGGCCAGGTGGCGCACGGTCGGCGCCACCATGCGCGAGGACACCAGCTTGAGATCGAAGTGGACGTGCAATCCGGATCCTGGGGCAGCCCCGTGCGCGCCGTCGATGGCGGCGCCGGAGCCCGGCAAAGGGGCCGATATACTAACGGCCTTTTGTATCGCCCGCAGACCATGAGCCCGCAGCCGAAGCCCGCGCAAGACCCCGCCGTTGTGGTCCCGGCGCTGCAGGTCGTGGAACTGGAAAAGACCTACGAGACCGGCGTGCACGCGCTCAAGGGCGTTTCGCTGTCGGTCGCCGAGGGCGACTTCTTT
>DASRZM010000030.1:0-42615 GCA_035686365.1 Lysobacteraceae bacterium | reverse complement strand
CGCCGGCTCCTACAGGGCGATGACGATACGAAACGGAGGCGTGAGGGCCGCGGGGCGGGGACGGTTTCCGGGGGCGTACGCGCCAGGGATGGCGCGTCCGCAGCCTACAGGGATGTACTCGCGGCGGCCCCGGAAACCGTCCCCGGCTCGCGGGCCGGGCTACGGAGCGGAGGTGGCATCGATGCGATGGTGCGGAGAGGCGATCGCGGCCATGGGCCGCTCCCACAACGCATGGTCGGTGCGACTCCGCGGGCCGATCGCGGCCATCGGCCGCTCCCACAGGGCTGCGCGGCGACGGTGGGGCCTTTGTCCGGCCCGCCTTGTCGCGTCCTTTGCGGACCGGTGTGCTGCTGCTATCGACCGCGAGGCTTCGGCGTGGCGAACTCCAGGCGTGCCACGGTGCCGGTGCGGTCCTGCCGCGGGGCGATGGAGACGCGCCAGCCGTGCAGCTCGCACAGGCGCAGCACGATCGCCAGGCCGATGCCCGCACCCTTGCTGTGGCCGGCGCTGGCGCCGCGGTAGCCGCGATCGAACAGGCGCCGTGCATCCTCGGCGGTGATGCCCGGTCCGGTGTCGACCACGCTCACCGCGTCGGACTCCACCGCGATGCGGACCTCGCCCTGCCCGGTGTACTTGCAGGCGTTGCCGACCAGGTTCCCGAGGGCGACGCTGAGCACCGACTCGGGCGCATCGATCAGCACCCCTGTCCTGCCCTCCACCACGATCTCCACGGGCTTGTCGGCCAGGTGCGCGCGATTGGACTCGGCGACCTGCTGCGCCACCCGGCACACGTCCGCCACGCTGCTGCCGCGCTCGTTGCGCGAGAGCATCAGCAGCGCCTCGGTCAGGTCGGCCGACTGCTGGGCCGCACGCTCGATGCGCGCCAGCCGCAGGCGTGACTTCTCCGACAGGTCGGGCTGGTTCAGCAGCAGCTCGGTGGCACCGCGGATCACCGCCAGCGGCGTGCGCAGTTCGTGGCTGACGTCGGCATTGAACTCGCGATCGCGCTGCACCATGTCGGTCAGCCGCGCGGCGTAGTCGTCCAGCGCCTGCGCCAGCTCGCCCACTTCGTCCTGTGCGAAGTGCGGCGCCAACGGCTCGGGTGCGCGCTCCCCGCGATAGGCGCGCACCCGCGCAACCAGGTCGGACACCGGCCGCATCACGCGCGCCGACGACCACCACCCGACCGCCAGCGCCAGTACCGTGAATGCGATCACCGCGATGCCCAGCGCGACCATCAGCTGGCGCTGGCTGACCGCCTGCTGCTCGTAGCTGTACTTGAGCGCCACCACCATGTCCGAGGCCCGTCGCAGCGCCAGCTTGTAGGTCACCAGCTCGCCGGCCTCGTCGCGCTCCTGGATGTCGTGCACGCCGGTCGCCAACTCCTGCCAGGCGAACGGGATCTGCGGGGAGTCGGGCCGGTAGGCGTACAGGTAGATGCGCTGCGCGGAAAGACCGTACTCGGCTTCCGGCTCCGGGTAGTTGCGCTTGAACTCCAGGAAGTTCATGGTCTCGGCAGCCAGCCAGTCCTCCACCAGCTGGCTTTCCAGGCGCGCACGCAGGAACAGCGTCGCGGCCGCGAACAGCGCGGTCAGCCCGAAGCCGAGCAGCAGGAACGAGATGACGATCCGGCTGCGAAGCCTATGCCGATACTGCATCGGGGTCGGCGAGGCGGTAACCGATGCCGTGGCGCGTATGGATCAGCGGCTTGGCGAAGGGCTTGTCGACCGCCGCGCGCAGCCCATGGATGTGCACGCGCAGGCTGTCGGAGTCGGGCAGCTCCTCGCCCCACACGCGCGTTTCCAGCTCCTGCCGGGTCACCACCGAGGGCGAGGACTCCATCAGCGACTGCAGGATCTTCAGCGCGGTCGGGTTGAGCTGGATCGACTTGCCCTGGCGGCGCACCTCCAGCGTATCGAGGTTGTACTCCAGGTCGGCGACCTTGAGCACCCGCGGCCCCGGCGCCTTGCCGCGGCGCGCGAGCACCTGCAACCTGGCCTCGACCTCCTGCAGCGCGAACGGTTTGACCAGGTAATCGTCGGCGCCCGATTCGAAGCCTGCCAGCTTCTGCTCCAGCGCGTCGCGGGCGGTCAGCATCAGCACCGGCGTCTGCTTTCGCGCGTCCTGGCGCAGCTTCCGGCACACCTCCAGGCCGTCGATACCCGGCAGGTTGAGGTCCAGCACGATGGCGTCGAAGTCGTTGACCACGGCCAGGTGCAGGCCGGTCACGCCGTCGGCCGCGAAGTCCACTTCGTGGCCGCGGTCCTCGAGGTAATCTCCGAGATTGGCCGCGATGTCGCGGTTGTCTTCGATGACCAGGATGCGCATCGGGCTAGCTTAGCAGGGGCCGGGGCCGGATCGGTCGGCACGCGAACCTCTGAACCTGTCCAGGGGTTCCCTGGCGGCGCGTCACCGGCAGATCTGGGACCCGGTCCGGCGCTCGCACAGCAGCGGGTCGCCATCGTCCGAGGTCAGGCGGAATTCGATCACCTGCTGGTAGCGCTCCCCGGCGGCGCCCTCGGGCGCGAAACGCCACCCGGAGACCGCTTCGCTGGCGGCGCGGTCGAAGATCCCGGCTGGACGCGCGGACTCGACCCGAACATCGGCGACGCTGCCGTCGCCAGCCACGCGATAGCTCAGCGTCACGGCGCCTTCGATGCCGCGGGTCCGCGCGCGCTTGGGATACTCGGGCGCCGGCGCATGCAGAAGCCTGGGTTGCGTGGCTGTCGCGGACTGCACGGGTTCGGGCGCCGATATCGCGGCCATCGTGACCGCCGGCGGCGCCGGATCGATGTCCGCTACCCTGACCTGCGTATCCGGACCCGGTGCGGGCACGAGGGCAAGCGGCACCGGTTCCGCGGGCACCTCTGCCGCCGGGACCGACGCCGACAGCGGCTCGGCCGCCACAGCGGGTACACGCGGCGCCAGGCCCGGTATCTCCGCGACCAGGTCGGCGACCGGCAGCTGCGGCGGCGCCGGCCGGAGGCCCGCCAGCGAAAGCGCCGACGGTACCGGGAGCGTCACCGGGATGGGCACCAGCGTCTGCACCGGCACGATGCCGGCCAGGCGCCCCGCAACCAGCGTGGCCATGCCCAGCGCGCCGATCAGCAGCAGAGCCTGCGGCAGGTTGCTGCGCTGGTCGGTGTCGATTCCTGCATCGACGATGCGGGCGATGCGGGAGAACAGCTGGCCGCCGGAGGCTGCAAGCGCCAGGCCCGGGCGCATGCCCTGCGCGCTTTCGGCCACGCTCAGCAACGCCCGGGCATAGGACAGGCGGGCGCCCAGCCGCTGCGTGACCAGGTCGTCGCAGCACTGCTCGCGGTCGTCGCGCACGCGGCGCGAGATCCAATGCACGACCGGGTGGTAGAACAGCACCGTCTCGACTGCGATCTGCAGCAGGTTGAACAGGTGGTCGAAGCGCCGCACGTGCGCCAGCTCGTGCGCGATCAACAGCTCGACCTGCTCGCGCGGCAGGCGCGCGCACATGGCTGCCGGCAGCAGGATCGCGGGCTTCAGCCAGCCGATCAGGATCGGCGTGGCGATGTCCGCGGACAGCTTCAGTTCGATCCGCGCGCGCAGGCCGAACTCGGCAAGCAGGCGGGTCATGGCGGTCTGCCAGGCCGGCTCCGCCACCCCGGCGCGCATCCGCACCTGGCGCAGGAATGCCCAGTGGCGGAACCCGCGCAGGCTGACCAGGGCCACTCCGGCGAGCCATGCGCCCACGAGCCAAGGCGCGTAGGCGATTGCCAGTGCGGTGCCCCCGGCGCTCATGGACGGCTCGGTGGCCAGCACGCGCAACGACGGCAGCATCGTGGCGGCGCCCGGCGCGGAGGGCCCCGAAAGCAGATAGGCGACGGTTGCCAGCGGTGCCACGGCCATGGCCGCGAGCGCGAGATAGCCGGCGGCCACGCGCACGCGCGGACGCTGCGCGCCAAACAGCCTGCACAATGCCGCATACGCTACGGCGATCGCCACACCCTGCCACAGGAAGTGCAGCAGGGCGCCGGCAACCGCGGCGATCAGCAGTTCGGTCCCCGGAGTGAGTTCAAGTGCGAACATTCCTGCGCTCCAGGTCGTCGAGAAGGTCGCGAATCTGCCTGAGCTCGGCCGCGCTGGGCGAGCGCGAGCCACCGAGTGCGCTGAGCACCAGCTCGCCGGGGCGTCCGTCGAAGACGCGCCGTACCAGGTCACCCATCAGCGTGCGCTGTGCCGCTTTCTTGCTGATCAGCGGCCGGTACACGTGGGCGCGCTGGCCCTCGTTGCGTGCAACCAGGCCCTTGGCGTGCATGACCTGCAGCAGCTTCAGCGCCGTCGTGTAGCCGGCACCCTCGTCGCGGTAAAGCGCGTCGTAGACTTCGCGCACGGTGGCTTCGCCACGCTGCCACAGCACGCCGAGGATGGCGAGTTCGGCCTCGGTGGGCCGCAGTTCCCTGGATGGATCGCGCGGCGACATGGCCCCTCTCCCGGTCAACCCCCGCTGATCGCCTGTGATTGCAGCTTCTGCTTCTGACGCATGGCCTCGCGGCCGTCCCGGGTCATGCGCTCGCGCTCGGCCACAGTATGACAGACCGTCTGCGCCCTGTTCGAGCCGGTGCGGCGCGAGCGCGTGCACACCAGGCGGCTGTCCTCGGCGCCCTTGGACAGCAGGGTGTTCACCAGTTCCTGGTCGTTGAAGAGCGCCACGCGCTCGTTCTCGGACAACTCGTCCACCGAAGCCACGCCGTCGAGCCGGGCCTCCATGCGGTCGAGCGCCTCGACTACCCTCTCGCGGTTGCTCTTGGACATCTCGAGGTAGTTCTTGCTGGTCCTCATCTCGTTGATGACGTAGCGCTTGGCCTCGGCGAAGTCCTGCGGATTGAGCTTGCGCTCGCTGATCGCGTCCTTTGCCGACGCGGCGCCGGCCACCGCCAGCAACATGATCCATACCATCAAACGCACCATCGTTGTCTCCCATTGTCTCGATCGGGTTTGCCGCGCGTGGTCGATTCCGGCCACGACGCGTCTGGCTCCGGTTCCTTGGCGCCCCGGCAGGCGGGGACGGCGATCCGGGGCAGGGACCGGCATCCGTCGCGCCGCTGTCCTGCGAAGGGTATAGTACGTCGCCAATCGTATATTGCAAGCCCGGGCCGGATCAGCCAACTCCGGGCCCCGCATCCGCCACGGGCACCCAGAGCTCCACCTGGTGCTGGCCGTGGTCCTCGCGCAGCGCGATGCTCGACCCGGCCTGCTCCACGCCGTCGATCACCAGCCGCCGCGCGCTTCCGGCTGCTGCCTGGTGCACCTGGATCACATACAGCGCATTGCCGCGGCGATAGCGCACCACGTACTCGTCCCAGTCGCCGGGGATGCACGGCGCCAGCCGCAGACTGTCGCCCTGACGCTGCACGCCCAGCAGCGATTCGACGATCAGCCGGTACATCCAGCCCGACGAGCCGGTATACCAGGTCCAGCCGCCCCGACCCACGTGCGGGGGTACGGCGTAGACATCGGCGGCGACCACGTAGGGCTCGACCTTGTAGGTTTCGATGTCCCGGGCGCTGCGGCCATGATTGACCGGATTGATCATGCCGAGCAATTCCCATGCCTTGGCGCTGTCGCCGATCTGCGCGAAGGCCATCGTCGCCCAGACCGCCGAATGCGTGTACTGGCCACCGTTCTCGCGCACCCCGGGCACGTAGCCGCGGATGTAGCCCGGATCCTGCGCGGTCGTGTCGAAGGGCGGGTCCAGGAGCTGGATCAGCCGGGCGTCGCGACGTACCAGGTGGCGGTCGAGCGAGGCCAGTGCCTGGCGCGTGCGCGCGGGATCGCCCGCGCCCGAGAGCACTGCCCAGCTCTGGGCAATGGAGTCGATGTTGCACTCGTCGCTTTGCGCCGAACCCAATGGTGCGCCGTTGTCGAACCACGCGCGCCGGTACCAGGCACCATCCCAGGCATGGGTCTCGATGTTCTCGCGCAGGCGCCCTGCCGCCTCAAGGCATCGGTCGGCGAACTGCCCGTCGCCGCGAGACTGCGCAAGCGGGGCAAAGCGGTTCAGGACCTCGAACAGGAAGAAGCCGAGCCAGACGCTTTCGCCCCGGCCGCCTTCCCCGACACGGTTCATGCCGTCGTTCCAGTCGCCGGTGGCCATCAGCGGCAGGCCGCGTTCCCCGAGCAGGCGCAGGGCGCGCTGCAGGGCCCGCACGCAATGCGCGTACAGGTCCTCGCGCAGGCCCGATCGGGTCGGCAGGTCGTAGTAGGACTCCTCGTCCGGATCGACCCCTCGCCCCTCGATGTAGTTGCGTCGCTCGTCCAGCACGCCGGCGTCGCCGGTGACCTCCACGTACCGCGCCACCGCCATCGGCAACCACAGATAGTCGTCGGAGCAGCGCGTACGGACGCCGCGGTTCAGCGGCGGGTGCCACCAGTGCAGCACGTCGCCTTCCGGAAACTGGTGCTCTGCGCACAGCAGCAGGTGCTCGCGCGCGTGTCCGGGCTGCGCATGCAGCATCGCCATGGTGTCCTGCAGCTGGTCGCGGAAGCCGATCGCCCCACCCGACTGGTAGTAACCGCTGCGGGCAAGGTAGCGGCTGGCGATGGTCTGATACAGCAGCCAGCCGTTGGCCAGGACGTCGACGGACGGATCGGGTGTGTGCACCTGGATCGTTCCCAGGGTGCGCAGCCAATGGATGCGGACCGCATCGAGCGCGTCGTACGCGGGATCGGTCCCGCGGGTGCGCCGCGCCAGCGAAACGGTGTCCGCCCAGTCGCGGCCCACGCCGAGGCGGAAGATCGTTTCGCTCGACTGCCCGGGGCCGAGCATGATCGGCACCTGGATCGCGGCGCACGGGTCCAGGCCGGGCCCCACCGTGCCGGTCAGCCGCTCGTGCTCCATCGCGGCCGGCCCCTGCAGGCTGCCGTTGCGGCCCAGGAATGCGGTGCGATCGCCGGTGAAGCTGGACGTGCCCGACAGCAGGTGGGCCAGGTCGCCGTCGTGCGAGGGCGCCGGATCGACGCCGAAGAACGCAATCCGTCCCTCGAACTCGGTGTTGTACGGATTGCGCGCGGTCAGCAGGCAGCTGTCGCCGTTGAACTCGGTGATCACGTGCATCCGGGTGCGCGCATGCAGGTCGCCCAGGATCCATTCCACGTATCCGGTGACCGACAGGCGACGGGCACGGCCGGAACGGTTGTCCAGGCGGAGCACACTGTACTTGACCGCATCCTCCAGGCCGACATAGACCCACAGTTCGCTGGCCAGGCCGTCCTCCAGGTGTTCGTACACGCTGTATCCGAAGCCGTGCCGGGTCCGGTAGCGGCCCCGGCCGCGGCATGGGAAGGGCATCGGCGACCAGTAGCGGCCGGTCTCCTCGTCGCGGATGTAGAAGGCTTCTCCGGAAGCGTCGGCGACCGGATCGTTGTGCCACGGCGTGAGGCGGAACTCGCGGGCGTTTTCGGCCCAGGTGTAGCCGGGCGTGCTGTCGCTGAGCACGCAGCCGAACCGGGCGTTGGCGAGCACGTTGCACCATGGCGCAGGCGTGGTGTGCCCGTCTTCCAGGTCGATGACGTATTCGCGTCCGTCCGCGGAGAACCCGCCGGTGCCATTGTCCAGCATCAACTCTCCGCGGCACGGGTCGAAGGGCCACGGATCGGCCTGCGCCGCATCGGCCGGGTCGGCCGCGGCCGTGGATTCGGGAACCAGATCGAGCTGCAGCGGGACGGGAACGAACGGGGGGAACGGCGCGGTCGCCGGCATCCTGCGACCGATCTGCTCGCCCAGGGTCCCGGCGGCGTCGCTCACGACGATGCGCGCGACCGACTGGAGCAGGATCCGGTCCTCCTGCGAGAGGAGGTGTGCCGGGCGCACGAAAATGCCGCCCGGCCGGTCGATGACATGGGCTTCGACGCCCGCGGCAACCAGCCCCATGATCTGGTCGTGCAGCTGCTGACGGTAACTGGCCTGGTCCTCGTTCCAGATCACCAGGTCCACCGCCAGGCCCTTGAGCCGCCAGTAGGCGTGCGCCTGCACCATCTGGCGCACCAGCTCGATATTGGCCGCATCGGCGATGCGCACCAGCACGATGGGGTGGTCGCCGGAAATCGCCTGGCCCCACAGTCCGGCCTGCCCGCGGCGGTTCTGCAGGATCACCGAGCGTTCGGCGCGCAGCGCCGGCTGGGCGAAGACCACCATCCCGGCGAGCTGTTCGTACTGCTGGGCGTCGGCGGGGGTGGCGTTGATCTGGCGGCGCACGACCTGGCTGTGGGTCCAGGCCAGGTCGAACACGCGGTCGGCCAGCCGGCGGTCGCGGTATTTCTCGACCAGGGCGTCGCAGGCCTCGCGCGTGGCGCCGACACCCAGAACCATGTCGACGGTCGCCGTCTGCCCGGGCGCCAGCACCGTGCGGCAGCGGATCGAGACGATCGGATCCAGCACCGAGCCCTGCGCGTTCGAAAGGGTCTGGTCCCGGGTCATCGCCACCGGGTCGCGCAGGGTGTTGCACCGGCCGATGAAGCGGGAACGGTCGGTCTCGTACGAAATCGCATCGACGTCTGCCTCGTGCAGTGCAAGCAGGTGGAACATCCACGGCGGGGCCTCGCCCTGCGCGCGCGGCCGCCGGCTGCAGACGATGGCCTGCATCTCCGGCACCAGCTCGGTCTGCACGAACAGGTTGCTGAAGGCAGGATGCAGTTCGTCGGAGATGGCCGGCGCCAGCACGACCTCTGCGTAGGTGGTCAGTTCGACGCTGCGCGCCTGGCGCGAGCGGTTGGTGACGCGCAGACGCCGCAGCTCGATGTCGTCCTCGGGCGAGACCGAGATCTCCAGGTGGGTCTCGAAGCCGCGCATGCGACCGCGGAACTCGGCCTTGGCGTCGGAGAAGATCGCCTCGTAGTCGTCCACCGCCACGGCCGCGGGCTGGTAGGCGGCGGACCAGTACTCGCCGCTGTTCACTTCGCGCAGGTAGCAGAAGCTGCCCCAATGGTCGCGCGTGCCGTCCTCGCGCCAGCGCGTGACCGCCATCTCGCCCAGGCGACTGTAGCCGCCGCCCGCGCTGGTGAGCATCACGTGGTAGCGGCCATTGGAAAGGATCTGCACCGCCGGATGGGTCGTGTCCGGGGTGTCGAACACGCGCAACTGGCCGGTGTCGGTGTCGGCAACCGGCGCGGAGGCGGCCACTTCCGCCGAATGGGGGTGGAACACGCCGGTGCGCGGGATGCGTTCCTGAAGCAGCAGCAGCGTCGCCTGGAACGCCGGATCGGACACGAAGCGCTTCTGCATCGGCTGCTCACACAGCAGGTAGTCCAGCGCCAGCAGACCCATGCCCTGATGGTGCGCCATGAACGAGCGGATCAGCGCATGGCTCTGTCCGCGCGGCAGCCGTGCCGGGGTGTAGTCGATCGCTTCGTACATGCCGTAGCGGCCGCTGCAGCCGGCCGCGTCCAACCGCTCCAGGTTCCGGCAGGCCGCCTCCGGTGCCACCATCAACGCCATCATGCTGGCATAGGGGGCCACGACCAGGTCCTGCGCGAGCCCTCGCTTGAGTCCCAGGCCAGGCACGCCGAAGGCGCGGTACTGGTAGTTCATGCGGGCGTCCACGACGTTGTAGCCGGATTCGGAGATGCCCCAGGGCACGTCGCGCTGGCGTCCGTAGTCGATGTGCCTGCGCACCGCATGCTGCGCGGTCTGGTCCAGCAGGGTGTCCTCGTAGCTGGGCATCACCAGCTGCGGCATCAGGTACTCGAACATCGATCCGGTCCACGACAACAGCGTGGCTTCGCCGTCGACCTCGGTCAGCAGCCGCCCGAGCGCGAACCAGCTTTCCTGGGGCAGTTGGCCCTGGGCGATGGCGATGAAGCTGCCGAACCGCGCTTCCGAGGCCAGCAGGTCGTAGTAGCCCGGATCGATCCGGTGGTCATCGGCGCTGTAGCCGATCGAGAGCAGGTGGCGTGATCTGTCGTAGAGCAAACCGAAATCCATCTGCGCGCATTGCCCGGCCACGTGCGCCAGGCGTTCGAACTCCATGATCCGGGCGCGTGCGCGGTCGCGCGCATGTGTCAGGGCGGCGTCGTCGCCCTGCCCGTCCAGTGCCGCGAGCTGGCGCAGGCTGGGAATGGGACCACCGGCGACATCCGGGGCGCCGGCGCTGCCGGCAGCTGTCAGCCATGGCGCGAAGTGCAGCAGTTCGATCCGCGCTGCAGCGCAGTGCGCCGCCAGCGCAATGGCCCAGTCGCGCGCCTCCCCGGCGTCCGCCGGAACCCGGGATTCGACCGCCTCGGCCAGCCCCGCCAGGCGCTCGAGCGCCTGCCAGGTCCCGGTCAGGGTCGTCGGCGGCGCGAGCCGGATGCTTTCGAGCTGTTCGGCGAACGCCGACGCCACCTCGTCGGTCGACGCGTCCACGTCGGACTCGAGCAACACACCGAGCGTATCGTCCAGGCCGCGAAACGTATTGGGCGCAAGGACCGGGACGTCGGGCAGCGCCAGCAGCCCCTGTCGCAGCGTCAGCAGGTGCCCGGCCAGGTTGCCGCTGTCCACCGAGGACACGTAGCGCGGCGGCAGCGGCTGCAGCGTTCCGGTGTCGTACCAGTTGTAGAAATGGCCGCGGTAGCGAGGCAGCGCTTCGAGCGTGGCGAGCGTGTTGGCGGTGCGCGCGGCCAGTTCCCCGCCCTGCAGGTAGCCCAGGTCCCAGGCCGCCAGGTCGGACAGCAGCGCCAATCCGATGTTGGTCGGCGAGGTCCGGCGTGCCACCACCGGCACCGGATGCTCCTGCACGTTGTCCGGCGGCAGCCAGTGATCGTCCTGGGTCACCCAGGTCTCGAAGTACGCCCAGGTGCGGCGCGCCAGCCGACCCAGGAACCGCAACTGCGTGGCGTCGAGAACGGCCCGCGCGCGGACGCGCGGCCGCCCCAGCCACCACATCAGCAGCGGCGAGCCCGCCCACGCGAGCAGGATCGGGGCTGCGACCCGCAACGCGGCCGGCTCCAGGTGCAACAGCGCCAGCCCGGTCGCACCCGCCAGGGCCGGCGCGAACCACATCATCCGCAGCGAGGCCGCCAGGCTGTTACCCAGCGTGCGTTCGATCTCGCTCGAGGGCTGCCATTGCAACAGCCGGCGACCGGTCACCAGCATGCGCCAGAGGGTGCGCACGATGGCATCGAGGCTGAACCAGGCCTCGAAGGGCAGGCACGCCAGCGCCACAGGCGCCTTGGCGAAGTTGCGGCCGGTCGCCTGCATCGCCTGGCGCAGGTGCGCCGCGAGCGGCAGATCCGCGGGCCGGTGGAACAGGTCCATCACCGAGGCCAGCAGCGGCGGCACCGCCAGGATCGCCAGCAGCCACAGGGTCCATATCAGCGGATCCGGCGTCAGCGCCCAGCCGATCAGGAACAGCGCGGTGAGCGAGGCCGGAACCAGGCTGCGGCGCAGGTTGTCCAGCAGCTTGCCGCGCGAAAGCACCGACAGCGGGTTGCGTTCGCTCCCGCCGTCGGTGAGCGGCACTCGCGGCAGCAGCCAAGGCAGCAGCTGCCAGTCGCCGCGGATCCAGCGGTGGCGCCGTTTCACGTCGAGGGCGTAGCGGGGCGGGTAGTCCTCGTACAGCTGCACGTCGCTGACCAGTCCGGCCCGGGCGTAGCAGCCCTCGAGCAGATCGTGACTGAGGATCCGGTTCACCGGCATGCGGTCCGCCAGCGCCTGCTCGAACGCATCGATGTCGTAGATGCCCTTGCCGAAGAACGAGCCCTCGCCGAACAGGTCCTGGTAGACGTCGGAGACGGCCCGCGTATACGGGTCGATCCCCGGCTCGCTGCCGAAGACGCGGGCGTAGCGCGATCGGCGCTGGCCACTCATGCTCACGTCCACGCGCGGCTGCAGGATGCCGTAGCCGCGGGTGACGATCCGGCGGCGCGGGTCCGTGCGCGCCTGGTTGAGCGGATGGGCCAGGGTGCCGACGAGCGCGCGCGCGGCATCGCGCGGCAGCTGCGTGTCGGTGTCGAGCGTGATGACGTAACGCACATTGCCCAGCACGCGCGTGTCGCCGACCACGCACATGAATGCATCGCGCGCGCCGCCGCGCAGGTATGCGTTGATCGCCGCCAGTTTGCCGCGCTTGCGCTCGAAGCCCATCCACGCCCGCTCGTGCCGGTTCCACACGCGCGGCCGGTGGAACAGGAAGTACCGGTCCCCGCCTTCGGTGGCGTGGCGGGCGTTGAGCGCCTCGATTTCGGCGCGTGCAGCCTCCAGCAGCCCGACATCCCCAGGCTCGGTCTGCCGGGTGGCATCGAGGAAGTCGGTGAGCAGCGCGAAGTGCAGGTTGTCGTCGTGGTTGGCGAGGTAGCGCACCTCCAGCTGCTCGGCCAGTTCGCCGATGCCCTCGACACTGGAAAGCATGGTCGGCACCACGACCAGCGTGCGCAGCTCTGCCGGAATGCCGTTGGACAGGTCGAGCCTGGGCAGGGTGCGGGGCCGGGCCAGCAACGTGGCCGTCCAGTTCACCAGCGCCACAGCCAGCTCGCTGGAGGCGATCACCGCGAGCGCCGCAGCCAGCCACAGCCAGCCCGGTGTGGCCGGCGGGCTGGCATGGGTGAGCATGCCCCAGGTGAACAGGGCGACGACGACCGCGCCCGATCCGATATAGGCCAGCAGGGGCAGGCGCCGCGCCGTGCGACGGATGCGGCGGACGATTCCGCCCAGCCCCAGGGTCCGCTCCAGCTCGTCGCGGCCCTCGTCGATCAGGTAATAGCCCACGTGCGCGGCGATCTCGCCGCTGCCGGCGCGCTCGGCGCCGGCCTGCGCCAGTTCCAGGATCGTGCTTGCCACCTCGAACTCGGGCAGGCGTCCGCGCCGCGCCATCAGTTCGGTGATCTGGCGGTAGCGGTCGCGGGTCGCGAAATCCATCTCCCCGTAGATGCCGAACGGATCCCGGCGCAGGGTCTGTTCGACCACGCTCAGCGTCTCGACGAACTCGCGCCAGTCCATCATTGCCAGAAAACGCAGGCTGCCGATGCTGTTGCTGACCGAGACCTGGGCTGCAGCCTGCTGCTGGCTCTCGGCCTGCACCATCTGCTCGATGCTCTGGTGCGACTCGGCCAGCCATTGCTCGACCCAGGTCAGCGGCAGCGCCAGCGCCGGGCTCTGCCCTTGCAGGCGGCGGGCGAACTCGGCCACGAAGGAACTGCTCGCGGGCAGTTCCGAGCGCGCCATGTCGGCGATCACCAGGACCAGGCTCTTGGTGTCGGTCCGGGCCACCTCCACCAGCCGATCGGCCCACCGGTTGGCGTCGTCGCAGTCGCAGCGGTCGGCGATCGCGCGGGTGGCGATCCGTCGCAGGTTCTCGATCAGCGCCAGACGCAGCATGATCGGGACCGCCCACAGCTCGCCGAGTGTGAGCGGCGTCACCGACTGGTAGGCAGCGACGTAGCGGGTCAGGCTTTCGGCGTCGACCCGGCCGTCACCGTGCGCGATCGCATGGAGCGCGATGTCGTAGGCACGGGGCAGCCCGCGGGACCGCCCGCGCGCCAACTGCGGAAGTTCCCGGCTGTAGCCTTTCGGCAGATGGCGGCGGGCGATGCTGATCTGTTCCTCGATCAGGTACATGTTGTCCAGCAGCCACTCGCCCGCCGGCGAGAGCCGTCGCTTCGCCTGGACGGCTGCGGTCAGCAGGGTGCATGCGTGGTCGAGGACGGCCTGGTTGTCGCTGAGCCGGAGCAGCAGCCGGTCGGGTTCCGAGCGCTTGCGCACCCGGTGTGCGCGCGCCAGCGCGCGGCCGTGCAGCTCCATCTGCACCGCGCTCAGCAACTGCGCGCGCAGCGGCGCCTGCTCACCCGGTTCGGCGTGGGCCCGGGGGCGGGGCCGTCTGAGCAGGCGCGACCAGCGGCGCAGCGGCAGGATGCGGGGCGGACTCAAGCAATCATCGCTGTGACGGCGGGTTACGGATCACCCGGCCAGGCATCCTCGCATACCGGTGCGTGCTGCCACCGCGAACGCCGGCGCCGGTCCGACCGTGCGGGTCGTGAACCTGTGCACGCCGGCGCCGCACGGCCCCCTTGCCCCGCTGTTCACGACGGGGGACTAGAATCGTCCAAGCGCCCGATGCGGAGGATCTCCGATGGACATGCTGCAGGTTTCGGCTCTGCTGTTCGCGTTGGCCGCCGCCGGTGGCATCGGCATGGCGGCCATCCGGCTCGGAGGCGACCGCAATCCGCCGGTGTGGCTGGCCATGCTGCACGGCATGATCGCCACGGCTGGATTCACGCTGCTGGCCTATGCGGCCTGGGCAGGGCCGGTGCCGGCACTGGCGCTGCTCGCATTGCTGCTGTTTGCGGTGGCCGCACTGGGGGGCGGCTACATGAACCTGCGTTACCACTGGCGCAGCGAACTGCTGCCGCGCAACTACGTCTGGGGCCATGCCGCCCTGGCGGTGGCCGGGTTCGTGGCGCTGCTGGTGGCGATATTCGCCTGAGTCCATGATCCGGGCGCGGCCCCGGACCACCCCGGGGTCCGGTCCGCCGCGACGACCGGTTCCCTGCGTGGCCGCAGCGGGCTCAGTAGTTGGTGCGGTGCTGCTTGTTGCGCAGCGCCTCGCGGCCGTGCTGGCGCATGCGCTCGCGCTCGGCGGCCGTGTGGCAGAACGTCTGCGGAATGTTGGATCCGCCACGACGCTCGCGTTTGCAGACCAGCCGGCTGTCCTTGCGCGCCTGGGTCAGCAATGCGTTGACCTCTTCCTGCTGGTTGAACAGTTCGGCGCGCCGCGGCGCCGGGATCTGCTCCACGGCCTCGACACCTGCCAGGGTATCGGCCATGCGATCGAGCAGCGTGGCCACCCGCGTCCGGTCGCGGGCGCTGATCTCCTTGAGGGTGTTTCCACGCGCGAGCTCGTGCTCGATCTCGGCCTTGAGCGCCGGGAACTGGGACGGATCGAGCGTCTCGACGGACAGCTCCTCGGCCGCGCCGACCGCGGCGGGAAGCAACAGCATCGCCAGCGCCAGCAGGGCAGCGGCGCCGGAGGGGAACCTCGCATGCATATCGGCCTCCTGCGGGTCGCGGGCGGAAACCCGCCGTCTTCACCACCGGATCGATCGGCCAGGAACCCGCGTGCAGCCGACCGGCTACCACTGTACTGCGATTGTCCGGAGGCGGCAGCATCCGGATCCGATCGCGAGGGTCAGGGCCCGGGCAACAAAGGCGCGGGCAACAAAAAAGCCCACGGAGGCGCCTCTTGGGGGAACGCGCCTCACGTGGGCTCAAAGCTACTGCCCCGATTACCGTAATCTGCTAGTCACCGGATCTGACTTAGGAGTGTCGAGCAGAACTTACTGGCAGGAGCAGGGTACGGAGGCGGCGATTAAAAAGGTGTTAAACACCTTTGAGGGAATCGTTAAAGGCGCCGTTACCTTGCTGAACGGCGTTGGATCAATGGGTTACGTTTTACGCCCGTGGGGGTCGCTTCGCCGCCAACGGCGGCTCCTGCAGGGCTTTGGGATGCTTGGGGTGGGCGGTGCCGGGACCGCAGGCTGGGGCCACCGGATCAGGTGGGACGTCCGATCCGGAGAGCGCCGTCGGCGCGCCGACGTTTCGGCCGGCCGAGCAGGAACGAGGCCTGCGGGTCGACGAGCAGGCGGCCGGCCATCGCCGAGCGGCCCAACAGCATGGGAAACAGCATGTTGCGGCGGTCGCTCAGGTTGACCTCGAGCGCAAACCGCAGCGCCCCGACCACCACCAGGGTGCGGATGAAGATGCGTTCGGTGGTGTGGCCGCCCGAGTCCGTGACCGGACGCCGATCGCAGACTGCCGCCTCGCAGGCGAAGGCCTCGGGGTCCTCGCGGTCGCCCGGGTGGATGGAAAAGCGCACCAGGGAGATCCCGTCGCGCTCGAAACTCTCGCAGGCATCCACGTGCAGCGCGGAGCTGCGCGCGCCGGTATCGACCTTGGCCTTGATCGCGGCGATGCCCAGCTCCGGCAGGGCCAGCCATTCGCGCCAGCCCACGGTCAGCAGCCCGGGCGCGGAGGGCTCAGCCACGCGCGGCAACGGCGCCGGAGGCGGCACGCGCGCCGGTGGAGCGGGTGATGGGAATCGAACCCACGTTCACAGCTTGGGAAGCTGTTGTCTTACCATTAGACGACACCCGCATCGGTCTGGATCATAGCCACGGCCGCAGCCGTCGGCAATCGAGGCCCACCATCTCACCGGCCATGCTGATCCAAGTCAACGGAGACCTGCGCGAGCTGTCCGACGGCACCACCGTGGCGGCACTGCTCGACCGGATGGAGCTGCGCCATCGCCGCGTGGCCGTGGAGGTCAATGGCGAGATCGTGCCGCGCAGCCGGCACCGCGACTGGCGACTGGAGGACGGCGACCGCGTCGAGCTGGTCCAGGCCATGGGCGGGGGCTGAATCCGCCGCGCGATCGGCGCACGCGCGGACGCCCCGTGCGCCGCATTCCACGCGATAATGCGCCGATGAACGATTCCGCACACGACACCACGCGCGACGATCCGCTGGTCATTGCCGGCACGACCTACCGTTCCCGGCTGCTCACGGGCACCGGCAAGTTCCGGGACCTGGACGAGACCCGCCGCGCCACCGAGGCCAGCGGCGCGCAGATCGTCACCGTGGCGATCCGCCGGACCAACATCGGGCAGGATCCCGATGCGCCCAGCCTGCTCGACGTGCTGCCGCCGGATCGTTACACCATCCTCCCCAATACCGCCGGCTGTTACACCGCCCAGGACGCGGTTCGCACGTGTCGGCTCGCGCGCGAGCTGCTGGACGGGCGCGCCCTGGTCAAGCTCGAGGTCCTGGGCGACGAAAAGACCCTGTTCCCCGATGTCGTGGCGACGCTCCAGGCTGCCCAGGAGCTGGTCGCCGACGGATTCCAGGTCATGGTCTACACCTCCGACGACCCGATCCTTGCGCGCCGGCTCGAGCAGATCGGCTGCGTGGCGGTGATGCCGCTGGCCGCGCCGATCGGCTCGGGGCTGGGCATCCAGAACCGCTACAACCTCCTGGAGATCGTCGAGAACGCCGGCGTGCCGGTGCTGGTCGATGCCGGCGTCGGCACGGCTTCGGATGCCGCCATCGCGATGGAACTGGGCTGCGACGGCGTGCTGATGAACACCGCGATCGCCGGCGCACGCGACCCGGTGCGCATGGCCTCGGCGATGCGCCACGCCGTCATCGCCGGACGCGAAGCCTTCCTGGCCGGCCGCATCCCGAGAAAGCGCTACGCCAGCGCCTCCTCGCCGATCGACGGGTTGATCGGATGACCGCCAGGCCGGGGGATGCAGCGGCGCCCGCCGCACACCGCCGGCCGGTCCGCAGCTTCGTGCTGCGCCAGGGACGCCTGACCCCGGCGCAGGCGCGCGCGCTCGATGCGCTGTGGCCGCGCTATGGGCTGGAGCCGTGCCAGGGGCCGCGCGACTTCGACGCCGTGTTCGGGCGCCAGGCCCCGCGCGTGGTCGAGATCGGCTTCGGCAACGGCGAAGCGCTGCACTTCGCGGCAGCGAATGAACCACAGTTCGACTTCATCGGCATCGAAGTCCACCGCCCGGGCGTCGGCCGCCTGCTCAATGCCCTGGCCGCCGACGGCCTGGACAACGTGCGTGTGTACTGCGCCGACGCCGTGGAGGTGCTGCACGGCGAGATCGCCGACGCTTCGCTGCAACAGGTCAGGATCTGGTTCCCCGACCCGTGGCCCAAGAAGCGCCACCACAAGCGCCGCCTGGTCCAGCCGGCGTTCGCGCGGCTGCTGGCGGCAAAGCTCCGGCCCGGCGGTCTGTTGCACCTGGCCACCGACTGGCACGACTATGCCGAGCACATGTGGGACGTGCTCGATGCCGCACCCGGGTTCGTCAACCGCGCAGGCCCGCGCGGTTCGGTGCCGCGCCCGCCGTGGCGGCGCCAGACCCATTTCGAGCAGCGCGGCGTGCGCCTGGGCCACGGCGTCTGGGACCTGCTCTATGACCGGCGCTGAGGGGGGTATCGGACGGGTGGGCGCTCGCGGCATGCGGCGGTTCCGTCGCCGGCCGATCGCGGCCATGGGCCGCTCCCAAGCGCTTTGGCGGGTGTTGTCGCGGGGGCGGATCGCCGGCAACGCCGGCTCCTACAGGGCGACGACGATACGAAACGGAAGCGGAAGGCCCGCGGGGCGGGGACGGTTTCCGGGGGCGTACGCGCCATGGATGGCGCGTCCGCAGCCTACAGGGATGTACTCGCGGCGGCCCCGGAAACCGTCACCGGTTCGCGGGCCGGGCTACGGAGCGAATTCGGCATCGATGCAATCGCACGGCGATCCCATCGCGGCCATGGGCCGCTCCGACACTTCCTCGCCGTTGCATCGAGGTAGCGTGGGAGCGGCCCATGGCCGCGATCGCTTCGCCGACGGAGGTTCATCCATGCGATGAACGGCGGCATGGCTCTGACGACGGACATGATGCTGGTGATCGGCCTGGTGGCCTTCACCATGGTCATGTTCGTGTGGGAGAAGCTGCGCGGCGACGTCACCGCCCTGGTCGTGCTCATCGCCCTGGGCCTGCTCGACCTGGTGCCGGTGGACCAGCTGTTCAACGGCTTCGCCGGCCACGCCGTGATCAGTGTCATCGCGACCATGATCCTGGGCGCCGGGCTCGACCGCACCGGCGTGCTCAACCGGCTGGCCGTGTGGCTGCTGCGCGTGTCCAGGGGCATGGAGGACCGGCTGGTGTTCTTCGCCGCCGGCCTGGCCGGGGTGATGTCCTCGGTGATGCAGAATCCCTCGGTCACCGCCCTGTTCCTGCCGGTGGCCTCGCGCCTGTCCACCCGCACCGGCGTGCCGCTGTCGCGCATGCTGCTTCCGATCGCCAGCTGCGTGGTGCTGGGCGGCACGCTCACGATGGTCGGATCCTCGCCGCTGATCCTGCTCAATGACCTGCTGGTGTCGGCCAACCAGAACCTGCCCTCGGGCGCGGCCACCCTGCAGAGCTTCGAGATGTTCGCCGTGGCTCCGGTCGGCGCGGTGCTGCTGCTGGTGGGGCTCGGGTATTTCTGGCTGGTCGGCCGGCGCTGGCTGGGCGCCGACGAGGACAAGAGCGTCGCCCCGGCCCGCACCGAGAGCTACTTCGCCCGCACCTACGGCATCGAGGGCGAGGTGTTCGAACTCACCGTGACCGCCGAGAGTCCGCTGGTGGGCATGTCCGTGGGCGAGGCGGAGCTGCAGAAGGGTGCACCGCTGTACCTGGCGCTCAAGAGCGGCAACGAGTCCCGGCTGGCGCCGCCCGGCGAACAGATGGTTTGGGTGGGCAGCGTGCTCGGCGTGATGGGCCGGCGCGAGGAGGTCTCCGACTACGCGCAGAACAACCTGCTGCGGATGCAGTCGCGACTGCGCAACTTCGGCGACCTGTTCAATCCGAGCCGGGCCGGAATTTCCGAGGCGGTGATTCCGCCCAACTCGCGTTTCATCGGCAAGACGCTGGATGAACTGCAGCTGCGCAAGCGCCACGGAGTCAGCGTACTCGCGGTGCAGCGCGGCAACGAGGTGTTCCGTGAGGACACCCGCGGCATCCAGCTGCGCGCGGGCGACATGCTGGTGTTCCACTCGATCTGGCGCGACCTGCACCTGGCGGCCAGCAATCGCGACTTCGTCGTGGTCACCGACTACCCCAAGGAGGAGCAGCGCCCGCACAAGCTGTGGCATGCGCTGACCATGTTCGCGATCGCGCTGTCGCTGGCATTGCTGGCCGACGTCAAGGTTCCGGTGGCGCTGATGGTCGGCGCCATCGGCATGCTGCTCACCGGCGTGCTGAACATGGACGAGGCCTACGCATCGATCAACTGGCGCACGGTGTTCACGATGGCCTGCCTGATTCCGCTGGGCTGGGCCATGGACTCCTCGGGTGCGGCGATCTGGATCGCGCAGCAGACGATGGAACGGCTGGGCGAGATGCCGGTGTGGGTGTGGCAGGCGGCGGTGGCGGTGCTCACGACCCTGTTCGCGCTGGTGATCACCAATGTCGGCGCCACCGTGCTGATGGTGCCCATGGCGATCAACATCGCGCTGTCGGTCAACGGCAGCCCGGCCGAGTTCGCACTGATCACGGCGCTGGCGGCGTCCAACAACTTCGTCAACGTCTCCAACCCGGTGCTGTCGATGGTCAGCGGCCCGGGCGGCTACCGCGCCTGGGACCTGCTGCGGTTGGGCCTGCCGCTGTCGGCGGCATACATCGTGGTAATCCTGGTGGTGGTGAACCTGATCCTGTGACGGCTGCGCACGGCGCACGGCGCCTGCAGGAGCCGGCATTGCCGGCGAAAGGGGGCCTCCACGGCGGGTTCGCCGGCAACGCCGGCTCCTGCAGCCTTGGATCGCCGGCAACGCCGGCTCCTACACTAGGACGACGCAGCCTTCCGCTATGCGCACTGCCACCTCGCGCAGCCGGTCGCCGCGGCAGGGGCCGGCCACGCAGACGCCGTCGGGGATGCGGAAGGTGGCGCCGTGAGCCGCGCAGACCAGGTCGCCGGCGCTGAGCAGGAACTGCCCCGGCGCCCAGTCCAGGCGCCGCCCGGCATGCGGGCACACGTTGTGGAAGGCGCGTACGTCCTCCCCTCGCCGCAGCACGATCAGCGCATGCACCTGGCCGTCGAATTCGGCGTGCAGTGACAAGGCCCCGCCGTCCGGGACGTCCTGGACGTGGCACAGTGCGTTCGCGTTCACCGGTCGTTACCCTGTCACTTGCCATGCTCGGGCCCGTCCACTGGGTCTGGGCGCGTACTTCCGCGCCCTCCCGCTCTCACCCGTCTTCCGGAACAGTCTACCGATGCGCGTCCTCTTCCAGTCCTTCCGGCTCCCGCGCAACCCGCTCGCCCGTCTGGGGCTGGCGCTGCTGGCGGTGTTGCTGCTGGTGGTCGCCTGGGGCGTGGTGCTGGTGGCCGCCGTCGGCATCGGCCTGGCGCTGGCGGCGCGGGCGCTGTGGCTGGGACTGCGGGGGCCGGGCAGCGTACCCGCGGCCGGTTCGCGCCCCGCCGACCCCGACATCATCGAGGGCGAGTTCCGCGTGATTTCGCGCGAGCGCGAATCGATCCAGTCGCGTCGCTGAGCGATCCGCGCCGGGGCGGGGGCGGCTTCGGGCGCCCACGGCGAGCCCGATCGCGGCCATGGGCCGCTCCCACACGGCTCCGCCGGAAATTCGTAGGAGCGGGCCACGGCCTGGCGACAGATCGCACGCACTACAATGACCCGATCGTGCTGATGCGGCCCATCCCGCCGTGGACTACGTCTTTCCTGCACCGCCGATCCCCTCGATTCCCGTGCGCGGCGTGTCGCTGCGTTTCCCGGTGCACCGGATCTACTGCGTGGGCCGCAACTTCGCCGACCACGCCCGCGAGATGGGGGCACCGGTCGAGCGCGGGCAGCCGATGTTCTTCACCAAGCCGGCCGATGCGGTGGTCCCCGGTGGCGGCGACATCCCCTACCCGCCCGCGACCGGCGACCTGCAGCACGAGGTCGAGCTGGTGGTGGCCATCGAGCGCAACGGCCACGGCGAGGTGGCGGCCGAGTACGCGCATGCATGGGTGTACGGCTACACGGTCGGCATCGATCTGACCCGCCGCGACCTGCAGGCGGCCGCCAAGGCCGCCGGCCACCCCTGGGACACCGCCAAGGGTTTCGACGGCTCCGCGCCGCTGGCCGAGATCGTCCCTGCCGGCCAGTTCGGCGCGATCGGATCGCGCGAGCTGTGGTTGCGGGTCAATGATGTCGAACGCCAGCGGGCCCGCCTGGACCGGATGCTGTTCGGCGTCGACGAGGTGCTGCACGCGCTCTCCGGGCTGTACGAGCTCAGGTCCGGCGACCTGGTGTTCATGGGGACCCCGGCCGGCGTGGCTGCGCTGGCGCCCGGCGACCGCTTCAGCGCCGGCATCGACGATCTGGTGGAACTGCACGGGCGGATCGTCGGGCGCTGAGCGCCGGTCGGGAGCGGTCGGTTCCGGGCCTGGGCTAGGCTACGACGCGGGGAATCGTCCCCGAGGCCGGAGCGGCAGCCATGGGCATGCTCAGCGAGTTCAAGGAATTTGCCGTGCGCGGAAACATGGTCGACATGGCCGTGGGCATCGTCGTGGGCACCGCGTTCAAGAACGTGGTCTCCTCGCTGGTGGACCACATCGTCATGCCGCCGATCGGCCTGGCCATCGGCGGGGTGGATTTCGCGGACCTGGCAGTGACCCTGAAGGCCGGCACCGATGAGGTCGAGCCGGTGCTGCTCGCCTACGGCGCGTTCATCCAGACCTGCATCGATTTCCTGATCATCGCGCTGGCCGTGTTCGTCGCCGTGAAAGTCGTGTCCACCATGCAGAAACGGCGCGAACAACAGCGCGAGGTCGCTCCGGAAACGGCCCCGCCACCCCCGGAAGACGTCAAGCTGCTGATGGAGATCCGCGACCTGCTCAAGGCACGCGCCTGACCCCCGAGCCCGTAGGAGCCGGCGTTGCCGGCGATTGCCTGGCCGCAACGCATTTCGCCGGCAACGCCGGCTCCTACAGGGCGACGACGATACGAAACGAAAGCGGGAGGACCGCGGGGCGGTGACGGTTTCCGGGGGCGTACGCGCCATGGATGGCGCGTCCGCAGCCTACAGGGATGTACTCGCGGCGGCCCCGGAAACCGTCACCGGCTCGCGGGCCGGGCTACGGAGCGGATTTGGCATCGATGCGATGACGCGGCGATCCGATCGCGGCCATGGGCCGCTCCCACATCGCCATTGCCGGTGCGACCTGGCGGGCCGATCGCGGCCATGGGCCGCTCCCACGCGCTTTGGCGGGTGTTGTCGCAGTGCGGATCGCCGGCAACGCCGGCTCCTGCGGCTTCCGATCCGGGACTCGCGGCACATTGGCCTTTCGCTCGCCTAGAATCGGCGGCTCGCCCGTACCCGAGGATCCACCGTGCGCCGTATGTTTGCCTGCCTCGCCCTGCTCGCCTCGACACTCGCCCTGGCGGGCGGGCCCGAGGATGCCGTCAAGACCGCGCAAGCCCTGCGTGACCGTGCCCTCGCCGGCAGCACCGCCTACGCGATCACCGAATCGCTGACCACCGAAGTCGGCCCGCGCCTGGCCGGCACCGGGGCCGACGCACGCGCCGTGGCGTGGGCGCAGGCGAAGTTCCGCGAACTGGGCTTCGACAAGGTGTACCTGGAGCCGGTGACGTTTCCCGTCTGGCGCCGCGGCCACGAAACCGCGCAGGTGCTGGCCCCGTATCCGCAGCCGCTGGTCGTGACCGCGCTGGGCGACAGCATCGGCACCGGCGATGCGCCGGTCGAGGCCGAAGTCGTGCAGTTTCCCGACCTGGCCGCGCTGGAAGCCGTCGACGACGATCGCGTGCGCGGAAAGATCGCCTTCATCGCCAACCGCATGGATCGCACCAAAGACGGCAGCGACTACGGCAAGGCCGTGCCGGCGCGCAGCCGCGGCGCCGTGGCCGCGGCGAAGAAAGGCGCCGTGGCCGTGCTGATCCGCTCGATCGGCACGGGCAGCGACCGCTTCGCACACACCGGCATGATGCGCTACGAGGACGGCACGCCGAAGGTCCCGGCCGCTGCGCTGTCCAACCCCGACGCCGACCTGCTCACGCAGATGTTGCGCCGCGGCGAGCCGGTGCGCCTGCGCCTGGCGCTCGATGTCGGACCCGACGGCGAATACACCTCGCACAACGTGATCGGCGAGATCACCGGCCGCGAGCTGGCCGACGAGGTCGTGCTGATCGGCGGCCACCTGGACTCGTGGGACCTGGGCACCGGCGCCGTGGACGATGCCGCCGGCATCGCCATCACCATGGCCGCCGCCGCGCTGATCGGCGAACTCGACACGCCGCCGCGGCGCACCGTGCGCGTGGTCGCCTTCGCCAACGAGGAGCAGGGCATCTACGGCGCCAATCAGTACGCGCAGGCGCATGCTGGCGAGGTCGACCGCCACGTGCTCGGCGCCGAGAGCGACTTCGGCGCCGACCGCATCTATGCCCTGCGCAGCAAGGGCATCGGCGCCGACCTCGCAGCGGCCATGGCACGGGTGCTGGAACCGCTCGGTATCGCCCACGAAACCGGCGACGGCGATCCCGGCGCCGACATCGGCCCGATGACGAAACTCGGCATGCCGTACGTGAACCTGGCCCAGGACGGCACCCGCTACTTCGACCTGCACCACACCGCCAACGACACCCTGGACAAGGTCGATGCCAAGGCGCTCGACCAGCAGGTGGCGGCCTATGCGGCGATGGCCTATCTTGCCGCGCAGTGCGGCCGCACAGGCTGCAACGGGCCCCCTTGATGAGCATCCGGACAGCGCACCCACCCGGTCACTTCTATTCGCCCATCGTCGACCCCAGGGTCGCCGAGGACAGCCGCAGCCGGATCTGGCCCGCGACGCCGGAAATCCATGGCATCGACTTCCAGGACGACAGCCTGTGGATCGGGCGTATATGAGTCCCGACCGGATCGGTGATCACGCGCAAGCCCGTAGATCCTGGCATCCACGGAAGGCGTCGTGAGCCAGTCGGCATGCAGAAGCCCGGCCGAAGTACCGCCTGGGCTCACCCAGGGAATGCTCCTTCCCAGCCCGGCGATGCACTGCTCGAGCGTCGCAGCGAAGCGCTTGTAGTGGGCATCGAGTGAGCCGTCGACGACGCAGCCGCCTTCGGCGGACAGGCTGCACAGTCGCTCCAGTTCAACGGGGGCCGTCACGGCGCTACGACCAGGCGGCCGATCGTCCTGGTCGTCGCATCGCCCGGCGCCGCCAGGACATAACGTTCCTGCGGGTCGAAGTCCGGCATCAGCAGGTCGAAGCCACGCTTGCGGGCCGGCCAGCCGAGCAGGCTTCCGGTGTCGAGGCCGACGAAGCTGTGGCGACCCAGACCTCGGACCCTGCTCTGGGAATCGAGGACCAGTATCCACCCGGCGGTGTCCGCAGCGTCGTGCGGCATCACGCCTTCGAAGCGGCTCACCACCCTCCCGCCGGGTGATTCGAGAGTCTCTGCCTGGCGGACCACGACTTCGGTCGATGAGGGCATGTCGGCCCGGACTTCCGTCCCGAACGCAGGCAGCCCGTCCCGAAATGGACCGAGCCCGGAGGACCTCATGATCGCGAGGACACTCCGGACGCCGCTTCGCGGCGCATCCGCCCCGTCCGGGAACATCGGGCCCTCGACCCCGAGATTCGCGGCGATCGCCCCGAGTTCGGACTGCCGGTACACAGCGGCACCCCATCCCGGCCAGATGCGCTGGGTGGAAAACAGACCGATAGCGACGATCAGGCACGCGAAGGTCGCGCCCAGGCCTGCGATCCTCGAGCGCAACCGTGCGGCAGCGAGTACGGTCGCCACCAGCAGCCCGCCCCAGAACACGCTCGGCCATACGAGATAACGACCTGCGAATACCTGGTCGGGGTGCTGGTCGAAGTACAACAGGCGGCCGACGGCGATCACCAGCGCGGCGCCGGCGCCGAACGAGCTCAGGCACAGTGCCACGCAGAGACCGGCGCCACCGCGTTCGCGCGTGCGCCACGCTGCGTAGAGCAGCACCACCCAGAGCGCCACTCCGATTCCGCCGAACAGCGTGCTCCAGCGCACCAGCGCCGGCAATGACGAGCCTTGCTGCGGCACCAGCGCATCGGCGGACGCGGTGAGCGCGCGCCCGATCGGGTCGCCCTGCATCTCGGGCGCCACCCAGAACAACAGGCCATTCTGCCCGGTGCCGAGCCAGCCGTGGATCCACGGCGCGCCGAGCCAGGCCAGCGCCACCTGCGCGTTGCGCAGCGGGTCGAAGGCGAGCATCTGCCGCACCGAACCGTCACCGGGCAGCACGAACAGGTAGATCGCCAGCACTGCGGCCACACCGGCGAAGGGCAGCGCCAGCACCCGCGGGCGGCCGCCGCCGGCCAGCGCAACCAGGAACACGGCGCCGAAGGAGGCGATGCCCGGCCCGAACGAGAATGTGGCCACCACGCACAGCAGGCAGGCCGCGAGCATCGGCAGTGACTGGCCGGAGCGCGCCGCGCGCCACGCCAGCCAGCCGCCAGCGGCCACGCTGGCGGTAACCAGGTAGGCATGCACTGATTCGTTGCCGTGCAGGAGCATGCGCGCGTTGGCGAGCCAGAACACGCCGCAGGCCGCGGCCAGCGTGGCGGCGGCCTTGTGCCAGGCCGAGGCCGCCGGCTCGCGCCAGGCCGCGACGGTCAAGATCAGCACCGTGGCCAGCGCCAGCAGTGCGCCGACGGCGAGCTGCAGCAGCTGGTTGGCCCCGCAGCACCAGACCTCGAACACGCGCAGCAGGGCCGGCACGATCGGCCGGTGGCCGTTCTCCAGCTGCAGCACGTTCTCCGGAAACGGAAGGCCCAGGTAGTGCTCGTACAGCCGGTACTGGTCGAACATCGGAAAGCGCCAACCGAAGTTGACGATCGCCATCAGACCGGTCCACACGTAGAACGCCGCGCCGGCCAGCAGCAATGCGGTGGCGGCCAAGCCCACGGCCCGCCGCAGCGGCGACGCGATCACTGCAGCACCGGCGTGTCCAGTGAACGCGACGGGCCGCCGAGCAGCGCCTCGACCACTTCGTCCAGTTCCGGCCGGCTCACCTGGCGCAGCTGCACCAGCCGGCGGACGACGTCGTCCAGGCTCTTCTCCTCGTCGGTACGTTCGCGGATTTCCCTGTCGAGATCGGCGAACAGCGCCACCGCACGCGCGGTGCGCGGCCCCTGCGACTGCCGGGCGCGCAGGGTCTTGATCTTGCGGCCGTGCGAGCGCATCCAGTCCAGTCCCAGGTCGCGGCGTTCCGGGCTCAGCAGCGAGGCGCGGTACAGCAGTTCGATCGAGTAGTACTCGGCCAGCCCCTCGGCGATCCAGTCCTCGTGTTTGGCACCGCTGATACGGGTGGTGACGTGGAAAAGCTCGTGCAGCAGCGGACTGGTGCCGTTCTCGCTGATCATCGGGCGGTCCGCATGCAACCACAGCGAGCGCGTGCCCGAGAGCCCGCCGCGCCACATCGGGTCGCCGCCGCCCACGATCAGCAGCTTGGTCGGCAGCCGTCCGCCCAGGTGTTCGAGTTCCGGGAGGACGGCATTGACGTAGCCCAGGATCTCCAGGCGCGGATAGGCCTGCCCCTTGGGGGCCGCCACGCTGACGAGCGAGCCGTCCAGGCGCTCCAGGCGCACGCCGAGCTTGCCGGCGATCATCCAGCCGGTCGGGCGGTCGAAGCGGCGCTCGGAATTGACCACGACGAACGACGAGCCGTCGCGCGATCGCCGGTACTGGGTATCGACGGTGGTCCAGTCCGGCGGCAGCTCGAAGCGCAGCCGGGCGCGCGAATCGCCCCCCCGGGTGATGCGCACCCGTGCCGGCGGGATGATGTCGTCGCCGCGCGCGATCACCCAGTCCGGCGTAATGTGCGCGTCGTAGCCCGAGCCGCGCTTGTGGTCGATGCTGTGGCGATAACGGAACTGGCCGCCGTCGACCGGCGGTGTCCACACCACACGGTCGCCCTTGCGTTCGACCTTCCCGTCGCCGGTGGCGTCGCTGTAGCGCGAGGGCGGCATGTTGAAGTCCAGCAGCGTGATGCGCGCCTCGTCCGGCGCGACCGAGATGGTGACCTCGGCCTGGCCGCGGTCGGGCAGGAAGCGCACGTGGTAGTCCACGTCGTATTGCGGGCGCGCGCCGTGGGCCGCACCGGCGGCGCAGCCGGCGGCCATCAGCAGCATGTGGATCAGGGACCTGTGGGTGCGCACCGATGAGCAACCTCTTCCGGCAAAGGCCGCAGAGTATCGTCTACGCCCGTGAAGGTTGGAACAGGGCATTCAGGAACCCTCCAAACGGGTTCAGGGCCTTTCGCGCCAAGGATGGCGCGCTCGCGGATCGGGCATGCAGGTGCCGGCCAGGACCGGCCAGGATGGACTTGTCCAGACCTTTTCAGAGGCAGGCGCGGCAGCGACGTCGAATCCCGCGCGGAATTTGCCGTGCCGATCGCGGCCATGGGCCGCTCCCACATCGCATGGTCCGTGCGACTCCGCGGACCTTCAGACGCCGCCCTGAGGTGTGCGCGGCGCTCAGTGCTGCGCGTGGCTGGCCGCTTCGGTGCCGACCTCGCCGGTCTCCCGGTCCAGCCGTTCGAGCTTCCTTGCAAGTGCGTCGGGGGAGCGCGTGTACGGTGCCAGCAGCGCGTAGAACGCCGGCACCACGAACAGCGACAGCAGCGTGGAGAACGCCACGCCGGAAATCACCACGATGCCGATCGTGGCGCGGCTGGCCGAGCCGGCGCCGCTCAGGGCGATCAGCGGCACCGCGCCGACCATGGTCGCGATCGAGGTCATCAGGATCGGGCGCAGCCGGGTCGCCGCCGATTCGATCACCGCCTCGCGCACCGACAGGCCCTCGTCGCGCAGCTGGTTGGCGAACTCCACGATCAGGATGCCGTTCTTCGCCGCCAGGCCCACCAGCATGACGATGCCGATCTGGCTGAACAGGTTCAGCGACGAGCCGAACAGCCAAAGGCCCATCAGTGCGCCGAGCACCGCCAGCGGAACCGTCAGCATGATCACCAGCGGGTGCAGAAAGCTCTCGAACTGCGCCGCCAGCACCAGGAACACGATCAGCAGCGCCATCGCGAAGGTGAACCACACGGCGCTGCCGGCCTCGTAGTATTCGCGCGACTCGCCCTTGTAGGCGATCTGCGCGGTTTCGGGCAGTTCCGCGACGGCGACTTCGTTGATCCACGCCAGGGCCTCGCCCAGGCTGTAGCCGGGCGCCAGTCCGGCGCTGAGCGTGATCGCGCGCAGGCGGTCGTAGCGGTTCAGGCTGCCTGCCTCCGCCAGTTCGCTCAGTTCCACCAGGTTCGACAGCGGGACCAGCTCGCCGCTGCGCTGGGAGCGCACGTACAGGTTGCGCAGGTCCGCGGGGCTGCTGCGGTCCTCGTCCTCGGCCTGCAGGATCACGTCGTATTCCTCGCCGTCCTCGACGTAGGTGGTCACACGACGCGAGCCCATCATCGTCTCCAGCGTGCGGCCGATTTCCTGCACCGAGACGCCCAGGTCGGCGGCACGCGAGCGGTCGATGTTCACGCGCATCTGCGGCCGGGTTTCCTGGTAGTCCGAATCCACCGCGGACAACCTCGGGTTGTCCTCCATGCGCGCCAGCATGCGGTCGCGCCAGTCGACCAGTTCTTCGTAGGTCGGGCCGCCCAGTACCACCTGCAGCGGCTGGCCGCCGCTGCGCACCAGCCCCTGGCGCACCTGCGGGAAGGCGCGGACGCCGGGGATGCCCTCGAGCGCCTCGCGCGCCTGCTCGACGACCTCGGCGGTGGTCTGCTCGCGCTGCCCCCAGGGCTTCAGGATCACGATGGACTGGCCGGTGTGCATTTCCTCGCTCGCACCCCAGCCGCCGGGCACGCGCGAGATGATGCTCTGCAGCGGCGCGCCGGCATCGCGCAATTCGATCAGGCGACGGTCGACCTCCTGCATCTGCCGCACCGTGTAGTCGAATCCGGCGCCCTCCGGTCCGCGTACGCCGACGAAGAAGGCGCCGCGGTCCTCGGCCGGCGCCAGTTCCTTGGGTACCGCGACCAGCATCAGCACGGAGGCCACGACCGCTGCCAGCATCACCACGCCGAACAGGACCGGCCGCCCGACGGTGCGCTCCAGCGCATCGCGGTAGCGTGCGGTCAGCCGCGCGAGCCGGCCGTGTGTCCAACCCGACAGGCCGCGCGGCTCGCCGTGCGGGCGGATCAGCCTGGAGCACATCATCGGGGTCAGGGTCAGGGCCACGAAGGCCGAGATCGCCACCGCGCCGGCCAGCGCCACGGCCAGTTCCCGGAACAGCCGGCCGTTGTTGCCTTCCATGAAGGCCACCGGCAGGAACACCGCCACCAGCACGGCCGTGGTCGCCAGCACCGCGAAGGCGACCTGGCGGGTGCCGCGGTAGGCCGCGACCAGCGGCGGCTCGCCCAGGTCGGCCCGGCGCTGGCAGTTCTCCAGCACGACGATGGCATCGTCCACCACCAGGCCGATGCACAGCACCAGCGCCAGCAGCGTCAACAGGTTGATCGAGAATCCGAACAGGTACAGGCCCAGGAAGGCGGCGACCAGGCAGATCGGGACCGTGACCGCGGGCACCAGCGCGGCGCGCGCCGAGCCCAGGAACAGGAAGATCACCACCAGCACCAGCAGCGCGGCCTCGCCCAGGGTCTTGTAGACCTGCCAGACCGCAGCCTCGATGAACACGGTCGCGTCGTAGGACACCTCCAGGCGCATGCCCTCGGGCAGCCCCGGCTCGATCCGGGTCATCTCCTCGCGCAGGCGCTGCGCCACGTCCAGGCTGTTGGCCGTGGAAGTCTTGATCACGCCCAGCCCGATGCGCGCCTGCCCGTTGCCGCGGTAGTACGCGCGACGGTCCTCGGCATCGATGGCCACGCGCGCGACCTCGCCCAGGCGGATCACGTGGCCGTCCTCGCCCTTGGCTACCGGCAGGACGGCGAAATCCTGCGCCTGCGTGTAGCTGCGCTCCACCCGCAACGTGAAATCGCGGGTTTCGGACTCGATGCGCCCGGCCGGAAGCTCGACGTTCTCCCGGCGCAGCGCCGCCTCCACGTCGTTGACCGTGAGGCCGCGCGCAGCCAGCGCCTCGCGGTCCAGCCACACGCGCATCGCATAGCGCTGGCTGCCGCCCACGCGCACGTTGGCCACCCCGTCGATCGCCGAGAGGCGATCGACCAGGAAGCGTTCGGCATAGTCGGCCAGCGCCAGCGGCTCGAGCCGGTCCGAACTCAGGCCCAGCCACATCACCACCTCGGCGTTGGCGGCGACCTTCTCGACTTCGGGCGGGTCGGCCTCCTCGGGCAGCCGGTCCAGCACCCGGGCGACCGCGCTGCGCACATCGTTGGCGGCGGCCTCGATGTCGCGGCTGAGTCCGAACTCGATGGTGATGTCGGAGCTGCCGTTACGGCTCTGTGACTCGACGCTGCGGATGCCTTCGATGCCGGCGACCGCGTCCTCCAGCACCTGGGTGATGCGGGTCTCGACCACGGCGGCCGACGCGCCCGGGTAACGCAGGTCGATGGAAACGATCGGCGGGTCGATGTCGGGCAGCTCGCGCAGCGGCAGCCGCGTGAAGGAGATCAGGCCCAGGGCGACGAGCAGCAGACTCATCACCGTGGCGAACACCGGTCGCTTGATCGAGATGTCCGAAAGGATCATGGCCCCGTCACCGCGCTCATTGCGTTGCCGTCTCCGCCGCATCGGCGCCGGCGGGCGGCACCTCGACCACGCGCGCGCCCGGGCGCAGTTTCACCGTGCCCTCGACCACGATGCGGTCGCCCGCATCCAGCCCCCGGGCGATCTCGACCTTGCCGCGCCGGCGCGCGCCGATCTCGACCTCGAGCTGCTGCACCACGCCGCCCTCGGCCACGCGATAGACGTAGCTGCTGGCGCCGATCTGGATCAGGGCGATCTCGGGAATCGCGATCGCCGAACGGGGTGGTTCGAACAGGCGCACCGAGAGCAGCATGCCCGGCCGCAGCCTGCGCTCGGGGTTGGGGATGTTCGCGCGCACGGTCACCGCGCGCGTGACCGGGTCCACCCGCGAGCCGACGGTCTGCACGGTCCCGGTGAATTCCTGGTCGGGCCACGCGGCACTGCGCGCGACGACCTGCTGACCGGGCGCGACCGCCGAGAGGAACCGCTCCGGAACCGAGAAGTCCAGCTTGATGGTGGAGATGTCGTCGAGCGTGGCGATCGCCGTGCCCGGTGTGACCAGGGTCCCGGGGCTGACCTGGCGGAATCCGAGCACGCCGGCGAACGGCGCGGTGATCACGCGGTCGGACAGGCGCGCGCGGATCGCCTGCACACGCGCACGCGCGGCGTCGCGCGTGGCGATCTGGGTGTCGAGCTGGCTGCGGGCGATGGTGCCCTGGGTGACCAGCTCGGCCTGGCGCTCGTACTGCTGGCGCGCCTCCTTGTAGGCGGCCTGCGCTTCCTCGAGCTGCGCGACTTCCGCTCTTCCGGACAGGTCCACCAGCACATCCCCGGACTCGACCAGGTCGCCGTCCTCGAAATTGACCGAGTCCACGGTCTCGGTGACCTTGGCGGTGAGCACCACCGATTCGTTGGCGCTGGTGGTGCCCAGCGCCTCGATCGCGTCCGACCACGGCTCGGCCTGCACGATGGCGGTCACCGCAGCGACCGGCCCGGATCGCTCCTCCGTCGGCGCCTGCGCGCCACAGGCGGCCAGCAGCGCGGCGGCGACGCAGGCGAGGAGAACGGGCAGGACGGGGTGGATTGGGACGGTCGGGAATGGCTGCATCGGTGTGGCGATTCCTTTCGAGGGCGCGGGCCGCGGCGGCGCCAGGCTCAGTGCCCGGACGCCGGCCGGCGGCGGCGGCTCGGCCTGCAGCCGCACAGCGACACACGTTCGCTGCACCGGGCCGTGAAGCGCATGGGCCGAAAGTCGGTACCGGCGTGCACTCCATCACGGAACGGCTGCGTGGCCGGCCGGTCGCAGGCGCACCTGCAATCGGTGTACCCGGCCGTCACCTCCACGGCGAACGGGGTACGGCTGGCGATCTGCGGCTCGGACACGGCGGAGGGGCCTGACAATCGCCCGATTGTAGGGCCTGGCGCCGCGAAATGACGGTGAGCGCGCGGCCCGCACTTCGAACCGGCTCGATCGCCTTCCCGGCGATCTCCTGCGGCGTGTACGGTTATCCGCTGCCGTTGGCGGCCGCAGTCGCGGTCGAAACGGTCGTGGTGCACGCCGCCGGCATCGAAGTGCTGCTGTGCTGTTATGGCGGGGAAACGTTCACCGCGTTCACCGAGGCCCTCGGCAACGCCACGTGATGCGCGAGCGCGCCGCCGCAAGCCTGCCGGCTCCAGGCTGCGCGCGCCGGACATCGCCGACGCTTCAGGCGGCCGAGCGCAGTTTTCCGAGCGCGGCCAGGCCGTTCTCGCGGGCGCGCTGGGCGACGGTGCGCTGCGCCTGGCCGTAGTTGCCCTCCGGATCCTGCGCCCACAGCTTCAGCGCCGCCTGCTGCATCGCCCGACCGTAGGAAAACGACAGCGGCCACGGCTGCGCGCCGATGCGGTTCATCGCGTCCAGGTGCGCCGTGGCCGCCTCGTCGCTCTGCCCGCCGGACAGGAACACGATGCCCGTGAGCGCCGCCGGGACGGTCGCGCGCAGGCACCGCAGCGTCTCCTCGGCGACCTCCTCGACGCTGGACTGTTCGGGGCAGTCCTTGCCCGGCAGCACCATGCTGGCCTTCAGGATCGTGCCTTCCAGCAGCACGTTGTGCTCGTACAGCGCGCCGAACAGCGAGCGCAGCGTCGCCTCGGTGACCTCGTAGCACACCTCGATGTCGTGGCCGCCGTCCATGAGCACCTCCGGTTCCACCATCGGCACCAGCCCCTGTTCCTGGCACAGCGCCGCGTAGCGCGCCAGCGCATGCGCATTGGCCTCGATGCAGGTCCCGCTGGGCAGCTCCTCGTCGATGGTGATCACCGCGCGCCACTTGGCGAAGCGGGCGCCGAGCCGGGCGTACTCGGCCAGTCGCTCGCGCAGCCCGTCCAGGCCCTCGGTCACCAGCTCGCCGGGAAAGCCGGCCAGCGGCTTGGCGCCCTTGTCGACCTTGATGCCCGGAATGATCCCGCGCTCGCGCATCACCCGGGTGAACGGCACGCCGTCCCGGGTGGACTGGCGCAGGGTCTCGTCGTACAGGATCGCGCCGGAAATGTGCTCGCCGAGGTCCGGCGAGGTCAGCAGCATCTCGCGGTAGGCGCGCCGGTTGTCCTCCGTGCAGTCGACCCCGACCGCATCGAAGCGCTTCTTGATGGTGCCGGTGGATTCGTCGATCGCGATGATGCCCTTGCCCGGGGCGACCATGGCCAGTGCGACCTCTTCGAGCTGCTCGATGCTCATTGCGGACTCCATGAATGCGACGGCGCGGCGAGGGCCGCACGGAAGGGGATTCGGGGGGGCGGATTATAGCCGCTGCGCAGGCCCACATCCGGCCTCCTCGCGAGTGCCGCGGTGCGGATCGCCGGCAACGCCGGCTCCTACAGGGGGGAAGGCGACACGAAACGAAAGCGGGAGGACCGCGGGGCGGTGACGGTTTCCGGGGGCGTACGCGCCATGGATGGCGCGTCCGCAGCCTACTTCGGATGTACTCGCGGCGGCCCCGGAAACCGTCACCGGCTCGCGGGCCGGTCTACGGAGCGGATTCGACATCGATGCAAGCGAACGGCGATCCGATCGCGGCCATGGGCCGCTCCCACAGGCTTCGATGCGGCGCGTCCTCGGACCGCGGCACGGCCTACGAAGCGGAAAGGCCGTCATCGATGCAGCAGACGACCGCCGCTGCCTCAGGCGCCGGCCGCCGCTGCCTGGTCCTCGTCCTTGCCGCCACCGATCACGCGCACGGTGCGCTGCGGGAACGGGATCTCGATGCCGGCGTCCTCCAGCGCCTGCTTGATCGCAGCCAGCAGGTCGCTGCGGACGGTCCAGTAGTCGGGCGTCCTGACCCAGGGCCGGATCGCCAGGTTCACACTGCTGTCGGCCAGGGTCAGCACCATCAGCGCCGGCTCGGGCTGCTCGAGCACGCGTGGATCCCTCTCCAGCACGCCACGGATCACCTCCAGCGCCTCGAGCGCGTCCGACCCGTAGGCCACGCCGACCTCCATGTCCACCCGGCGCGAGTCGCGCGCGGTGTAGTTGACGATCGGACGGGTCGCGATCTCGTTGTTGGGGATGGTGATCTCGCGGTTGTCCGGCGTCGCCAGCAGCGTGAAGAACAGCCGCACCGATACCACGCTGCCGCACTGCCCGGCGACCTCGACGAAATCGCCGGCGCGGAACGGCCTGAACGTGATCAGCAGCACGCCCGCGGCCAGGTTGGCCAGCGAATCCTTCAGCGCCAGGCCGATCGCCAGGCCGGCGGCGCCCAGCGCGGCGATCAGCGAGGTCGAGGGCATCCCCATCTGCTGCAGCACAGCCACCAGCAGCACCGCCATCAGTGCGCCGTAGGCCAGGTTGCGTACGAAGTCGACCAGGACCGCATCCTGGCCGGTGCGCTGCATGGCCCTGCGGATGGCGTTGGACAGCATGCGCACCAGCCACAGGCCGACCACCAGCAGCAGCAGCGCCAGCACGAACCGGATGCCCCATTCGACCGCGGAGACTTTCAGTGTGTCGAGCTGTTCGGGCCCGAGCCAGTCGCGCAGAAAATCCATCGCTGTCCCCTTGCCTGGAACGAGAATCGGCGTGAAAGCCTACTCCGCACGCCGTGCACGCGGCATGGACGCATCGCGCTGCCGCTCGCGCTCAGTCTGCGGAAGGGTCGGCGTCGGCCGGACGCGACGGGGCGGCACTGCCGAACTGGCGGAACCGGCGCAGCACCCCGACCAGGCCGCGCGCGCCGAACATCAACCCGACGCCGAGCGCGAACTCGATCGCGTCCGCGACGACGCGGGCGCGCCAACCTTCATCGAAACCCATGTCGTACCCCAGGTACGCGCCGCCGATCGATACGCGCATCGTCTGGTGCGCGACATCGCCGAGCGCGGCGACCGCGAAAAACACCCCAACAGTCGAGAACGCCAGCCGTTGCCACTCGGCTGCCGGGAGGTCGCTTTCGAAAGCCTGCCGGGTGGGTCGTGCCAGCGTTGCGCGCGCGATCACGTCGGCGAACAGCCACAGCAGCAGTGCCGTGAGCAGCGGTACGCCGGTCGTTGCCAGGAACGGCACCGGTCGATCCCCGACGTCGATCCAGGCAAGAGCGCCGAACGCCGCACCCGCCACATCGATGAACAGCACCAGCGCAAATGCGCGAATCAGGACGCACAGGATCGTGTAGGCGTTGGATCGCGTCACGACTCCCTCGTCCTCACAGGTCGCCCAACCCCTCGGCGGCGCCGCCTTCGCCCACGACCAGCAGGCGCAGCGTGTTGGTGGCGCCACGGTGCTCCATGGCGTCGCCGCTGGTGATGATGACGCGGTCGCCGACCGCAAGCTCGCCGAGCTCGTACAGGCGCCGGACCGCCGCGCGCGCGGCCTGCCGCGGCGGCATGCCCTGGCTGTCGAAGGCGACCGGATAGACATCGCGCATCATCGCCATCTGCCGGCGTGCACCGTCGTGACGCGACAGCCCGAATATCGGCACCGAGGAGCGGAAGCGCGACAGGAACCGCGCCGTGCCGCCCGATTCGGTCAGCGCCAGGATGGCGCGCACGCGGATGTGTTCGGCCAGGAACATCGAGGCCATCGCGATCGCCTGGTCGGCGCGCTGCAGGTTGCGCGGCGCCGCCTCGAAATCCGTTTCGGCCTCGAACTGGCGTTCGGCGCCCAGGCAGATGCGCACCATCGCGGCCACGGCCATCGCGGGGTACTGGCCGGTGGCGGTCTCGGCCGAGAGCATCACCGCGTCGGTCCCGTCGATGACGGCGTTGGCGACGTCCAGGACCTCGGCGCGGGTGGGAATCGGCGAGTCGACCATCGACTGCAGCATCTGCGTGGCGGTGATCACGATCCGGTTGGCGGCCAGCGTCTCGCGGATGATCTTCTTCTGCAGCCCGGGCAGCTCGGCATCGCCGATTTCCACGCCCAGGTCGCCGCGGGCCACCATCACCGCGTCGGAGGCCTCGATGATCTCGGCCAGGTTGGCGATCGCCTCGGCACGCTCGATCTTGGCCACGATGCCGGCGCGGCTGCCGGCGGCACGCGCCAGCTCACGCGCATCGTGCACGTCCCGGGCATTGCGGCAGAAAGAGACCGCCATGAAGTCGGCGTCGATGCGCGCGCCCTCGACGATGTCGGCGCGGTCCTTGTCGCTGAGCGCACCCAGCGAGAGCCCGCCGCCAAGGCGGTTCAGACCCTTGCGGTCGGACAGCACACCGTCGGTCAGCACCGTGGTGGCCACCGTGTCACCCTCGACCGCTTCCACGCGCAGCGCCACCATCCCGTCGTCCAGCAGCAGCGTGTCGCCCGGTGCGACGTCGCCCGGCAGGCCCGTGTAGCTCACGCCCACGCCGGTGGCATCGCCCGCGGGCGCGCCGGCCCGGCAGCGCAACTCGAAGCGCTGTCCCGCCCTGAGCTGCACGCTGCCCACGGCGAAGCGCTCGATCCGGATCTTGGGTCCGGCCAGGTCCACCAGGATCGCGACCTCCCGGCCGATCCGGGCGGCCGCCTCGCGCACGGCCCCGGCGCGGCGCGCCTGTTCCCCGGCGCTGCCGTGCGAGAAGTTCAGTCGCACGATGTTGACGCCGGCACGCAGCAGCTCTTCCAGCGCTGCGTCCTCGTCGGTGGCAGGACCGAGCGTGGCGATGATCTTGGTCCGGCGCAAGGGCGTGTGCATGGCGTGCCGCGACGGGCGGGAGGGGGAACGCTAGCACAGGGAGCCGGGACTCGGGACTCGGGACTCGGGACTCGGGACTCGGGAAAGCTCGCGCTGCCGACCGGGTGTCGTGGCTTGCAGCCCCTCTCCCCTCGGGAGGGGGGAGCAAAGCACGGAGCTCTTCCGAGTCCCGAGTCCCGAGTCCCGCCTCAGCTGAAATCGTCGGAGAACAACACCGGAACGGTCGTGACCTCGACCTCGAAGCCGGTGGCGCTCTGGCCGAGGATCTCGACCGTCAGCAACTTGTCTGCGCTGCGGTAGCGCTCACCGACGCGGAACATCGAGCCTTCGTTGTCGGAGACATCGGAAACCACTTGGTCGGTGTCCACCGACCAGGCCGGCTCGCGCCGGGTGGTATCGACCTGGTGCAGGATCACTGCCTTGTCGGGAAGCTCTGCGTCCTCGAAGGTCCGGGTCGAGCGCGCGTCGATGGCCAAGGTGCGCCAGGGCGCATCGACGTCGTACTGCACCAGGACCAGGTCCAGGCCCGGGGTATCTTCACCCAGGTACCCGAGCTGGACACGCACGGTTTCGTCGGGCCCCACCACCCGCTTGCGCTCGGGGGCCACCCAGCCGGCGCGATCGCGCTGGTAGGCCGACAGTCCCTTGGGCAGGGCGCCGAACACCGCGTCGGACACCGAGTTGCGGTACGGATCACTCATCACGTCCCAGACGTTGTCGTAGGGGTCGGCGTCGCCATCGGAGTTGTTGGAGTGCGCCAGGCCGAAGGTGTGGCCGATCTCGTGCGCCAGGCCGGCGACGTTTCTGTAGGCGAACGGTGGCAGCCATGCCACGCGCCAGGTGCCGCTCATGCCGTCGAGCGTCGCCCGCAGCTTGCCGGCCCATGCGCAGCAGTCCAACGGTGCATTGAACATCAGCTGGATGCCGGCGAGGCCGATGCCGTCGTTGCTGAAATCCACGTCAGCGTCGGCTGCCCCGATGCAGTCGTTGAACAGTTTGCCCAGGTCGGCGCTGCCGTTGCTGCGCAGGTAGTCCGATCGGGACTGCGGCAGGCCGTACCAGCCGTGCACGCGCCCTTCGTTCATCTGGATCCGGCCGCCCGACATGGCTGCCCAGTAGCCGCCGAGCTGGTCCTCGGAGGGGCCGTACATCGAGGTGAAGTAGGCGGGCGTTTCCGGCTCCCCGGCGATGTCGGCGAAGCGGCACAGCAGCACCACCCAGGGGCGCGACTCGTCCGGCTCGACCAGCGACTTGGTCCCGGCGCCGTCGATCGGAACGATCAGTTCCGGTACCAGCGCTCCGCCGTCGGTCTTGGCCATCGCGACGGTCTCGACCGTGACCGCCTTGCCCTGCAGCGAGTACAGGTCCTCGGCTGCCATCAACGACTCGTCGGCGTCGAGTTCGTGCACTTCGGCGCCGGTGTCCAGCAGGACCAGCAGCTTGTCGGCGTGCCCGGAGCCGGGCTGCGCATCGCCCCACAGCACCTGCAGCGAGCCCTCGATCCGGGCTGCGTTGACGGTGCCTGTGATCAGCATCACGATCACTGTGAGAACTGCGCGCATCTGCGGTTTCCATCGACATCGCCTGCATGCAATCGCAGGCTTCGATGTCAATGTGCGCGCCACGCTTGCCCGCGGTTGTGCGCGCCGTCGCAGTGGATCGACGTTTCAGTGTGACTACACGAGCACTTCCGCGAACTCGTCCGGATGATTCAGCGATGGTTTCGGTACCGGCAGCAGCTGCGCCCGGTGCAGGCGGATGCGACAGCTCCGGGGCCACGTGTGCACGTCACAGATGCAGGGTGAGCAGGCACACGGAACGCGCGCGACGCAGCTCTCGTAATCACCCCGGATTCACGGCACACGGCAGCCGGAAACCGCGACAGCATCGCGCAGCTGCAGTGATGCCGGTCACGCTCCGGTGATGCCGATCAGCCGCCGCGTTCCCGCAGTGCGGCCACTGCGGGCAGCTCCTTGCCCTCGCAGAACTCCAGGAAAGCCCCGCCTCCGGTGGAGATGTACGACACCTCCCCGGCGATGCCGTACTTCTCCACGGCCGCCAGCGTGTCGCCGCCGCCGGCGATCGAGAATGCAGCCGAGGCGGCGATCGCGCGCGCCACGGTCTCGGTGCCCTTGGCGAACAGGTCGAACTCGAACACGCCGACCGGCCCGTTCCAGATCACGGTACCGGCCTGTGCGATCAGCGCCGCGTACCGGGCGGCGGTCTGCGGACCGATGTCCAGGATCATCTCGCCGGGCCCGACTTCGCTGGCGCGCCGGACCGAGGCCGGCCCGTCGGCGCTGAACCTGGGCGAGACCACCACGTCTTCGGGAATCGGGACCTCGGCCCCGCGCACCTTCGCGCGCTCGATGATGCGGGCGGCGGTCGCGACCAAGTCCTGCTCGTACAGCGAGTTGCCCACCGCCAGGCCCGCCGCAGCCATGAAGGTGTTGGCGATGCCGCCGCCGACGATCAGCCGGTCGACCTTCTCGATCAGGCTCTCGAGCAGTGCCAGTTTGGTGGAGACCTTGGCGCCGCCGACCACCGCCAGCAACGGCCGCTCCGGATGCTCGAGCGCGCGGCCCAGGGCATCGAGTTCGGCCATCAGCAGCGGGCCGCCGCAGGCGATGTTGGCCTTGCGGATCACGCCGTGCGTGGATGCCTGCGCGCGGTGCGCCGTGCCGAAGGCGTCCATGACGAAGACCTCGCACAGCGCCGCATAGCGCGCAGCCAGTGCATCGTCGTCGGCCTTCTCGCCCACGTTCATGCGGCAGTTCTCGAGCATGACCAGCTGCCCCGGCGCGACCTCCACGCCGTCCAGGTACCCGCGCACCAGCGGCACCTCGCGCCCGAGCAGCTCGCCCAGCCGCGCGGCCACCGGCGCCAGCGAGTCCGATTCCGACCACGTCCCTTCCTGCGGCCGTCCCAGGTGCGAGAGCACCATCACCGCGGCGCCGGCCGCCAGCGCCTGCTGCAGCGTCGGCAGCGACGCGACGATGCGCTGGTCCGAACCGACCTTGCCGTCCCGGATCGGCACGTTCAGGTCCTGGCGGATCAGCACGCGCCGGCCCGCGAGGTCGATCTCGCCCATGCGCACGATGGCCATCGGTGACTCCGGGATATCCGGGATCGCCGTCACTTCGCCGCCATCAGGGCCGCGGTCAGGTCCAGCATGCGGTTGGAGAAGCCCCACTCGTTGTCGTACCAGGCCAGCACCTTGACCAGGGTGCCACCCATCACGCGGGTCTGGGTGGCGTCGTAGATCGAGCTGCGGGGGTCGTGGTTGAAGTCGATCGACACCAGCGGGCGGGTGTTGACGCCCAGGATGCCCTTCAGCGGCCCGCTGGCGGCAGCCTCCACGATCCTGTCGATCTCGTCCCTGGCGGTCTCGCGAGCCGCCACGAAGGTCAGGTCCACGACCGATACGTTGATCGTGGGGATGCGCATGGCGAAGCCGTCGAGCCTGCCGTTGAGCTCCGGCAGCACCAGCCCGACCGCGGCGGCCGCGCCGGTCTTGGTCGGGATCTGGCTCATGGTGGCGCTGCGGGCGCGGCGCAGGTCCTTGTGGAAGACGTCGGTCAGCACCTGGTCGTTGGTGTAGGCGTGGATCGTCGTCATCAGGCCGTGGACGATGCCGATGCCCTCGTGCAGCACCTTGGCCAGGGGCGCCAGACAGTTGGTCGTGCACGAGGCATTGGAGACGACCGTGTGCGCGGCGCTCAGCTGGTCGTGATTGACGCCGTAGACGAAGGTGCCGTCCACGTCCTTGTCGCCGGGCGCGGAGATGATCACCTTCTTCGCGCCACCGGCAAGGTGCGCGCCGGCCCTGGCCTTGGAAGTGAACAGGCCGGTGCACTCGAGCACCACGTCGACCTGGTGCTCGCGCCAGGGCAGCTTGGCCGGATCGCGCTCGGCGAAGACCCGGATGCGGTCGCCCTTGACCACCAGGTCGCCGCCGTCCACCGAGACCTCGTGCGGGAAACGTCCGTGCGCGGTGTCGTACTGGGTGAGGTGGGCGTTGGTCTCCGCGTCGCCCAGGTCGTTCACGGCGACCACCTGGAACTCGCCGGTGCGCCCGGACTCGTAGAGCGCGCGCAGGACGTTGCGGCCGATGCGGCCATAACCGTTGATCGCGACACGGATCGCCATGGAAGCGGACTCCTCGGGGAATAAGGACGAAAATCGTCGCAGAACGCTGCAATCTGCAACAAAGAACGGCTATTTTAGCCGGCCTGCACCACGCCCGACACCCCATGCCCCTCCGCCTCCTGCTGTGCCTGCTGCTGATCGCACCGCCCGTCCACGGCTGGAGCAAGATCGGCCATCGCGCCGTCGGCGAGCTGGCCGAGGCCCGGCTCACGCCCACGGCACGGCAGGCCGTGCGCGAGCTGCTGGCCGCCGAGCCGATCCCGAGCCTGGCCGCGGTCTCGACCTGGCCCGACGAAGTCCGCGGGACCGAGGACTACCGGCACACCGCTCCCTGGCACTACGTCAACTTCCCGCGGCGCGGCGGCTGCCGCTATGCGCCGGCGCGCGACTGCCCGGACGGCGACTGCGTCGTCGGCGCCATCAACGCCCAGCTCCGGATCCTCGCCGACCGCTCTGGACCGCGCGACGCGCGGGCCCAGGCGCTGAAGTTCCTGGTGCATTTCGTCGCCGACGTGCATCAACCGCTGCACGCGGGCTACGGCCACGACCGGGGCGGCAACAGCTACCAGCTCCAGTTCCAGGAGCAAGGCACGAACCTGCATGGGGTCTGGGACTACTGGATCCTGCACACGCGCGAGCCCGACTGGCTCGACTATGCCAAGACGCTGGCGCGGCAGCCGCAACCGGGCGCCGATGAGCTGGCCGTCGCCTCGCCGGCCGAGTGGGCCATGGAGTCGTGCCGCATCGTCCGCAGCCGCGGCCTGTATCCGGGCCGTGGGCGCCTGGACCCCGGCTACCTCGACCGCTGGCGGCCGACCGCGGAAGCGCGCCTGCGCCAGGCCGCCGCCCGGCTGGCGCAGATGCTGAACCAGGCGCTGGGCGAGCCCGGGCAGGATCGGTAAAAGGCCCCGGCTGCGCTGAGTCCGGATCGCGCGGCGTGCGCCCCGCGCGTCGTCCCTTCTGCACCGCGAGGACCTCGGCGGTCTGCGAATACCGCCGACCGGATCAGTTGTTCAGCACCCGGCCGCTGGCGTCCTCGACCACCACTTCCACGGCGATGCCCTCGCGCACGCTCTGGGTGACTATGCAGAACTCCTCGAACTGGCCCAGGATGCGCTCCAGGTGCTCGTAGCCGGTAGCGTCGTCGCCGAGCACCACCCGGACCGAGAT
>DASRZM010000029.1:0-34396 GCA_035686365.1 Lysobacteraceae bacterium | reverse complement strand
TTGTCGCGGCGCTCGACCTTGAGGCCGCAGATCCCTGGCGCCAAGTTCGCGGTCGCCCAGTCGCGCCCGAGATTCAGCGCCTTCACATTGGACTCGATCAGCGCCTCCTTGCCCTTGAACTGCTCGCCGAACAGCGACTCGATGACCTTCGGGTCGATGTCGAGCAGAACCGACAGCGCGCCGACATAGATGATGTTCTTGAACAGCTGGCGCTGCCGTGGGTCGGAGTAGGTGGCGTTGCTGATCTCCGTCAGCGGGACGCCGATCACCGTCACGTCCTCGCGGAACATGCTCGGCGGCAGCGGCCGCGTGGAGTCGTAGAACAGGTAGCCGCCGGGGGTCAGCTCGGCGACGTCCTGCGCCCAGGTCTCCGGGTTCATGGCGACGATCATGTCGATGCCGCCGCGCCGCCCGAGATAGCCGTCCTCCGACACCCTGACCTCGTACCAGGTCGGCAGGCCCTGGATGTTCGAGGGGAAGATGTTGCGCGGGCTGACGGGAACGCCCATGCGCAGGATCGCCTTGGCGAACAGCTCGTTGGCCGAGGCTGACCCGGAACCGTTGACGTTGGCGAACTTCACGACGAAGTCGTTGACCGCCTGCAGCGGCTGAATCGGCCCGCTCATGCCCTAACTCCCCTCCCGCTCGGGGACGGGGGCCGGGGGTGAGGGTCCGGCAGGCGTGCCAGGCTCATGCCGCCTTCCTCCCGCCGCCGCGGCAGGCCGGTCCGGCGTGGGTCATGTCCAGCAGGAACTTCTGCATGTCCCAGGCGCCGGTCGGACAGCGTTCGGCGCACAGTCCGCAGTGCAGGCACACATCCTCGTCCTTGACCATGATCCGGCCGGTCGTGAGGTCATCGCCCACGTACAGGTCCTGTTCCGGGTTCTGCGCCGGCGCCGTCAGCCGCAGCCGCAGCTCGCCCTCCTCGCCGTCCGCGGTGAAGCTGATGCAGTCCATCGGGCAGATGTCCACGCAGGCATCGCACTCGATGCACAGGCGTCCGGTGAACACGGTCTGCACGTCGCAGTTCAGGCAGCGCTGGGTCTCGCGCCAGGCCGTGGCCGGGTCGAAACCCAGCTCGACCTCCATGCCGATGTTCTTCAGGGTCTGCTCGGTCGGCGCCCACGGCACCTTGTAACGTTCCTCGGGCGAGATCTCGTTGTCGTAGCTCCACTCGTGGATGCCCATCTTCTGCGAGATCAGTTCGACCGCGGGCGCGGGCCGTTGCGCCGGATCCTCGCCGTTGAGCATGCGGTCGATCGACACCGCCGCATCGTGGCCGTGGGCGACCGCCCAGATGATGTTCTTGGGGCCGAATGCGGCATCACCGCCGAACAGCACCGAAGGCAGCGTCGACTGCATGGTGCGCTCGTCCACCACCGGCATGCCCCACTCGTCGAAGTCGATGCCCAGGTCGCGTTCGATCCACGGGAACGCGTTCTCCTGGCCGATCGCCAGCAGCACGTCGTCGCACTCGAAAACCTGTTCGGGGCCGCCGGTCGGCACCAGCGTGCGCCGGCCCCGGTCGTCGAGCTGCGCCTGCACCGGCTCGAAGGCCATCCCGGCCAGGCGCCCGTCCCGGACGATGAAGCGCGTGGGGTTCAGGTAATTGAGGATCGGGATGCCCTCGTGCATCGCGTCCTCCTTCTCCCAGGGCGAGGCCTTCATCTCCTCGAAGCCCGAGCGCACGATGACCTTGACGTCGGCACCGCCCAGGCGCCGACTGGACCGGCAGCAGTCCATCGCCGTGTTGCCGCCACCGATCACGATCACGCGGCGGCCGATCGCCGAGACATGGCCGAAGGCGACCGATGCCAGCCAGTCGATGCCGATGTGGATGTTCGCGGCGGCCGCCTCGCGGCCCGGGATCTGCAGGTCGCGCCCGCGCGGCGCCCCGCAGCCGACGAACACCGCATCCCAGCCCCCGGCCAGCATTGCGCGCAACGATTCCACGCGCTGGCCCCCGCGCAGCTCGGCGCCCAGGTCCAGGATGTACCCGCATTCCTCGTCGATCACCGATTCGGGCAGGCGGAAGCGCGGGATCTGGCTGCGGATGAAGCCGCCGGCCTGGGCGTTCTCGTCGTAGACCACCACCTCGTAGCCCAGCGGTGCCAGGTCGCGTGCCACCGTCAGCGAGGCCGGGCCGGCGCCGATGCAGGCCACCCGGCGGCCGTTGCGGCGGGCGGCCGGCCTGGGCATGCGCGCCGAGACATCACCCTTGTGATCTGCCGCCACGCGCTTGAGGCGGCAGATCGCCACCGGCTCGGGCTTCTCGCCGTTGCTGTGCTCCACACGGACCCGGCGGCAGGCCGGTTCGCAGGGGCGGTCGCAGGTCCGGCCCAGGATCCCCGGGAACACGTTGGACTGCCAGTTGACCATGTAGGCATCGGCGTAACGCCCTGCCGCGATCAACCGGATGTACTCGGGCACCGGCGTGTGCGCCGGGCACGCCCACTGGCAATCGACCACCTTGTGGAAGTAATCCGGGTTGCGGATATCGGTGGGCTTCACCCTACCCTCCTCGCTGGCGCGGCGCAGCGCACACTCGGGCCGAGTCTAGCGGTTTTGCGGGCGCCTGGCGCAGTGCGCCGAGCCCCTTCTTCACGCAGTCACCCGAGGTGCGAGGTGCAACATGGACCTGCACACGGCCCGCAAAGGCGCCCGTGTCCGCAGGCCGGCACAGCCGGCGATCTTCCCCGACCCCGCAGGGACGCGAGTCCTGCGGACCGCGCGCCACGGGAGACCGGGTGTACGACCGATGAGGAGAGTGCTCCATGAACCACAAAAAACACCTGATGCTCGCGGCAGCGACGATCCTGTGTGCCTTCGCGCTCAGCGTGCCCGTGGCCGCCCAGAACGCGGACGACATCATCGCCCTGGCCAAGGCGCAATGGGCCGCCGAGAACCAGAACAAGCCGCACGCAGAGGCCTGGACGACGATCGCCAACGACTACACCGAGTTCAATCCGGTGCTGCCGGTGCTGGTCGAAGGCAAAGCCCAGGCGGCGAAATTCTACGACGCGATGCGCCAGAGCGGCGAGACCGGCGTGGTCTCGGAGATGCTGAACCCGCACGTTCAGTTCTACGGCGACGCGGCTATCCTGACTTACAACTACGCCGGCATGACCAAGCTGGCCGACGGCACAATGCGGCCGGACCTGGCCAAGTCCACCCGCGTGTATGCGAAGCAGAACGGCAAGTGGATGCTGGTCCACGCCAACTTCGCGCCGGTGGCGGCGCCGGACTGAGTGAATCGTCCGCCGGGCGGCCCGACGGCCGCCCGGCATTGCGATGAAGGAGCCGGATGTACTCGGGCACCGGTGTGTGCGCCGGACACGCCCAGATGCCACATCCGCTCCGTAGGCCGGTCCGCGAGGCGGTGACGGTTTCCGGGGCCGCCGCGAGTACATCCGAAGTAGGCTGCGGACGCGCCATCCCTGGCGCGTACGCCCCCAGAAACCGTCCCCGCCCCGCGGCCCTCACGTTGTCGTTCAGTGCGATTCGCACTCCGTAGGAGCCGGCGTTGCCGGCGATCCGCGCAAGCGATCCCGGACCGCGGCACCCCCTACGGAGCGGAGGCTTCCGGCGCAGCGCGATAGAGAAGCGCCGCCGCCAGCCCTCCGCGGCGGCGCCGGGGAAACCGCATCAGTTCACGGCCGCTGGCTGCCGCATCGCAACCGGGGAGCGTGAGCTCATGACCGGGCGCCATGGATCGGGCGGAGCGTTGCACCGCCCCGTATCGTCGGACGAGCGTGCAGGCGCAACCGTCGCAATGCGCCGGCACGGTAAGCTTGGCGCCCTGCGCGATCGGCACCGTTCGCCGCGTCGCCTTCCGGCCCAGGACCGCCCACGGATGCCGACCGACCCCGCCTCCGACGCGAACATCCGCGCGCCGATCTCGGCGCTGCGACGCCTGCTGCCGTTCCTGCGCCCGTACCGCGGCCTGGTCGCCGGCTGGCTGCTGGCGCTGGTGTTCTCGGCCAGCGCGACCCTGGCGCTGCCGGTGGCGTTCCGTTACGTGATCAACTACGGCTTTGCTGCGCGCGATTCGGCCCTGGTCGACCGGGCGTTCGCCGGGCTGTTCGCGGTGGCGCTGGTGCTGGGGCTGGCCACCGCAGCGCGCTTCTACTTCGTCAGCCTGCTGGGCGAACGGGTAGTGGCCGACCTGCGCCGGCGCGTGTACGGCCACTTGATGCGGCTGGACCTGTCGTTCTTCGAGCGCACCCGCAGCGGCGAACTGATCTCGCGGCTGTCGGCCGACAGCGAGCTGCTGCGCAACGTGATCGGCTCGTCGGTCTCGGTGGCGCTGCGCAGCGTGGTGACCCTGCTGGGCAGCGCGGTAGGGCTGGCACTGACCAGCCCGCGCCTGGCCGCCCTGGCGGCGATCGGCATTCCACTGACGGTCCTGCCGATCGCGATCTTCGGCCGCCGGGTGCGGCGGCTCTCGCGCGACAGCCAGGACCGCGTGGCCGACGCCACCGCCCGCGCCGGCGAGACGCTGAACGCCATGCACACGGTGCAGTCCTACGCCCGCGAATCCTGGGAGGCCGGGCGCTTCGGCGCGGCGATCGAGCGCGCCCTGGGCGCGGCGCGCCGGCGCATCCGCTTCCAGGCGCTGTTGACCGCCGCCGTCATCGTGCTGGTGTTCGGCGCCATCACCACGGTGCTGTGGACCGGCGCCCACGACGTCATCGCCGGGCGCCTGGATGGCGGGCTGCTGGCCCAGTTCGTCCTCTATGCGTTGCTCGGCGCCGGCTCGGTCGGCGCGCTGGCCGAGGTCTGGACCGAGGTCCAGCGGGCCGCCGGCGGCATGGCCCGCATCGGCGACCTGCTGGCCGAGCGCCCAAGCATCGTGCCGCCGGCGCAGCCCGAAGCGCTGCCGGCCCCGGTGCAGGGCGCCATCGCCTTCCGGGGGGTGCGCTTCCATTACCCGTCGCGGCCCGATGCGCCCGCGCTGGAAGACTTCGACCTGCAGGTGCGGCCAGGCGAGACGGTCGCCCTGGTGGGCCCGTCCGGCGCCGGAAAGAGCACCGTGTTCCAGCTGCTGCTGCGCTTCTACGACCCCGACGCCGGCACCATCGAAGTCGACCGCCTCGACCTGCGCCGGCTCGACCCCGGCGAGCTGCGACGCCACATCGCGCTGGTGCCGCAGGATCCGGTGATTTTCGGCGCCGACGCCCGCGACAACGTCCGCTACGGCCGCCTGGACGCCGACGATGCCCAGGTCCAGGCCGCCGCGCGCATGGCCGAGGCCGACGAGTTCCTCCAGGCGCTTCCGGAGGGCTACGGCACCTACCTGGGCGAGCGCGGCGTGCGCCTGTCCGGCGGTCAGCGCCAACGCCTGGCAATCGCACGCGCCGTACTCAAGGACGCGCCCATCCTGTTGCTGGACGAGGCCACCAGCGCCCTGGACGCACAGAGCGAGCGGGCCATCCAGCAGGCGCTGGACCGCCTGATGCGGGGGCGCACGACACTGGTGATCGCCCATCGCCTGGCCACGGTCCAGCGCGCCGACCGGATCGTCGTGCTGGAGCGCGGCCGGGTGGTCGCCGAGGGCCGCCACGACGAGCTGGTGGCGGAAAACGGCCTGTACGCGGAACTCGCCAGGCTGCAATTCACGGTTTGACCATGTTTCGATGACGGAGAATCGACGGCTGGAACCTCTGCGGAGCGGGTAGACCGTCCCGGCCAAGTGCGGTCGGCGGCTCCGATTGGCCCGCGCCGGGAACCTGCCGCAGCGAAACAGGGGAGCACCCTATACATGGCCGCGAAGACATCCACCGCCGCACCGCGCCGCCGGCGCGGTGCGCCCACGACCGCGATCGACGACGACGCAGGACTCCGCGCGCTGCTGCAGGTGATGAAGGGCGACCGCGAGAGTTGCCTGGAGGCCGGCGCGTCGGGCTACATCGCCAAACCGGTGCAGAGCGACGAGCTGCTGTCCATGCTGCGGCAATGGCTGCACCGCTGATGGCGGCGCCCGGCAACCAGGTCAACATCCTGCTGGTCGACGACCAGCCCAGCCGCCTGCTCAGTTACGAGGCGATCCTGGCCGAGCTCGGCGAACGGCTGGTCACTGCATCCTCGGGCACCGAGGCGCTGGCCCGACTGATGGAGGCCGAGTACGCCGTGATCCTGCTCGACGTGAACATGCCGGGCATGGACGGCTTCGAGACCGCCGAACTCATCCACCAGCACCCGCACTACGGGAACACCCCGATCATCTTCGTCACCGGCGTGCACATCAGTGATCTGGACCGCGTGCGCGGCTACAAGCTGGGCGCGGTGGACTACGTCTCGGTGCCGGTGATGCCCGAGATCCTGCGCAGCAAGGTCGCCGTGCTTGCGGAACTGTTCCGCAAGCGGCGCGAGCTCGAGCGCGTCAACCGGTCGCTGGAGGAGACCAACGCCGAGCTGGCACGCGCCCACCAGGCGCTCGAGGCCGAGCGCGAGCGCGAGGTCCACGGACTCAACCAGACCCTGGCCCGGGCCAACGAGACCCTGACGGCGGAGATCGCCGAGCGCCGCCGCTTCGAGGAGGAGCTCAAGGAAGCCGGGCGGCGCAAGGACCGGTTCCTGGCCACCCTGGCCCACGAGCTGCGCAATCCGCTGGCGCCGATCCGCAGCGCCCTGCAGGCCATGCAGCTGGCCCGTGAGCACGACCGTCCCTACCCCGAGCACGCCGAGCGCATGATGGAGCGCCAGCTGAGCCTGCTGGTGAGACTGATCGACGATCTGCTCGACGTCTCACGCATCACCAGCGACAAGCTCGAGCTGCGCATGGAGCCGACCTCGCTGGAAACGGTCATCGATGCCGCCATCGAAACGGCCCGGCCGCTGATCGAAGCCTCCGGACATCGGCTCGAGGTCGAACTGAACGACAGCACGAGCGTCCCGCTCGAGGCCGATCCCTATCGGCTGGCGCAGGTCTTCGCCAACCTGCTCAACAATGCCTGCAAGTACACCGATCCCGGTGGCAGCATCCGGGTGACGGCGCGGCGCGAGGGCGACGAGGTGGCGATCGCGGTGCGCGATTCGGGCATCGGACTGGAGCCCACGGCGTTGACCGAGATCTTCGAGCCGTTCGTGCAGGTCGACCACTCGCTCGAGTGTACCCGCGGCGGCCTCGGCATCGGGCTGACCCTGGTCAAGCGGCTGGTCGAGCACCACGGAGGCAAGGTGGCGGCGGCCAGCGCCGGGCCCGGGCGCGGCAGCGAATTCGAAGTCCGCTTGCCGGTGGCTCCTGCACCGGCAACCACACCCGGGGACCCGCAGTCGCCGGCCGCGACCGAACATGACCCCGCACGCACCGGCACTGGCGCAATCGTCTCGCTGGTGGTCGACGACAACCGCGACGCCGCCGACATGCTGGGCTGGGCCCTGCGCATGCTCGGGCATAGCGTCACCGTCTGTTACAACCCCGAGGACGTGCTCGAGCGCGTCGAGACCCTGCGGCCGGCGATCCTGTTCATCGACGTGGGCATGCCGCGGCTGAACGGCTACGATCTGACCCGGCGCCTGCGCCAGCTTCCGAGCTGCCGGGACGCCGTGATCGTCGCGCTGACCGGCTGGGGCCAGGAGGAGGACCGCCGCCAGTCGCGAGAAGCCGGATTCGACCACCACCTGGTCAAGCCGGCCGACGTGGCCGAGATCGGGCGCATCTGCGCGGCCCTGGCCGAGCGCGACGGCGGCCACGATGCCGGTCCCGGTGCGATCGGGGAAACGGCATGAACGATTCCCACGGTGGAAACGACGCTGCCGACCAGGCACTGCTGCGCTGGCTGACCCGGCTCGGCCACGACCTGCGCAGTCCGCTCTCGCCGATCCGCAGCGCTACCGACCTGCTGCGCTCGGGCGGCATCGATGCGGCCACCCGCATCCAGTTCCTGGACGTGATCGATCGCCAGGTCTCGCTGCTGGTGGCGATGGCCGAGGCGATCTCGGACGTGGCGCACGGCATCCGCGGGGACTGGACGCTGAACCGACAGCGGCTGGAACTGGGCGTGCTGTTCGAGCTGGCGGCCGACCGCAGTGGGCGTCACCTGCACGAGGCAGGCATCGTGCTCGAGATCGGCGAGCTGGGGCCGATCCACGTCGTGGCCGACCTGGAGCGAAGCGCGCACCTGCTCGAGATGCTGGTCCGCGATGCGGCAAGCCGTGTCGGCCGGGGCGACCACATCGCGCTCGAAGCCCGGGAGCAGGACGGCGCGGTGACGATCACCCTCGCCCACCCCGGGGTGCCGCCCGAACCGGATCTGCTGGAACGGCTGCCGGCTGTGTCCAGCATCGCGGACGACCCTTGCCTGGGTTCGTCGCTGTTCGTGGCCGCCCGCCTTGCGCGCGCCATGGGCGGAGCGTTGAAGCTCACCGCCGGCGAGGGCGCGCGCGCAACCGTACTGGAACTGCAGCTTCCAGCCGGATGAGCCGCGCCTTCATGCCCACTCGGTCAGGCCTTCGCGCTGATACAGCGTGCGGAACGAGTCGCGCTGCTTCATCTGCTGCGCCAGCGCCCCCAGGTGGGTCCATCCGGTGGCCGGCCGGGGCATGTTGCGGGACCAGCGCATCAGCATGGTCAGCAGGAAATCGGCGGCGCTGATCCGTTCCCCCAGCAGGTACGGACCGGAGTGCTCCAGGTGGCGGTCGATCCGGTCCCAGGCGGCCTCGATCCGCCGCCGCGCGCCGTCCCTGACCGTGTCGGCATTGGATTCGCCGGCCACTTCGGCCGCGTAAAACCACATCCGGAACGCCGGCTGCACGGTGTTGGCCAGGTGCAGGATCCACTGGTAGTACACCGCACGCGCGCCGGTGGCCGGAAGCGGCGCCAGTCCGGCCGCCGGATGGACGTCGGCCAGGTGCAGGACCAATGCCCCGGCCTCGTAGAGCGGAAGCCCGTCCACGACCAGCGTCGGCACCACGCCGTTGGGATTCAGCGCCAGGTAGCCGGGGCTCTTCTGCTCTCCCCGGTCCAGGTCGACGCGTTCCAGCCTGTGCTCGGCGCCAAGCTCGATCAGCAGCCAGTGCACTACCAGGCTGGCAGCGCCCGGTGCATAGTAGAGGGTGTACATGGTCGGTTCCTCGGTGTACCGGGGCAGATCATAGGACACCGCGCACCCCACTGCCGATGTGGCCTCCGCCGTTGCCGTCGATGACCTGCCCGGTGACGTAGCTGGAGTCGCTGCGGGCCGGGTGATCGCGCACCGGGATTTCCCGGCGTTAAGATGTCCGCACGCGCACGCCGCTGCCGGAGAGCCCAGATGACCACCGCGTACGACTTCGAAGCGACCACGATCGACGGCCGGCCGCAGTCGCTGGACACCTACGCCGGCAAGGCGCTGCTGATCGTCAACGTCGCCTCCAAGTGCGGCTTCACGCCTCAGTACGAAGGGCTCGAAGCCATGTACCAGCGGCACCGGGACCGCGGCCTGGTCGTGCTGGGCTTCCCCTGCGACCAGTTCGGCCACCAGGAACCCGGCGACGAGGAGGAGATCCGCAACTTCTGTTCGCTGAACTACGAGATCAGCTTCCCGCTGTTCGCCAAGATCGAGGTCAACGGCCAGAACGCGCACCCGCTGTACCGATGGCTCAAGAGCGAGAAGGGCGGCGTCCTGGGCATCGACGCGATCAAGTGGAACTTCACCAAGTTCCTGACCGATCGCAACGGCAAGGTGGTCAAGCGCTACGCGCCCACCGACAAGCCCGAGAAGATCGAACGCGAACTCGAGCCGGTACTGGCCTGAGCCGGGCCGCGGGCGCGTTCAATCGGCGCCTGCCGGCGCCACACGCGCCCCTTCGACGATCTCGTCGTCCGGAAAGCGGATGACCAGGTCGCCGGGTGCGAGCCCCCTGCGGATCTCGACCTGCTCGGCCGACATCGCCGCCTGCTCGATCGGGGCCACACGGGCGCGACCGCCCTGGACACGGTAGACGGCCCAGCCACGCTGGTGGCGGAACACCGCGCTGGCCGGCACCGTGAGCGCGTCCTCCTGGCGCTGCTGCACGAATTCCACCTCGACCCGGTAGCCGTCGCCGAGCGTGCTCCAGTGCTCGTGCGGGGAGGACAGGCGCAGAATGACCCGCGTGCGCTGCTCCTCCACGCCCAGCGCGGAGACCTTGGTGAACCCGCCCGGCTCGATGCGCACGACCTCCGCCTGCAGGGTCTGCTCGCCGCCCCAGCGAACCACCCGTGCCGGCATCCCCGGACGCAGCTTCACGGCATCGGTGGACAGCGCCTCGACTTCGATCTCCAAGTCGCCAGGATCGCCAATTTCCAGCAGCGGCTCACCGGCCTGCACCGGGACCGCGCTCTCGCGATGACGCCGGATCACCACTCCGGCGACCGGCGCCTGCAGGTCGATCGGCTGTAACCCCGATTCGCCGGCCGAGGACAGCAGCGCCTGCGCGACGCGCTCGCGCTCGGCCGCCGCGAGCACGTCGGCACGCGCCACGGCCACGGCCGCACCAGCCTGCTCCAGCGTCACCCGCGCCGATTCCAGCGCCGACTCGGACACCGCGCCGGATGCGTGCAGGGACTGCGCACGCTGCAGGTCGCGCTGCGCCGTGCGCTCGGCCGCGCGCGCGGCGGCCAGCAACTGCCCGGCCGCGCGACCGATCTCCCGGGCAGAGGCCAGATCCGCTTCGATCTGCGCCCGCCGACCCGGGTCCAGCAGCGCGGTCGCCAGGGGCACCAGCTGCGCGAGCGTGTGGCCGGCGGCGACCGCATCGCCGGGCTCCAGCTCGATCCTGCGCAGCGTGCCGGCAACCGGCGCGGCGACGAGGTAGCGCTCGCGCAGGCGTGTGCGCCCCTCCTCCTCGAAGCCCAGTTCGAACGGCCCGCGCACGACCTGGGCCAGTTCCATCTCGCGCGCCGGTCCGGCGAAGCCCCACGCCACCAGTACGGCGAGCACGGCCACGGCGGCGGCGATCAGCAGCGTGCGCGGTTTCATCCGGTGCCTTCCTCACTCCCTGGTCTTGAGCACTTCGATCAGGTCCAGCCGCGCAACCCGCCGCCGCACCACGATCGCCGACAGCAGCGTGGAAACCAGCATCATCGTACCGGCGAAGGCATAGGTTTCGCGCGAGATGTGCGTGGGAATGCGGTACAGATCGTTCTGCAGCCCCAGCGTGAACAGCCAGCACAGGGCCCAGCCGGCGAGGAAGCCCACCGGGATCGACAGCGCCACCAGCAGCGCCAGTTCGCCGAGCAGGATGAACGAGACCTCGCCCTCGGTGAAGCCCAGGACGCGCAGCGAGGCCAGCTCGCGACCGCGCTCGGACAGTGCCACGCGCGCGGCGTTGTAGACCACGCCGAAGTTGATGACCGCGCCCAGGATCAGCGCCACGAACGTGAAGACCAGGATGCTCTCGGCCATGGTGTCGTAGAAGTTGCGGATCGCACCCATGCGCGTGCCCACGCCCGCCACCCGCGGGCGACGTTCGAGCTCTCCGTACACGCGCGCGAGCGCTGCCGGGTCCACGGTCAGGTAGGCGCCGGAGATCACGTCGCCGTCCCCCAGCGCCCGGTTCAGCGCGTCCAGCCGCATGTAGCCCTGCACGCCGATGAACTCGCTGGCCAGGCCGGCCACCGGAAGCTCGACGACGCTCTGGCGGCCCTCCAGCTGCTCCACCGTGACCGTATCGCCGACACGCAGCTGCAGCAATCCGGCCAGGTAATCGGTCAGCACCAGGCCTTCGGGTGGCAGCTCGATGCGCCGCATACGCGTATCCACCGGCGTCTTGAGCTGGGCGTCGGTCGGCAGCCCCTGCACCACGGTACGGAACTCGCGCAGGCCGTTGCGCAACCGGACCGGTACACTGCGGTACGGTTCCGCCAGCCGGACACCGTCCAGCGCACGCAGCTCGAAAGCGGCGCTGCGCGCGGCCGGCTCCACGAAGTCCACCGACAGGTCGTTGTGCTGGGCGCGGCGGAACTGCACGTCGATCATCCGGTCGATGGCATCGTTCTGGAAACGACCGATCATCATGATCGCCACCGCCAGCGACAATCCGATCACCGACAAGGCCGCACGCAGCGGACGCCGTTCCAGGTAGCGCAGCACCATGCGCGCGGGCTGGGACAGCCGTCGCTGCAGCCCCAGGCGCTCGATCAGCGTGGCGCGGTAGCGATCGGGCGCCGGCGGGCGCATGGCCTCGGCCGGCGGCAGGCGCGCGGCCTGCAGCACGGCCTGGCTTGCGCCGGCCAGCGAAGCCACCAGCGCCACCACCACGCCCAGCGCCGCCACCGCAGGGCTCATGTGGAAGTCCAGGAACGGGAACCGGTAGAACTCGCGGTAGACGCCCGAGAGCCACTGCCCCAGTCCGATGCCGCCGACCACGCCCGCCGCCGTGCCCAGCAGCGCGACCAGGGCCACGATCAGTGCGTAGTGGCGGCCGATGCTGCGATTGCTGTAGCCGAAGGCCTTCAGGACCGCGATCTGGTCGCGCTGGGTGCCGATCAGCCGCGTGAACACCACGTTGAGCAGGAACGCCGCCACGCCCAGGAAAATCGTCGGAAACATGCGCGATAGCGTGCGCAGCTGCTCGAGCTCGGCCGACAGGAAGCGGTTGGAAAGTTGATCCTGGCGCGCGTAGGCGCCGCGCCCGCCGTAGGGTTCGAGCAGCCGGTCCAGCGCATCGAGCACCGCGCGCGGCTGCGCATCGGGTTCCAGGCGCAGCACCAGTTCGTTGAAGGCGCCGTCCATGTCCAGCGCAGCCTCCAGCGCCCGCCGCCCGGCCCACAGCACGCCGAAGCGCTTGAAGTCCGGGAACGCCGCGCCGGGCTGGATCTGGTAGACGTACTCGGGCGAGAGCACGATGCCGACGATACGGAAGCGCTGGTTGCGGCCATTGACCGTGGCGCGCAGGGCATCGCCGGGCCGCAGGCCATGGGCCTGCGCGAAGGACTCGCTGAGCACGACCTCGTCGGTGTGTTCCGCCGCCGGCAGCCGCCCCTGCCGCAGGTACAGCCGGTTCAGCCGCGGCTCGCGCCCGGACGGCAGCGAGAGCACCTGCGCCTTGACCGGGTCGGCGAAACCTTCGACCTCCAGGTTTCCGGCGGCCACCAGCCGCGACTCGACCAGGCGTACGCCCTGGATGCCGCGGGCGCGCTGCACCACCGATTCGGGCGCACGCTTCACCGCGGCCCAGACATCGGCCATGGCGTAGTCGCGGTAGAAGCGGTCGCGCGTTCCCTCCAGCGACTCGTAGGTCGACTGCGACATGATCAGGTTGGCGATGCCCGCCGCGATCACCAGCGCGATCGCCAGCGCCTGCCCGCGCAGGTGCCACAGGTCCCGGAACGCCTTGCGCTCGAGTGCGCGCACGCCGCTACCAGTGCAGTTCCGAGGCCGGGACCCGCTCGGCATTGCGTTCGCCGCTGGCGATGCGGCCGTCGGCCATGTGCAGCACCCGGTCGGCCATGCGGGCGATGTCGGCGTTGTGGGTGATCACGACGGTCGTGGTGCCCAGCTCGGCGTTGATGCGCTCCAGCGCCTCGAGCACACGCACGCCGGTGAGCGAATCCAGCGCACCGGTGGGCTCGTCGCACAGCAGCACCGCCGGCTGCTTGGCGATCGCGCGCGCGATCGCCACGCGCTGCTGCTGGCCGCCGGACAGCTGCGCCGGGAAATGATCCATGCGGTCGGCCAGGTCGACCATCGCGAGTGCCTTCTCCGGCGGCATCGGCGCGGCGGCGATCTCGGTGACGATTGCCACGTTCTCGCGCGCGGTCAGGCTCGGGATCAGGTTGTAGAACTGGAATACGAAGCCGACGTGGTCCCGACGGAACCGGGTGAGTTCGCGGTCGTCGGCCTCGGTCAGGTCCTGGCCGTGGTACCACACGTGGCCGCCGGTGGGTACGTCGAGTCCGCCCAGGATGTTCAGCAGCGTCGACTTGCCGCTGCCCGAGGGACCCAGCAGCACCACCAGCTCGCCGCGGAACAGCTCCAGGTCGACGCCGCGCAGGGCGTGCACCTGCACCTCGCCCATGTCGTAGACCTTGGTGATGCCGCTGGCGCGGAAGACCATCGGGTCGTCGGGATCGCTCACGGGGGGCTCCGGGGGAGGGGGCATTATGCGGGACTCGGGATTCGGGATTCGGGATTCGGGACTCGGAACCTGGGACTCGGGACTCGGGACTCGGGACTCGGGACTCGGGACTCGGGAAAGGATCGCGTCGTCGTTGCTCGAGCGAAAGTCGGATTGCGGGAAGTCATGATCGCGGCCATGGGCCGCTCCCACGCGGGTTTGCTGCCTCTTCGCGGCGCAGATCGCCGGCAACGCCGGCTCCTACAGGGCGACGACGATACGAAACGAAAGCCGGAGGACCGCGGGGCGGGGACGGTTTCCGGGGGCGTACGCGCCAGGGATGGCGCGTCCGCAGCCTACAGGGACGTACTCGCGGCGGCCCCGGAAACCGTCACCGGCCCGCGGGCCGGCCTACGGAGCGAATGCGGCATCGATGCGAGGGTGCGGCATCGATGCGAGGGTGCGGCAATCCGATCGCGGCCATGGGCCGCTCCCACATCGCATTGCCGGTGGGATCCCGCGTGTCGATCGCGACCATGGGCCGCTCCCACGCGGGGTTACACAACGTCGTCGCGGCGCAGATTGCAAGAATGCCGGTGCGGGCGACACACCGGGCGATGCTCAGCCGATCTGCCACACGCCATCCCAGTCCGGCCCGGGCGGGTGCTGCTGCAGGCGGCGGCAGCGGTCCAGGTACAGCAGGCTGGGGCCGTCGTCGGGCAACCGCGCCAGCACCTCACCGAAGCATCCGATCGCAGCCTCGAACGCACGCTCGCGGTAGTGCCTTCGCCCGAGGGCGAAGGCCTCCACGACAGCGGACGCCGGCACCGCATCGCGCGCGAACACCTGGTGTACCGAGACCGGCGTGTCCTTGCCCTTGACCCGGATCAAGTCGAGCTCGCGCATCGGGTAGTCGTGCTGCAGTGCCTCGCGGGTGTGCCCGCTGACGATCAACCCCACGCGGTAGCTCTTGGTCGCCGTCTCCAGCCGCGCGGCCAGGTTCACGGTATCGCCGATCACCGTGTAGTTCATGCGCCGCGGCGAACCCACGTTGCCCGCGAACAGCTCGCCCGTGCTCAGACCGATGCCCATGCCGATCGGATCCTGCCCCTGCTCGGCCCGGTGCGCATTGAACATCTCCAGTCGCTGCAGCATCTCCAGTGCCGTGCACATGGCGTCATCGGCATCGCGATCGCCCGGAAACGGCACCCCGAACACCGCCATGATGGCGTCGCCGATGAACTTGTCCAGGATGCCGCCGTGCGCGTTGATCGCGTCGACCATCAGCGGGAAGTACTCGTTGAGCATGGCCACGGTCGCACGTGCGCCGATCTGCTCGGAGATCGTGGTGAAATCGCGGATGTCCGAGAACAGCACCGTCGCCACGCGGCTGACGCCCCCCAGAGCGTTGTCCTCGTCGGCCAGCACCTGGCGGGCGACCTGCGGCGGCAGGTAGCGCGAGAGCGTGTCGCGCACGCGCTTGCCCTCGGTCAGGTCCTCGAACACCAGCAGGGCGCCCAGCGGCGTGTTTTCCAGGTCCGCGAGCGGCCTCCGGGTGATGTTGACCGAGCGCCTGGATCCATCGGCCAGCGCGATCTCGGTATCGGGCAGATAGGCTCGGTCGGCCGTTCCCACCAGCTCGTTCCACCAGTCCGCGTCGGGCCCGAGCACCGCCTCGAACGGCCTTCCGACCAGCGACTCGTCCTGGTGCAGGATGGCCCGGGCAGCCTGGTTGAGCTTGACCACCCTGTGGTCGGGGTCGAGCGTGACCACGCCGTTGCTCAGGCTCTGCAGGATGCTCTCGCTGTAGCGGCGCGCCCGGTCCAGGTCGGCGAAAAGCTGGGCATTGACCAGGGCGATCGCGGCCTGTGCCGCGAACGCCTGCAGGCGCCGGGCGTCGTGTTCGCTGAACTCGCCGCGGGTGCGGTTCAGCGCCTGGATCACGCCGATGATGCAGCCCTCGCGGTCGCTGACCGGCACGGCCAGCATGCTGCGCGTGCGGTAGCCGGTCAGCTCGTCGACGGCGCGGTTGAAGCGGGCGTCGTGGTAGGCGTCGGAGAGGATGACCGTTTCGCCGGTGCGGAACACGTGCCCGGCCAGGCCACGGTCGGCCGGAAACCGCAGCATGGTGTCCACGCCCTCGGCGACCTTGCTCCACAGCTCGTCGCTGGCCTCGTCGTACAGGAACAGGCTGACGCGATCGGCCTCCACGAAAGCGCGCGTGGTGGCCACGATGCGCGCCAGCAGCCGGTCCAGCCGAAGTTCGGTCACCAGTGCGACGCTGACCTCGAACAGCTCCTGCTGCTCGTGGTTGGCGCGGCGCAGGGTCTCGATCATCTGGTTGGTCTTGCAGGCGATCAGGCTGAACTCGTCGCGCGTGACCACCGGCACGTAGCGCTCCAGGCGTCCGGCCGAGACCTCGTCGAGCCCGGCGATCTGCAGGCGCAGCATGTAGTTCAGGTTCCTGCCGTAGGCCCACAGCAGGCGCACCGACAGCACCAGGACCACGCCGATCACGAAACCGATGTCGATGAACACCGCGCGCCGCAGCTGCGCATGCGGTTCCTCGTGGAAATGGTCGATCAGATAGTCGATGTCCTTGACCACGATCAGCGCAGCCACCATGCCGGTGAACAGCGCGATGGCGCCGAAGATCACGATCAGCCGGTCGGTGATCGGAAAGATGCGCGAGGGGGGCACCGTGGCGCTGGCCAGCGACGGGGTACCGCGCTCGCGCAGCAGCCCGTTGTCCAGCCCGGCGAAGATGCCGAACATCACGCAGCCGACCAGCACCTTCAGGCCCGACTCCAGCGGGAAGCCGCGGACATGGTGGTTCCACAGGGCGATGCCGACGCCGGCGAGCACGAACAGGCCCAGGTCGATGCCGAACTGGTACACCGACAGCGTGAACGGTTCACTCGCCGGCATCAGCCGGGGTTCGAACAGCAGCTTCAGGACAAAGGCTGTTCCGAACGCCAGCGCGAAGGTCGCCAGCACCGAGGCGGCTTCCAGCCCGGCCACGAACGGGCATACCCGCACGCCGTAGAAACCCAGGACCAGCACCGCGGCGCCGTAGTAGATCGCGGCCAGGCGCTGGTCGTGGCGCGTGGGAACCGCTGCAGTGGAGGAATCCCCGGGCACGGCCCGAGTATAGGGTGCCCGGCGCCGGCGGCGTCTCGCCGCCCGCCCGCAGGCCCGGCCCGGCAGCTCGAATCCGCTGCCGCAGCACGCCGCGTCAGAGCAGCCGGACCGCGACCTCCCGGCCCAGCAGCGTGAAGGCCAGATAGCAGTAGCCGGCACCGCGTTCGGCCACCCACTCGGCGAACGCCCTGAACTCGTGCTGCTCGCTGCCGGGATAGCCCATGTAGTCGTCGAACACGATCACGCTGCCCGGCACCAGGTGCCCGGTGCAGGCGGCCAGCACCTCGCGCGTGGAGCTGTACAGGTCGCAGTCCACGTGCAGCAGGCGGATCGGTACGCCTGCCCGCGTGGACAGGAATTCCGGCAAGGTCCGGTCGAACCAGCCGCGGTGCAGGACGACCCCGTCCGGCACCACAGGCAGCTCGCCGAAGGTGCTGTAACTGCCGGCCGGCTCGCCCGGCTGCCAGTCCTCGGGCAAGCCCTGGAAACTGTCGAAGCCGTGGATCTCGACCCCGGGCAGGCACTGCGCCAGGTAACGGATCGAGCGGCCGAAATACACGCCGCACTCGAGCACCAGGCCCTCGGCCGGCGCCTGGTTGACGGCCTCCTGCAGGACCTGTGCGGCGGTGCCGAACAGCCGCGCACCCGAGCGGTGCGCGTTCGCATAGACGATCGCGGACCAGCTCGCCTGCATCCTGGGGTGATCCATGTCGATCGGGCCCGGCGCCTCGAGCCCGCAGTGCAGCCGCAACCCGCGCCACGCCAGGTAGGCATGGGGGTCGACCCCGGGAATGCCGCTGCGGTGCAGGCGCGCCAGGCTCGCGGCCAGGTCGCCGTCGTCCAGCGCCACCAGTTCGCGCTGCAGCACCAGCGCGGCCTCGGCTTGACCGCGTTCGAGCGCGCGGTCGAGCAGGCTGCGCGCCTGTTCCAGGCGGCCCAGGCTCACGCAGGCCCGGGCCAGGGTGTCGATCGCGGCGACATCCTCCGGCGCCAGCGCGTACGCGGCTTCGAATCCTGCAACGGCCGCATCGTAGTCCCCGCAGCCCCAGTCGACCTGTCCGCGCAGGCGCAGCACCTCGGGCCGCCGGCCCGGATCGGGCAACGCCTGGAAGCGCGCGCGCGCCTCCCGGAACCGCTGCGCCCGTGCCAGCGCCGCGATCCCGGCCAGCTGCGCATCGACTTCGGCGCGCTGCGAGTCCACCTGCGTGGAGCCGGTGTTGTCCATACAGGTTCCCGCCACCCGTGTCATGGATCCCAGCCTACCGCGATCCGCCACGGCGTGCCTTCGCGGGGCATCAACACGTGCTTGAGGACCATCGTGGTCATGGAGAGTCCTGTCACGACGCCGAGGGAAGACACCGAATCGCACCTGGGCCGATACGCCCAGATCGCACGCTTCCTGTTCCGTTACCGGAATGCGGGGGTGTTCAAGGACATCGACCTGGACCTGCCGCCCCAGGTCGAAGCCGGGACGCCCAGCGGTGGCAACCCGGAACAGTTCGTGTCCGACCTGGAGTCGCTGGGCCCGACCTTCGTCAAGATCGGCCAGGCACTGTCCACGCGGCCCGACCTGGTGCCGGCAGCCTACCTGTCCGCGCTCGAGCGCATGCAGGACGACGTCGAGGAAGTCCCGTTCGACCAGATCCGCCAGGTGATCGAGCAAGAACTCCCGGTTCGCGTGAGCAAGGCGTTTGCGTCCTTCGACGAGCGTCCACTCGCGGCCGCCTCGCTCGGGCAGGTGCACGCAGCGACCATGCGCGACGGACGCCGTGTCGCCGTCAAGATCCAGCGCCCGGGCGTGGCCGAACTGGTCAGGCAGGACCTGGACATCCTGGCGCGCGTGGCCGGCACCGCCGACCGCGTGACCGAGTCGGGCCGGCGCTACCACTTCGCCGACTGGGTCGCCGAATTCCGCCGAACCATACTGGCCGAACTCAACTACCGCTCCGAGGCCGAGCACCTGGAGCGTTTCGCCGACACGTTCGAAGACACGCCCGAACTGTTCGTGCCACGACCGATCTGGGACTTCACGACCGCGCGCATTCTCACGATGGAGCGCGTCGAGGGCGAAAAGGTCACGCGGGTGGCCTCCCTGCGCCGGCTCGAGCAGCCGCTGGACCACCTCGCCCGCGTGCTGGTCAGGGCCTACCTGGACCAGGTCTTCATCCACGGCCTGGTGCATGCCGACCCGCATCCGGGCAACGTCATGCTCACCTGCGACGGCCGGCTGGCGCTGATCGACCTGGGCATGGTCGCGCACCTGGCGCCAAAGATGCGCGATCGGCTGCTGAAGCTGCTGCTGGCCGCAGTCGATGGCCGCGGCGAGGAGGCGGCCGAGGTCTGCGTGGCCCTGAGCACGCGGCTGGAGGACTTCGACGAGACCAGCTTCTTCCGCGAGTGTGCGTGGCTGATCGCCCGCTACGTCGCCCACACCCGGCACGAGGAGGCCTCGGAGGGCCGCCTGGTCATGGACATCGCCCGGGTGGGCGCGCAGTCGGGCCTGCGGCCGCCGCCGGAGCTGACCATCCTGGGCAAGACGCTGCTGAACCTGGAGGCGGTTTCCAAGGCGCTGGACCCGAAGCTCGATCCGCGCCAGGTCCTCGAATCCCACCTGCACAGCATCATGCAGCTCCGCGTTCTGCGTTCGCTCTCGCCCTCGAACCTTGCCACCGCCATGCTCGAGATGCAGGAGTTCTCGCAGGAGCTGCCGCGGCGCCTGTCCTCGATCCTGCGGCTGCTCGCGGACAACCGGCTGCGGGTGAACGTCGGCGGCCTCGAGGAGTCCCGATTGCTCGAGAACCTGCAGAAGATCGCCAATCGCATCAGCACCGGCCTGGTCACGGCAGCCCTGATCATCGGCGCGGCCATGATGATGAACATCGACACCGGCGCGCGCCTGCTCGGCTATCCGGCGCTGGCGCTGGTGCTGTTCGTGCTGGCCGCGGGGCTCGGCATGGGGCTCGTCGTGAGCAGTCTCATCGGCGATCGCCGCCACCGGTCACGCGACGACGACCGCCCTCGCTGAAGCACGCTCATCCCGACCCTGCCGCGACTCTCCGCGAAGTCGGTCCGCGACCGCGGCCGGGATGCGAACGCTGGAATGCGAACAGGTCATGACGAGTCCAAACGTGGCACCGGCCCGTGGCTGCGAACGGCAGTGGCGCACAGTCCGCCGCGCGCCCCGCCTTTTCCGCCTGCGCTCAGAACCATCCCGACCCGATGTCCCGGAACTCGGCCCGCCACGGGCCGGTCTCGTCCGCACCACGACCCAGCGCGATCACGACACCGGTGCGCCCGGGCGTCACTGGATGCAGGGCATCGTCCTGGACGATGGCCGGCCCGGCGATGCGGGCGCCATCGCCATCGTCGATCCAGAACGCAATCCAGCACTCGTCGTGCACGTGCACGTGCACGTGGTACCAGGTTCCATCGCGCAGGCCATCGGGGAGTACGCCGGTTTCGCGGTACAGAAAGTTTCCGCCATGCCAGAAGCTTTCGACCTGTGCCCCGCGGGCGCCTCCAAAACGCGGCGAGGCCTGCTCGGGAACCTGCGGGTCCGGGCTCGCCAGCGAGGTATCGCCGAGCGTGATCCCGCGACCGGAAATCGTGCGCGCGACCCCCTCCTCGTCGAAGCCCAGCTCGGCCCTCAGCGCGACCGCAAAGTGCGAGCCGGGCGAATGTCGGAACATCCCCAGGGTTCGGAATCGCGCGACCAGCCATTGCGTGGACTTGCCCGCAGGCCGCTCGACCGCCTCGCGCAGGTAGTAGCACCGCACCGGGTCGTCTTCGCTGCCGATCAGGAAGTGCCCGGGAGTGGAAGCGGCCATGGGGTCGGGTTCGTGTGCGGATGCAGAGCTTACGCCCGTAGTGGAGCGGAGTCCGCGGCCGTGGGGCTGCTTCTGCGTGGCTCCGTCGTAGCGGTATCGCATGCCCGATCGCGGCCATGGGCCGCTCCCACGCGAGTTCTCCGGGCGTCGTCGCGACGCGGTTCGCCGGCAACGCCGGCTCCTACAGGGGGAAGGCGATACGAAACGAAAGCGGGAGGACCGCGGGGCGGGGACGGGTTCCGGGGGCGTACGCGCCAGGGATGGCGCGTCCGCAGCCTACAGGGATGTACTCGCGGCGGCCCCGGAACCCGTCACCGGCTCGCGGGCCGGCCTACGGAGCGGATGTGCCATCGATGCGATGCTGTGGAGGTCGGACCGCGGCCATGGGCCGCTCCCACGACACTTTGCCGGGTGTCATCGCGTGGCGGGTCGGCAGGCCGCTCCGTGCCTTCGGTCACACGCGGCACACACGGGGCGTGGGTTACCCTGTTGGATCGAGATCGACATCACCCGAGGAAATCCGATGCGCACACCGCACTTTTTCGCGCTGGTCTCAGCGCTGGCCCTGGGCGCCTGCACGACGGTCCCGACCTCCCCGGACACGGCGCCGCCGGTCGAGGCCGCCGCCGAAGCGGTCACCGTCAATCCCCTGCTGGTCGAGAGCACCCTGCCCTACCGGTACCCGCATTTCGACCGGATCCGGGACGAGCACTTCGTCCCCGCATTCGAACAGGGCATGAGCTGGAACCGCGCCGAGATCGACGCGATCGCATCCAACCCCGAACCGCCGACCTTCGAGAACACGATCGCGGCCATGGAGCGCACCGGCGATGCGCTGGGCCGCGCCAACCGGATCTTCTCCAATCTCAACGCCACCGACACCAACCCGACCCGCCAGCAGATCCAGAAGGACTTGGCGCCGAAGCTCGCCGCGCACCAGGACGCGATCTACCTCGACGGTACGCTGTTCGCCCGGATCGACGGGCTGCACGGCAGGCGCGCAACGCTCGGACTGGATTCCGAGTCCCTGCGCCTGCTCGAGCGCTACCACACGCGGTTCGTGCGCGCCGGCGCACGGCTCTCGGAGGCGGACAAGGACAAGCTGCGCACGCTGAACTCGGAGCTGGCCTCGCTCGCCACCGAGTTCTCGCAGAAGGTTCTGGCCGGTACCAATGCCTCTGCAGTCGCAGTCGATACGGCCGCAGAGCTCGACGGCCTGTCGCCGGAAGCCGTCTCCGCCGCCGCCGAGGCTGCGCGCTCGCGCGGGCTGGACGGCAAGTACGTGATCGCACTGCAGAACACCAGCGGTCAGCCGCCGCTGTCGTCGCTTACGAACCGGGCCCTGCGTGAGCGTATCTGGCGTGCCTCGGTGCAACGCGGCACGCACGGCGACGAGCACGACACCCGGGCAACGGTCGCCCGCACGGCCACCCTGCGGGCCGAGCGCGCCGCACTGCTGGGCCACCGGGACCACGCGAGCTGGGTGCTCGAGGACCAGACCGCGCGCACGACGCAAACGGTCAACGAGATGCTCGAGCGGCTCGCGCCGGCGGCGGTCGCCAATGCACGGCGCGAGGCCGCCGACATGCAGAAAATCATCGACGCAGAAGGCGGCGACTTCCAGCTGCAGCCCTGGGACTGGGCCTTCTACGCCGAGAAGCTCCGCCAGCAGCGCTACGACTTCGACGAAACCCGGCTCAAGCCCTATTTCGAGCTCGAGCGCGTGCTCCACGACGGCGTGTTCTTCGCCGCCAACCAGCTCTATGGCCTGAGCTTCAGCGAGCGCCACGACCTGCCCGTGTACCACCCGGACGTACGCGTGTACGAGGTGTTCAATGCCGACGGTTCCCCATTGGGACTGTTCCTGACCGACCTGTATGCGCGCGAGTCCAAGCGCGGCGGCGCCTGGATGAACAGCTACGTCCTGCAGTCGGGCCTGTACGGCACCCGCCCGGTGGTCGCCAACCATCTCAATATCCCCAAGCCGCCGGAAGGCCAGCCCACGCTGATGACCTACGACGAGGCCAATACCCTGTTCCACGAGTTCGGCCACGCCCTGCACGGACTGTTCTCGAACGTGCAGTGGCCGCTGCTGGCCGCCACCCAGGTACCACGGGACTTCGTCGAGTACCCATCGCAGGTCAACGAGATGTGGATGACCTGGCCCGAGATCCTGCGCAACTACGCCGTCCACCACGAGACCGGTGAGCCGATGCCTCGGGAACTGGTCGACAAGATCGAGGCATCGAAGAAGTTCAACCAGGGCTTCGCCACGACCGAGTACCTGGCCGCGTCCCTGCTCGACCAGGCGTGGCACCAGCTTCCCGCCGGCCAGGTCCCCGATGAGGTGGAGGCGTTCGAGGCCAGGGCGCTGGCCGGAGCCGGCGTGGCCGTGCCCGAGATCCCGCCACGTTACCGCAGCACCTACTTCTCGCACGTGTTCTCCGGCGGCTACTCGGCTGGCTACTACTCCTACATCTGGAGCGAGGTGCTCGATGCGGACACCGTCGCCTGGTTCGAGGAGAGCGGCGGACTGAAGCGGGAACTGGGCGATCGTTTCCGCGACGTGCTGCTCTCGCGCGGGGGCTCGATCGATGCCATGGAGATGTTCCGCACGCTGCGCGGGCGCGATCCGGACATCACGCCGCTGCTGGAGCGGCGGGGGCTGGTCGGGGTCGAGTGACGGGACCCGGGACCCGGGACCCGGGACTCGGGACTCGGGACTCGGGACTCGGGACCCGGGGAAAGGCTAGCAACTTGCCGGGTGCGGCGAAGGGCGAGGTCCGGCGGGTTTCATCGCTGCCCGACGTGGTCGTGGCGTAACGGACTCGGGGGTCCACTCGAGCTTGCGGAAGCAGGCGCATTCGACGCTGGAAGTCTTGCTCCGTAGGTCGGTCCGCGAGGCGGCGACGGCTTCCGGGGCCGCCGCGAGTACGTCCATGTAGGCTGCGGCGGCGACGTCCTGTCGCCGACGCCCCCGGAACCCGTCGCCGCCCCGCGGACCTCGCGCCACAGTTTCGCCTCGCCTCCGCCCCGTAGGAGCCGGCGTTGCCGGCGATCGCCCCGCGACGACGTCTGACCAAGCGCGTGGGAGCGGCCCATGGCCGCGATCGGCTTCCCCCACCCCGCTGCATCGAAGCACTGCAGGAGCGGCCCGTGGCCACGACGAGGACGCGATCGCGGCGCTGCGCCGCCGCTTCGCCGGTTGGCTGGGGGCGTCGCAGCGTGGTGGCCGGCGCACTCACGCAAGGGTCACGCGCACTTCCGGGATCTGTGCAGGTCGCACGGACACGCCGTCTTGAAGTCGTGGTCGATAGCATGGGAATCGAGCCACATGCACCGTCCGGCGGGCCAATCCGGGTTCTGCCGCGTGCAAGGAGGCAAGCATGTCCACCCGGCCCGTGCCACAGGGAGAGTTCCAGGAACTGATCGACCACCGCGACGAATGGTGCGTGTCGATCTACATGCCCACCCACCGCGTCGGAGAACAGATCCGGCAGGACCGCATCCGGCTCAAGAACCTCCTCGGACAGGCAGAGAAGGCGCTGGCCGCGCGTGGCATGCGCGGTCCCGACGCCCGCGACATCCTTGCCCCGGCGCGCAGGCACCTGGACGACGAGCGCTACTGGCAGCACAGCAGCCAGGGCCTGGCGATCTTCCTGTCGCCCACCGGGAGCCGGGAATACGCGCTGCCGCTGGATTTCGAACCGCACGTGGTCGTGGACGACCACTATGAAGTCAAGCCGCTGTTGCCGATGCTGCTGGGCGACGGCCACTTCTTCATCCTCGCGCTGAGCAAGAACAAGGTGCGCCTTCTCGGTGCCACGCGCCACAGCGTCGACGAGATCCACGTGCCGGACCTGCCCGCCGACCTGTCGCAGGCGCTGGCGCAGGACGTCCCGGAGCGCTCGCTCCAGTTCCATACCGGCACCCCTGCCCCGGCCGTGGGCGGCGGCGAACGTGCCGCGGTGTTCCACGGCCAGGGCGCCGGGGACGACACCCGGGCAAAGGTCGATCTGCTGCGCTACTTCCGCCTCGTGGACCGGGCCCTGCACAAGGTCCTGCACGAGGAATCCGCACCCCTGGTCCTGGCCGCCGTCGAGTATGAGCAGGCCATCTATCGCGATGCCAACAGCTACAGCCATCTGCTGGAGAAGGGCATCGACGGCAGCCCCGACCGCGAGACCGCCGATGCGCTGCGCAAGCGTGCCTGGCCGCTGGTGGAGCCCAGCTTCCGTGCTGCCGAACTCCAGGCCGTTGCGCGCTACCGGGAGCTGTCGGCAACCGACCGCGCAACCACGGACGTCACCGGCATCGTGCCCGCTGCCTGGTGGGGGCGCGTCGACACCCTGTTCCTGGAGCGCAACCGCCACCTGTGGGGCTCGTTCGATCCGGACACCAACAGCGTGAAGATTCGAGGAGAAGGCCGCCGGCGGGACGGGGAATTCGACCTCTTCGAACTGGCCGTGCAACGCACGCTGGCCCGCGGCGGTGCCGTATACGCGGTGGAAAGCGACCGCATGCCGGTGCGCGCGCCGCTGGCGGCCGTGCTGCGCTACTAGTGGGCTTCATCCAGTCCATCCTGGGCTGGATCAGACTCCCCCGATCGCGGCCATGGGCCGCTCCCACGCGCTTGGCCGGGTGTTGTCGTGCAGCGGATCGCCGGCAACGCCGGCTCCTACAGGGCCGAACACGACACGAAACGGAAGCGGGAGGACCGCGGGGCGGGGACGGTTTCCGGGGGCGTACGCGCCAGGGATGGCGCGTCCGCAGCCTACAGGGATGTACTCGCGGCGGCCCCGGAAACCGTCACCGGCTCGCGGGCCGGCCTACGGAGCGGATGTGGCATCGATGCAGTGGCGCGGAGGATCGATCGCGGTCATGGGCCGCTCCCACGCGCTTCGCCGGGTGTTGTCGTGCAGCGGATCGCCGGCAACGCCGGCTCCTACAGGGCGAAGGCGACGCGAATCGCTGACACGAGGTCCGCGGTGCGGTCGCCATCGCCACTTACGGCTCAGTGGTGAGCCGGCTGCGAGACCTCCTTGACGACTTCGAGCGTGTCCTTGCGGTCGCGACCCCTCAGGGCCACGTCGGCCAGCGACACGATGCCGCACAACGACCCGCTCTCGTCCAGCACCGGCACGCGGCGGATGCGGTTCTCCTCCATCAGGTTGCAGCAGTCGTCCATCTCGGTCGCAGGGGTCACTGAGATCGGCGAGCCGGTCATCACCTCGCCCGCCGTCGTCTCCAGCGGATTGATGCCCTGCGCCACCGTGCGCACCGTGATGTCGCGGTCGGTGAGCACGCCGACCAGGTGCCTGGAACCCTCGTTCTCGACCACCGGGATCTCTCCGCAGTCGCAATCGACCATCATCCTGGCGACCTCACGCAGCGGTGTGCTCGGCGTGCAGCACGTCGGATTGGCTGTCATCACGTCTTTGACTTTCATGGTTGTCCTCCGATCGTCCGTGTCGGGTGGCGGCGACGATGTTCGCCGCAACTGCACATGCTCGCGCCTGGCGCATCAGGGCCCCGTGAAGCGCGGCAGGCTCCACCTGCAGGCGCCAGCGCGGCCCGGGCGCTATCCTGCAACCGGGCGGCAGAACGCGCCCGCGGCACCCCGTGAACCCGAGGATGCGCCAGCAGATGCCGATCACACCGGCCCCGGTCCTCACCCGCCCCTGGGTGGTCCCGCTGCTGCTTGCCGCCATCCCCGTTGCGGCCACGCACCTCGCCCTGTGGCTATCGGTCAGCGCCGGGCATGTGCCGGCCTGTCTGCCCTACCTGGAAGGTTGCACCTCGATCAGCCGCGCGGCGCGCCACGGCCTGGGCAACCAGCTGTTCCGCCTGCTCATGCTTCCCGCCGCGACCTTGCTGTGGCTCAACTGGGAGCTTGCGCGCGACTGGCTGCGCCTGGCGCATCCGGACCCGCGTGCGGGCGCCAGCCTGCGGGTACTGGGCGTGGTGTGCGCGGTGGCGCTGGCCGTCTACGCGACCTTCCTGGGCAGCGAAGGCGAGGTCTACCGCTGGCTCAGGCGGCATGGCGTGACCTGGTACTTCGCTGCCAACTTCCTGGCCCAGCTGGTATTCGTGTACCGGCTGAGGCAGGTCCGCCCGAGACGGATCGCCCGGGCGATGCTGGCGCTGTGCGCCGCGATGCTGGCGATGGGGCTGGTGAACGTCGCGGGCACCGCGCTGCTTTCCGACGCAGGCCTCAAGGACCGCCTCGAGAACGTGCTCGAGTGGAACCTGGGCCTGTTCTCGACGATCTGGTTCGTGCTCCTGGCAGTGCTGTGGCGGCGCGATGGCTACACCCTGGTGGCGCGGCGACAATGACGGACCAGCGGACACGTTCACAGGTCCAGGATGAACTGGATCAGACCTTCCCTCAGTTTCCGCCGGCGAAGAAACGCACGCCATCGCCGCCGCGCAGCGGCACCGCGAGCCCGGCCTCGATCTCCACGTCGACGAACCAGGTCACTCGCACCCGCACTCCGACGCCGAGGCTTGCATAAGGCGAGGCATCGGTGGTGCCGGCTCGATCACGCTCCGCGCCACCCGCCTCGGCGGTCACCAGCAGGCGCAGCCAGTTCCAGCGCAAAGGGCGCAGGTATTCCACTGCACCGTAGTAGTAACGGTCGCCCTGCAGGAAGTCGGACTCGTAGCCGCGCAGGCGGCCGGATCCACCCAGCGAGAAGCTGTCGCGCAGCCGCCCGCTGGCGTCGCGCACGCCGGCGGCGGCCAGCAGGTGCAGGGTCTGGTGCTCGCGGCTGCCGATCGTCCGGGAATCGAACCAGCGTGCGGTCAGGTGGCGGTATCCGTAGTCCGAACCGACGCCGTCCGCGGCCAGCTCCATCCGCGCGGCGAACTCGCGCCCGGTCTCGCTGTGGACGTGGAAGCGCAGGTCGCTGTAATCGGCGACACCCACCAGCGCCGTGGTGCGCCCGTCTGCGGGCGGCGCCGCCGCACCGGCGGTGTCGTGGTCCTCGAAGAACAGCCCGCCGCCGAGCGTCCAGCCCTGGCGCGGCCGGCCGCGGGTGAAATCGCGGTCCAGCCGCAGTTCCAGCCGGCGAAATTCCTCCTCGTAGCCCCCCTGCGGCGAGGGCACCACGCGGTCGAGCTTCTCCAGGTCGGCGTACAGCTCCTGACGCGTGTCGCCGATGAAGGGAGCCGTGTAGGACAGGCGCAGTGTACGTTCGCTCTCGCGCCGCCGGTCCTCGGGAAAATCCCCCTCCTCGACGAAGGCATTGAGCCGGTGGTTGAGTCCGAACACGTTGCTCCAGCGCACCTGGGCGCCGTAGCTGAAGTCGCCATCGGAGCTGGTGTCCACGCGCGGGACCGGCAGGAAGTACCGCTTCTCCCGGACCTCCACCAGCAAGGCCACGCCCTCGTCGTGGGGCTCGGTCCGGATCGCGACATCGCGGAACAGCCCCAGGTCCAGGATCGCCTGACGGCTGCCCTCGATCGCCGCAGGGTCGGCACGATCGCCCGGGCCCAGCGACATCTCGCGCAGCATCACCTTCTCCTGCGTGATGCGGTTGCCCGAGAACCGGACCTCGGTGACCCGCGGCCAGTCCTGCGCCGACCCCTGGGCCGCCGCCATCACCAGCAGGATTGGAAGCCACAGTCCCAGCCTCGGACGGCGGTTCGGCATGTCGGAACCCCTCGCACTGCCTGCATCCGGCATGATCATCGCGGATCCGCAAAGATCCCGTCACGATCGCGCGACAACCTCGATGTTCGAATTTCCCGGCCGTGACCACCTCAGCCGCGAAGGCTGCGCACCGCCGCGAGCGCCTCGTCCACCTCCCCGGGTGTGTTGACCAGGCTCGGGGCCAGGCGCACCCAGCTCACCGCATAGGGGCTGCCACTGGCGATGATGCCCTTTTCGAGCAGCCGTGCCACCGTCTGCTGCGTTTCCAGCCCTGCGACCTCGAAGCAGATCACGCCCGCGGACAGGGCCGGATCCATCGGCGTGTGCAGCCTGACCCCGTCGATCCGGGACAGGCCCTGCTTGCATCGGGTATTGAGCTGCGCGATGCGCTCGCCCACGCGCGAGCGGCCGATGGCCTGGTGCATCCGGAATGCCGCGGCCATGCCCCACTGGTGTTCGTAGGCATGGAAGCCGCCGGGAGAAACCCGGTCGGCAGTGTTCGGCGCGGACGGCTCACGGCCCTGCATCCACGCCATGTAAGGTTCCTCGCTGCTGAAACTGGGCACGGTCGGGCGCAGCAGCGCCCAGGCCTCGGGCGTCGCCCACACCAGGCCGGTCCCGCGCGGCCCGAACAGCCACTTGTGCGTGCCGGCGCAGAAGAAGTCGCAACCCATCGCCGCGATGTCCTCGTCCACGGCGCCAATTCCGTGCACGCCGTCGACCACCAGAAGCACGCGCCCGGCCGGATCGCGCCCGGCATTGACCTTGGCCAGGGCCGCGGCGATCTCCCTGACCGGCAGGCGGACGCCGCTGCTGGAGTGCACCCAGGTGATGCCCAGCACGCGGGTGCGCGGACCGATCCCGGCAAGGATGCGCGCCACGATGCCCTCGACGGTCGCCTCGGCAGGTTCTTCGAACAGTGCGATGGCGCGCATCGAAGCGCCGGCGCGGGCGGTCGCCAGGCGGATGGATTCGTGGTGCGAATAGTGGTCGTGCCGGGTCGTGAGCACCTCGTCGCCGGCCTGCAGCGGCAGACCGTGATACACCAGCGCCAGTCCGGTGGTGGTGTTGCCCGTCAATGCGATCTGTTCCGGACGCGTGCCCAGGTACTCGGCAGCCGCCTGCTGCACGTGCAGGGGCAGGCTGTGCTCGGGGCCCTCGAACAGCCCGCGCTCCACCACCAGGAACGGGTTCTCGTCGATCGCCCGCCGGAACCCGTCGATGGCCTCGGCCACCGGTCGCGGGTGCGAAGCGATGAAGAAGCTCGAGAAGTGGCGATACCGCGGCGACAGCGCGAACTGGGCGCGCACGGCCGCCCAGTCGCCCAGGTCCGGCATCGGCGGGGTCGCGGCCTCGGCAGCGGCGAGCAGGTCTCCGGGCACCAGGGCCGCCGCTACGGCCAGCCCGTTCCTCGCCAGGAAATCACGACGCGAAAGTGCCATTGCATGCCCTCCCCGGCTGCGACATGGTCAGCGCTTATACCCCCAATTCTGGCAGCCTGTGTCAAGCACGGCGGCAGCGATTACACTGCACTGCAACTCCCGGTCCGTACGGAGGCTGGCAGGTGCGCCCGATAATGCGCACAGCAATTGCGATGCTCGTGGCCTTGTCCGCGGCCGCGGCCGCGGCCGGCGCCCAGTCCGGTGCCGCGGGCAACGCAGCGGATCGTGCGACCGGTGCGATCGTTCTGCTCGAGATCGACGGCGGGATCGGGCCAGCGACCGCGGACTATCTGGAGCGCGGCATCGAGGAGGCAGCCGGATCGGGCGCCCGGGCCGTGATCCTCCGCATGGACACGCCCGGGGGCCTGGACGCGGCCACCCGCGACATCAATCAGGCAATCCTGCAATCGGCGGTTCCCGTGATCGTTTACGTTGCCCCCGAGGGCGCGCGCGCGGCCAGCGCCGGAACCTACATCCTGTATGCCGCGCACGTGGCGGCGATGGCACCGGCGACCTCGCTGGGCGCGGCGACGCCGGTATCGATCGGCGGTGCTCCGGGCCCGGCACCGTCGAAGCCCGGCGGGAAGGACGAGGAATCCGAAGACGATGACGATGACGATGACAATGACGATGACAATGACGATGACAATGACGAAGACGAAGGCCCTGACCCGGGCGAGGATGCGGGCAGACGCAAGGCCGTCAACGACGCGGTCGCCTACCTTCGATCCCTCGCGCAGCGACGCGGCCGCAATATCGAGTTCGCCGAGGCCGCCGTGCGCGATGCGGCGACGCTGACCGCGAGCGAAGCGCTCGAGCGCGGCGTGATCGAGATCGTGGCCCGCGACCTGGACGACCTGCTGCAACAGCTCGACGGCCGCGCCGTCACCCTGCCCGATGGCGAACGCACGCTGGCCACGTCCGGTGCCGCGATCGAGCGCATCGAACCGGACTGGCGCAGCCAGCTGCTCGCCGTCATCACCGAACCGTCGATCGCCTATATCCTGCTGCTGCTGGGACTGTACGGGCTGCTGTTCGAAGGCTACAGCCCCGGCGCCATCGTCCCTGGCGTGGTCGGCGCGATCTGTCTGCTGCTGGCCCTGTATGCGCTGCAGCTGCTGCCGGTCAATTACGCCGGCGTCGGCCTGATCGTGCTGGGCATCGTTTTGATGAGCGTGGAGCTGTTCGTCCCCAGCTTCGGCGCGCTGGGCATCGGCGGCCTGGTGGCGCTGGTGTTCGGCTCGATCCTGCTGTTCGATACCGAGATTCCCGGCTACGGCGTCTCCACGCCGCTGATCCTGGGAATCGGCGTCGCCAGCGGCCTGGCCTTTTCCGGCGTCCTGTATCTGGCGCTGCGCGCGCGCCGGCGTCCGGTGGTCACCGGGGAGGCCGAACTGATCGGACACACGGCCGTGGCGCTGGGCGACTTCAGCGGCCACGGCCGCGTCCACGTGCGCGGCGAGGACTGGAAGGCGTGGAGCGAACGCCCGGTCGCGCACGGCCAGCGGGTCCGTGTGACCGGGGTGGACGGGCTCACGTTGCGGGTCGAACCAATGGACTGAATGCGGAAGACAGGAGCAGGTCATGGACATCACACTTTTCTGGGTACCGGTGGCGCTGGTCGTACTCGGCGTGCTGTTCAACTCGATCAAGGTCCTGCGCGAGTACGAGCGCGGCGTCGTGTTCCAGCTCGGGCGCTTCTGGAAGGTCAAGGGGCCGGGCCTGATCATCCTGATCCCCATCGTCCAGACGATCGAGCGGGTGGACCTGCGCACCATCGTCATGGACGTGCCCTCGCAGGACCTGATCTCGCGTGACAACGTCTCGGTGCAGGTCAACGCGGTGGTGTACTTCCGCGTGGTGGACCCGCAGAAGGCGATCATCAACGTGGAGAAGTTCTACGAGGCCACCAGCCAGCTCGCCCAGACCACGCTGCGTTCGGTGCTCGGGCAGCACGAGCTCGACGAGATGCTGGCCGAGCGCGACAAGCTCAATGTCGACATCCAGCAGATCCTCGACCAGCAGACCGACGCCTGGGGCATCAAGGTCGCCAATGTGGAAATCAAGCACGTGGATCTCAACGAGACCATGGTGCGGGCGATTGCGCGCCAGGCGGAGGCCGAGCGCCAGCGTCGCGCCAAGGTCATCCACGCCGAGGGCGAGCAGCAGGCCGCCGAAAAGCTGGTGGAAGCCGCCAAGCTGCTGGGCGCGGATCCCCGCGCGATCCAGCTGCGTTACCTGCAGACGCTGACCGAGATCGCCGGGGAGAAGAACTCGACCATCGTGTTCCCGCTGCCGATGGACCTGGTCGAGCCGATGCTGGCGAGGCTCAAGGGGTGATGGACCCGAGCACCACCGGCACGGATCCCGGCCGGGATCTGCCGCTCGAGGACGGTCACGTCGCGCCGGCGCGGGCGCCGCGATCCAGGCACAGCCGGCAGTTGCAGCGCCTGCTGGCGCCGGCCGACGTCCGCATCGACGGCGACCGGCCCTGGGACCTGCAGGTGCGCGAGCCGCAATTCTACGCGCGCGTGCTTGCACACGGTTCGCTGGGCCTGGGCGAGTCCTACATGGAGGGCTGGTGGGACTGCGAGGCGCTCGACCAGATGCTCACGCGCGTGCTCGCGGCGCGTATCGACAAACGCGCCCGCACGCTCGAGAACGCCTGGTCCGCCGTCCATGCCTGGCTGGTCAACCTCCAGCGCGGCCGCCGCGCCTGGACCGTCGCCCGCCGTCACTACGATCTGGGCAACGACCTGTTCCAGGCGATGCTCGGCACGCGCCTGGTCTACAGCTGCGGCTACTGGCGGGACGCCGTGGATCTGGATGCGGCGCAGGAGGCCAAGCTCGACCTGGTGTGCCGCAAGCTGATGCTGGCGCCGGGCCAGCGCGTGCTCGACATCGGCTGCGGCTGGGGCGAGGCCCTGAAGTTCGCTGCCGAACGCTACGGCGTCTCCGGCGTGGGCATCACGCTCTCGCAACGTCAGGCTGAATACGCCCGCGAGCTGTGCCGTGGGCTGCCGGTGGAGATCCGGCTGCAGGACTACCGGGACGTGGACGAGCGTTTCGACCGGGTGTTCTCCATCGGCATGTTCGAGCACGTGGGTGTGCGCAACTACCGGACCTACTTCGAGCGCGTGCGCGCGTGCCTGTCTGCGGACGGCCTGTCTGTGCTGCACACCATCGGCGGCGAGCGCAGCACCAACCATACCGACCCGTGGATCGGACGCTACATTTTCCCCAACTCGATGCTTCCGTCGGCGCGCCAGGTTGCCGGGGCAGCCGAAGGCCTGTTCGTGATCGAGGACTGGCACAATTTCGGCGCCGACTATGACGCGACGCTGGCGGCATGGCGGGATAACATCGAATCCTCGTGGGAGCGCCTGCCATCGCACTACGACGGGCGGTTCCGCCGGATGTGGCGGTTCTACCTGTGCGCCGCGGCCGCCGGATTCCGCACCCGCCGCAACCAGCTGTGGCAGCTGGTCCTCTCGCCGCACGGGGTGCCGGGCGGATACGTAGCGCCGCGCTAGGCAGCCTGCCAGTGCCGGAACCTGCCCTGCAGTCACCCGCCAACACCACCGGGGCCGTTTTGCGAGTCGGCCGCCGGTAGCGTAGGATCGCCAGCGGGCGAGCCAACCGGGGTGCCCGGACAGGGGGGGGACACCATGGTTCTGGACAAGGACCGACGCAATGACGACCACGAAGCCCGCCGACTGCTCAAGCGCGAGCTCAACGATTCGCAGCTGGCCACGCTGAACCAGCTCGAGCAGTTCGGCTGGGAACTGAGGTTCATCCGGCGTCCGATGTTCCAGCCGAGCATTGCGGTCGTGTTCGACAGCTCGCGCAGCAAGTTCGCCGTGCTCGAGCACGACGGGACCCTCAACGAGAGCCCGCCCCTCGTGATCCGGGACTGACCACAATGCGCCATCGTGGGCCACCTGTGCCGGCGCAATGAACGGGCCGGCGCGTCCATCGCGCTGTTCTGTGACCGCCGGCTCCGGCATCATGGCCCCCCCGCACCCGGCGTTTGGCCATGTCCCCCGACGAGAACCCGGCGTCCGCGCCGTCGGCCGCGATGCTGACCGCCACCGAGGCCCGCATCCTGGGCGCCCTGATCGAAAAAGAGGCGACCACACCCGACGCCTACCCGCTGACCGAGAACGCGCTGACCCTGGCCTGCAACCAGAAGAACAACCGCGATCCGCTGATGCAGCTCACACCCGGCGAGGTCGGCCACGCGCTGCGTTCGATGGAGGTGCGCAAGCTGGTCAGGTCGGTCCACGGAGCCCGCGCGCAGCGCTGGGAGC
>DASRZM010000028.1:0-16616 GCA_035686365.1 Lysobacteraceae bacterium | reverse complement strand
GCCGTCGCCACCGCGCCGGCGGCAAGCGCCGGCCAGCCGCGCTGGCAGTGGCCGGCCGACGGGCAGCTGATCGGGCGTTTCACGTCCGGCGACCCGACCCGGCAGGGTATCGACATCGGCGGCCGCCCCGGAACGCCGGTGCGCGCGGCCGCCGACGGCGTGATCGTGTATTCGGGCGCCGGCCTGGTCGGCTACGGCGAACTGATCATCGTCAAGCACTCCGAGGACTGGCTGTCGGCCTATGCGCACAATCGCAGGCGCCTGGTCGACGAGGGCGAGCGGGTGGGCGCGGGCCAGCAGATCGCCGAGATGGGACGCAGCGGCGCCTCGCGGGACATGCTGCACTTCGAGGTGCGCCGCAACGGCAAGCCGGTCGATCCGTTGGCGGTGTTGCCGAAGCGGTGATGGCCGCTGGGGGCCCAGGCCCTCACCCCGGCAACACGAACGCCGCCAGCACGCGCCGCCGCTCCGCGGCCAGCACGTTGTAGGTGCGGGCGGCAGCGTCGTTGCCCATCACCTCCAGGCCGACGCCCCGCGCCAGCACCCGGGCCTGCAACCGAGCCGGCAGGAACACCTGGCGCGCGCCGGTGCCCAGCACGATCAGTTCCGGTGCCAGTGCCAGCAGCTGATCCAGGTGCGCCGCGTCGATCCCGGCCGCGGTCGTGGGCGGCCAGTCCTCGAGCCGGTCCGGCATCAGTACGAAACTGCGGCAGAGCCGGCGCTCGTCCACGCGGATCCAGTCGTGCGCGGTGGCGCGGATCAGGTGATGCCCGCCGGAGCGGTCCAGCGTGAGTTCCACGTCGGCAGCAGCCGGGTCAGGCGGGCAGCGCCAGCGTGGGCTTGTCCTTGCAGCGCCGGTACAGCAGTGCGACGTTGCCGATGCGCTGCACCAGCGCCGCGCGGCTGCGCCGCACCATCTCCTCGACCACGGCGTCGCGCGACTGGCGGTCCCCGGCCGCGATCTTCACCTTGATCAGCTCGTGGTGCTCCAGTGCGCCGTCGAGTTCGGCGAGGACGGCCTGGCTCATCCCCCTGGCGCCGACCAGGATCACCGGTTTGAGGCCATGGCCGAGGCCGCGCAGGTAGCGCTGCTGGCTGTTGCTCAGGGGCGAGGCATTCATGACGTGCGGCGGCGGCGGTTGCGACCGCGCAGGGTATCATGGCGTTCACACCACGCCGCTCCGGAACCCCATGGCGCGCAGCAGGTCGAGCCGTCGCTGGCTCGACGAACACTTCAAGGATCCGTACGTGCGCCGGGCCCAGTCCGAGGGCACCCGCTCGCGCGCGGCCTACAAGCTCGAGGAACTGCTCGAGCGCGACCGCCTGGTGCGTCCGGGCATGATCGTGGTCGACCTGGGCGCGGCGCCGGGCGGCTGGACGCAGACGCTGCAGCGGATGCTCGGGGGCCGCGGCCGCGTGATCGCGCTGGACATCCTGCCGATGCCCCCGGTCGCCGGGGTGGCGTTCATTCACGGCGACTTCAGGGAGCAGGAAACACTGTCGCGGCTGGAAGCCGCGCTGGGCGGCGATGCCGTGGACCTTGTGCTTTCGGACATGGCGCCCAATATCTCGGGTGTGGATGCCGTGGACCAGCCGCGGGCCATGGCCCTGGTCGAACTGGCGCGCGACTTCGCCCAGGCGCACCTGCGCGAAGGCGGGGCACTGGTGACCAAGATGTTCCAGGGACAGGGATCGGACGCCTACCTCAAGGACCTGAGGACGCGTTACGGCAAGGTCCACGTGCGTAAACCGGCCGCGTCACGCCGCCGCTCGTCGGAGGTCTATGTCGTTGCCACGGGAAGAAAGGGCCCGATGACGGGTCGCGCCGGGACCGGCACCGCATAATGGGGCCGTGGCCGGCAGTGCCGGGCGCCGACCACGGCCTGACAATGGAAGATTCGGATCGATGAACGACCTTGCCAAGAACCTGCTGCTGTGGATCGTGATCGCCGTCGTGCTGATGGCGGTGGTCCAGAGCTTTTCGCAGCGCCCCCCCGCCGAGCAGGCGATCAGCTACTCGGAGTTCATCGCCGAGGTGCAGTCCGACCGCGTGAAGGCGGTGGAGATCAAGGAAGGCGGCACGCTCATAGAGTTCGAGCGCAAGGACGGCGCCAAGGGCAAGGTCACTGCGGTGCGCGACGAGGATCTGGTCAACGACCTGCTGCGCCACAACGTGACGGTCCGGGCCGAGCCGCCCGAGAAGACCAGCATGATCTGGCTGGCGGTGATCAACCTGCTGCCCTACGTCATCTTCATCGCCATCTTCATCTTCTTCATGCGCCAGCTGCAGTCCAGCGCCGGCGGCCGCGGGGCGATGAGCTTCGGACGCTCGCGCGCCAAGCTGCAGGGCGAGGACCAGGTCAAGATCACCTTCGCCGACGTGGCCGGCTGCGACGAGGCCAAGGAGGAGGTCGGCGAGCTGGTCGAGTTCCTGCGCGACCCGGGCAAGTTCCAGAAGCTGGGCGGGCGCATCCCGCGCGGCGTGCTGATGGTCGGCTCGCCGGGCACCGGCAAGACGCTGCTGGCCAAGGCCATCGCCGGCGAGGCCAAGGTGCCGTTCTTCTCGATCTCCGGCTCGGACTTCGTCGAGATGTTCGTGGGCGTGGGCGCCTCGCGCGTGCGCGACATGTTCGAGCAGGCCAAGAAGCACGCGCCGTGCATCATCTTCATCGACGAGATCGACGCGGTGGGCCGCCATCGCGGCGCCGGCCTGGGCGGCGGGCACGACGAGCGCGAGCAGACGCTGAACCAGCTGCTGGTGGAGATGGACGGCTTCGAGGGCACCGAGGGCATCATCGTGATCGCCGCGACCAACCGGCCCGACGTGCTCGACCCGGCGCTGCTGCGCCCGGGCCGCTTCGACCGCCAGGTCGTGGTACCGCTGCCGGACCTGCGCGGACGCGAGCAGATCCTGAAGGTCCACATGCGCAAGGTCCCGGTTGCCGACAACGTCGACCCGCGCGTGATCGCGCGCGGCACGCCGGGCTTCTCCGGCGCCGACCTGGCCAACCTGGTCAACGAGGCGGCGCTGTTCGCCGCGCGCGCGAACGCCCGCGATGTGCGCATGGAGCATTTCGACCGCGCCAAGGACAAGATCATGATGGGCGCCGAGCGGCGCTCGATGGTGATGAGCGAGCAGGAAAAGAAGCTCACCGCCTACCACGAGGCCGGGCACGCCATCGTCGGCCGGCTGATGCCGGAGCACGATCCGGTCTACAAGGTGACCATCATCCCGCGCGGGCGCGCCTTGGGCGTGACCATGTTCCTGCCCGAGCAGGACCGCTACAGCCATTCCAGGACGTGGCTGGAGAGCCAGCTGTGCTCGCTCTACGGCGGCCGCGTGGCCGAGGAACTGATCTTCGGCACCGACAAGGTCACGACCGGTGCGACCAACGACATCCAGCGCGCGACCGCGATCGCCCGCGACATGGTCACCAAGTGGGGCCTGTCCGACGAGATGGGTCCGGTGACCTACGGCGACCAGGAGGACGAGGTGTTCCTGGGCCGCGCCATCACCCAGCACAAGAACGTCTCCGACGAAACCGCGCGCAAGATCGACGAGGTCGTGCGCGGGATCCTCGACAACGCCTACACCCGTGCGCGCGAGATCCTCACCGGCAACATGCAGAAGCTGCACATGATGGCCGAGACGCTGCTGCAGTACGAGACCATCGACGCGCGCCAGATCGACGCCATCATGCGCGGCGAAGAGCCGCCGCCGCCGGACGACTGGACCCGCAGCGCCACGCCGGTGCAGGACCCCACGCCACCGCCGGCGGGCGCCGTGGGTGGACCGGCAGCGCAGACCTGAGGCGGGGAAGGGCAGGGCTCAGGGCTCAGGAAAAAGCCCGCTCCGGGGAGTGCTCCGCTGTTCGTGCTTCGATACCTCAGCACGAACGGGACGGTCGAGGCGTCAGGATCCAGTTGCTCGCGACCACCTCCCCGTTCGTGCTGTTACCCGCGGCCACCTATCCGTTCGTGCTGTTGCTCGCGGCCACCTCTCCGTTCGTGCTGAGGTATCGAAGCACGAACAGCCAGGCACCGCGATCGTGCGGGCTTTCCTGAGCCCTGACCTCTGAGCCCTAGCCAAAACCCCGATCCCCGAAAAGGCCCCGCAATGTTCGACACCACCCCCGCCCTGGACTGCGCCGGCCGCGTGCTGGAGCTGGACCGGCCCCGCATCATGGGCGTGGTCAACGTCACCCCCGATTCGTTCTCCGACGGCGGCCACCACGCCGACGCCGAGGCCGCGGTCGCGCACGCGCTGCGACTGGTGGAGGCCGGTGCCGACCTGCTCGACGTGGGCGGCGAATCGACCCGTCCCGGGGCCGGCGAGGTGCCGGTGGCCGATGAGATCGCGCGGGTGATCCCGGTGATCGAGGCGCTGGCCGCGCGCTCCCACGTGCCGGTATCGGTGGACACCTCCAAGCCCGAGGTCATGCGCGCGGCGCTGGCGGCGGGGGCGGGCATGGTCAACGACGTCTTCGCGCTGCGCCGGGAGGGCGCGCTCGAGGCGGTCGCCGGATCCGGCGCCGCGGTGGTGCTGGTGCACATGCAGGGCGAGCCGCGCACGATGCAGGAGGCGCCCGCCTACGACGATGTGGTCATGGAGGTGCACCGCTTCCTGGCCCAGCGCATCTTCGCCTGCGAGATGGCCGGCATCGACAAGCGCAGGATCGTGGTCGACCCGGGCTTCGGTTTCGGCAAGCGCCTGGAGGACAACCTGGCGCTGCTGCGCAACCTGTCGGCATTCGCCGACCTGGGCCGGCCGGTCATGGCCGGCCTGTCGCGCAAATCGATGATCGGCACCCTGACCGGCCGCGGCGTCGGTGAGCGCATCCATGGCTCGGTGGCCGCCGCCGTCATCGCCGCGGCCCATGGCGCCACGTTCGTGCGGGTGCACGACGTCGCCGCCACCCGCGACGCACTGGCGGTCTGGCGGGCGGTGGCGTCGCAGCCCGACGCGACGCCGCGTCGATCGCAGGCGCCGAAGACGCTGTGGCCGGACGAAGACTAGTTCCAGCAGGCAGTTCCAGCAGCCAGTCAGAAGCAAGCGACATGCGGGCTTCGGGATGGGGCGGATCGGTGTCCGGGTTCCGGGGGCTGCTTGTCCTCGCGCCGCGGCGCTGAGCGCCGCGGTCCGCGTCGGTCGGCCGGGGTTTGCAACGGGACATCGTGTCCCTTTGCAAACGCGCGGGCATCCATGCCCGCGCCCCCCTGCGGGGGCCTGATCGTCCGCCCGCCGCCGCTGCGGAGGCGACGCCCCCGGAACCCGGACACCGATTCGCCCCGGCGAGCCCACGCGCTCGGGCCTCGAACGCGTCTTTGAACTCGCACTGGCTACCGGAACTGGCTACCGGAACGGAACTCTGGGACCGCCCCACCCCGTGCCGGCAAGGCGCCCTCCCGTACAATGCCGCGCCCATGAGCAAACCCATCCCCGTCCTCACCCTCGACGGCCCCTCCGGCTCCGGCAAGGGGACCATCAGCCGGGCCGTGGCCGACCGCCTGGGCTGGCGCTACCTGGATTCCGGGGCCCTGTACCGGGCCGTGGGGCTCGCCGCCAGCTGGGCCGGGGCCGATTTCTCCGACCATGCCGAGCTGGTGCGCTGTGCCTTCGACACACGGCTGCGCTTAGAGCGCAGCGGCCAGGAGGAGCCGCGGGTGCTGGTCAACGGGGTCGACGCCACCGACGAGCTGCGTACCGAGACCGCCGGAGCGGCGGCCTCGGCCATCGCCGCGATCCCCGCGGTCCGGGCCGCCCTGCTGGACAAGCAGCGCGCGTTCAGGAAAAGCCCGGGCCTGGTCGCGGACGGGCGCGACATGGGCACGGTGGTATTCCCGGATGCCCCGTACAAGGTGTTCCTGACCGCCAGCGCCGCCGAGCGTGCGGGCAGGCGCTATAAGCAGTTGAAGGAAAAGGGTCTTACGGTTAAACTCGACGACCTTCTGCGCGAGATCCTCGCCCGCGACGCGCGCGATGCGCAGAGGGTGATTGCGCCGTTGAAACCGGCACCGGACGCCGTGCACGTGGACACCACGGGCGTGGGCGTCGAGGAAGTGGTCGAACGCGTGCTGGCGATCGTGGCGGCGGGTTCGAAGCCGAAGCGGTGACCGGAAGCCGCGCAGACAGCGAATTCCGCGCCGGACGGGATCTTCGTCCGGCGCATCGCGTTTCAGGGACCGAAGCGCATGGCCGGCGGCACCCGCCGCAGGCCGACTGCAGGACCGGTGGAAGCCGGCCCCCGCACACCCGCACGGCGCCGGAGGCGTGGTACGGGCAAACAGGCCCCCGGTCCGCCGGGGAACCAGAACGGCGCAGATTGCGCCACACGACAGGTGGGTCGCCGCGTCAAGCCACGCAGCGGCCCGAGTGTTCAACCGGAAATCCATCCAATGACTGAGAGTTTCGCGGAACTGTTCGAGCAGAGCGAGCAGAAGCTCGTAAAGCTGAAGCCCGGCAGCATCGTCACCGGCATCGTGGTCGAGGTCCGCTCGGACGTGGTCGTCATCAATGCCGGCCTCAAGTCCGAGGGCATCGTGCCACTCGAACAGTTCAGGAATGACGACGGAGAACTGGAGATCGAGGTCGGCGACGAGGTCAAGGTCGCGCTCGATGCCCTCGAGAATGGTTTTGGCGAGACCGTGCTCTCGCGCGAGAAGGCCAAGCGTTCCATGGTCTGGGACGAACTCGAGGAAGCCATGGAGAACGACGAGACCGTGACCGGGAAGATCTCCGGCAAGGTCAAGGGCGGCTTCACCGTCGACATCAAGGACGTGCGCGCGTTCCTGCCCGGTTCGCTGGTCGATGTGCGCCCCGTGCGCGACCCGGCCTACCTCGAGGGCAAGGAACTCGAGTTCAAGATCATCAAGCTCGACCGCCGTCGCAACAACGTGGTGGTCTCGCGCCGCGCCGTCGTGGAAAGCGAGTTCAGCGAGGAGCGCGAGAAGCTGATGGAGCGCCTGCAGGAAGGCGCCATCCTCAAGGGTGTGGTAAAGAACCTCACCGACTACGGCGCTTTCGTGGACCTGGGCGGCATCGACGGCCTGCTGCACATCACCGACATGGCCTGGAAGCGCGTGCGCCACCCGTCCGAGGTGGTCAATGTCGGCGACGAGCTCGAGGTCCGCGTGCTCAAGTTCGACCGCGAGCGCAACCGCGTCAGCCTGGGGCTGAAGCAGCTGGGCGAGGACCCGTGGGACAACATCTCCCGCCGCTACCCGGCCAGCACGCGCGTGTTCGGCAAGGTCTCCAACGTCACCGACTACGGCTGCTTCGTCGAGATCGAGCCGGGCGTCGAGGGACTGGTACACGTCTCGGAGATGGACTGGACCAACAAGAACGTCAACCCGTCCAAGGTCGTGCAGGTCGGCGACGAGGTCGAGGTCATGGTCCTGGACGTCGACGAGGAGCGCCGCCGCATCTCGCTGGGCATCAAGCAGTGCACGCCCAACCCGTGGGAAGCGTTCGCCGCCATGCACAAGAAGAACGACAAGGTGCACGGCCAGATCAAGTCGATCACCGACTTCGGCATCTTCGTGGGCCTGGACGGCGGCATCGACGGCCTGGTGCACCTGTCGGACATTTCCTGGAACGCGACCGGCGAGGAGATCGTCCGCAACTTCAAGAAGGGCCAGGATGTGGAGGCCGTGGTGCTCGCGGTCGATCCCGAGCGCGAGCGCATCAGCCTGGGCATCAAGCAGCTCGAGCAGGATCCGTTCGGTACCTTCATGGCCGAAAACCCGCGCGGCAGCATCGTCAAGGGCACGGTCCGGGAAGTGGACCCGCGCGGCGCCACGATCGACCTGGGTGAGGGCATCGAGGGCTACCTGCGCGCCAACGACATCGCCAAGGAGCGGGTGGACGACGCCACGCAGCACCTGAAGGTGGGCGAGGAGGTCGAGGCCAAGTACGTGGGCATGGACCGCAAGAGCCGCGTCCTGCAGCTGTCGATCCGCGCCAAGGACGAGGCCGAGCTGCGCGAGCACATGGACGAGTACCAGTCCAATTCGGGCGGCACGACCAAGCTGGGCGCGCTGCTGCGCGAGCAGCTCGGAAAGTCCGAGTAAGCTTCGGGGACCTCTGGGCAAGTCCAGGATGGACTTGATCAGACGTTTCTTTGGGCCGCCGGGGCGGATGTCCCGGCGCCTCCTCCGCCCGGCATGCGATCGCGCTGCCGGCGCGGGATACGGATGTACCAGCATTCCCGCAAGGCCGGCCGCATGACCAAATCCGAACTGATCGAAGCCCTCGCCCAGCGCCAGTCCCACCTGAAGGCCGATGACGTGGACCTCGGCGTCAAGACGCTGCTCGAGCAGATGAGCGGCGCCCTGGCCAACGGCGAGCGCATCGAGATCCGCGGCTTCGGCAGTTTCTCGCTGCATTACCGGCCACCGCGCATCGGCCGCAATCCCAAGACCGGCGAGTCGGTGGCGCTGCCCGGCAAGCACGTGCCGCACTTCAAGCCCGGCAAGGAGCTGCGCGAGCGCGTGGCCGACACCATGCCACTGGCCCATACCCGCTCCATCCGCGACGACGACTGACCGGCGCCCGGTTCCGCCGCACGCCCGACTGCGCCGCCGGCGGCGACCTCGTCCCACCGCAGGTCCCCCGACCCGGTCCCCGACCCGCGGCCCTCACGCCGACGCGTCGGTTCGTCGATGTCCCGCAGGCGCCGCCTCCGCCCGTCGCCTCGGACCGGCGGGCATCCAGTCAGGTCGGCTAAGCTAGGGGCCCGTACCACGATCCTGGAATCCGATGCGACTGCTCTCGGGCCTGACCGCCGTGGTCTTCGTACTCGCCGGCATCGCGTTCGGCGCGCTCAACTCCACCCTGGTGAAGATCGGCTTCTACTGGTTCGAGGCGGAGCTGTCGCTGGGTGTGGCCCTGCTGCTGGCTGCGCTGGTCGGCGCGATGCTGGGCGGGCTGGCGCTGTGGTCCGGCGTGATCTGGCCGCTCCGCCGCCGCCTTGCGCGGCAGCAGCGCATCCAGGCGCGGGCGCAGGCGCCGGGCGAGCACGGCGCCGACGCGTGAACGGATGGATCTGGCTGCTGCTGCTGTTGCCGGTCGCAGCCGCCGGCGGCTGGTTTGCGCACCAGGCCCATGCCCGGCGCAGCGACAGCGCCCGGGTCTCGAAGCTGTCCACCACCTACTTCCGGGGCCTGAACTACCTGCTCAACGAGCAGCCCGACAAGGCCATCGAGGTGTTCCTGGAGATCGCCGAGGTCGACAAGGACACCGTGGAGACCCATTTCGCGCTCGGTCACCTGTTCCGCCGCCGCGGTGAGGTCGACCGCGCGATCCGCGTGCACCAGAACCTGGTGATGCGACAGAACCTGAGCGAGGAGCAACGGACCCACGCGGTGCTCGAACTGGGCGAGGATTACATGCGTGCCGGCCTGCTCGACCGCGCAGAGACGCTGTTCTCGGATCTGGTACGCGCCGACGCCGCGGCGCCCGAGGCGCTGCGGCACCTGATCTCGATCTACCAGGCCGAGCGCGAATGGGGCAAGGCGATCGAGCACGCCCGCAGGTACGAGGCGGCCACCGGCGAGCCGATGGGCCGGCTGGTGGCGCAGTTCCACTGCGAGCTGGCCGAGCTTGCGCGTGCGCAGGGCGATGCGCGGGCGGCGCGGGCGGCGCTGTCCGAGGCCCACGCGGCCGACGCCAACTGCATCCGGGCCGGCCTGCTCGAAGGGCAGATCGAACTGGCTGCCGGTCACGACGACCATGCGATCCGGGCCTTCGAGCGCGTGGCCCACCACGATCCCGAATACCTGCCCGAACTGCTCAGGCCATTGCTGGCGTGCTACGAGCGCCGGTCCGATCGCCAACGTGCACGCGAGTTCCTGACCGCCATGGTCGATCGTTACCCGGGCGTTTCGCCGATGCTCGAGCTCACGCGCCTGGTCCAGCTGGACGAGGGTCGCGAAGCCGCTGCCGAATTCCTGACGCGGGAGCTGCGGCGACGCCCGTCGGTACGTGGCCAGGCCGCATTGATCGACCTGAACCTGGGCGACAGCCACCAGGCCGGGCGCGAGGTGCTGCTCACGCTCAAACAGCTGACCGACCAGCTGGTCGCCGGCACTCCGACCTACCGCTGCACGCGCTGCGGATTCGGCGCCAAGGCCCACCACTGGCAATGCCCCAGCTGCAAGAACTGGGGCGCGATCAAGCCGATCCATGGGGTTGCCGGTGACTGAAGCCACGCCTGCCCACCTGCTCTGGCTGGCACTGGCCACGGGGGTCGTGGCGGCCGTCCTGACGTGGATCGCGATGCTGTACGCGCGCGAACGGGCTTTGCTGGATCCGCCCGGACGCCGCCGCAGCCATGCACTGCCGACCCCGCGTGGCGGCGGCGTCGGCCCGCTGGTGGCCTGGCTCGCCGCGTTGCCGCTGGCTTCCCTGGCGCGCACGCCGTACTGGGTACTGGCACTGGGGGTGCTGGCGGTGGCGGCCGTGGGGTTTGCCGACGACCATCGGCCGCTGCCGGCGTGGCCGCGCCTGCTGGTGCATTTGCTGACCGCGTCCGTGCTGGCCGCCACGGTGATGGGCATTCCGGCCGATCGGCACGGCTGGGCGCTGGTCGCGGCCGCCGTGCTGGCGCTGGCTGCGCTGGTCAACTTCTGGAACTTCATGGACGGGATCGACGGGCTGGCGGGGGTCCAGACCGCGTTCGTCACGGCGGTCCTGGCCGGCATGGCGGCCTGGCATGGACAGGCGCTGCTCTCGGGTGCGGCATTGACGCTGTGCGCGGCCACAGCCGGCTTCCTGCCGTTCAACTTTCCGCGGGCCCGTGTCTTCCTGGGGGATGTCGGCAGCGGCGGGCTGGGCTTCGCGGTCGCCGGGCTGCTGCTGGTCGCGGTGACCGCGGGCGCACTCTCGCCGCTGGGCGCCGCGCTGCTGTGCTCGGCCTTCGTGGTCGATGCCGGCATGACCTTGCTGTGGCGCTTGCTGGGCGGACGCCGGTGGTACCATCCACACCGCGAGCACCTGTACCAGTGGCTCGTGCGGTGCGGCATCCCGCACGCGAAGGTCGTAGGCCTCTACATGACCTGGAATATTCTCATCGTCCTGCCCGTCGTCGTGCTGACGGACACCACCGCCGTCCCGGCCATGCTGACGGCCGGTCCGGCGATGGCGCTCGCCGTGGTGCTGTGGTTGCTGGCACGGCGTCGGGTGCTGGCGGACGTACGCGGCCGGGCGCGCACATGAAGCCCACCCCGCTCCGGCCCGGCTTCGCGCACCCGCGCATCGCGGTGGTGCTGCACGACCTGGCGATGGTCTGGCTGGCCTGGACGGCTGCCACGAGGCTGCGCTACAGCCTGGTCGAGGTTCCGCCCGAGTTGCCGTGGTTCTCGCCGGAGATCGCGATCGTGCTCGTCGCGCAGGGGCTGGTGCTGTGGTGGACCGGCCTGTACCGCGGCCTGTGGCGTTTCGCCAGCCTGCCGGACCTGGTCAACATCGGGCGCGCCGCGGTCTTCGGCGCGATCGCCTCGGCGCTGGGGCTGTTCCTGTTCTCGCGGCTCGAGGGCGTGCCGCGCTCGGTGCTGTTCATCTACCCGCTGCTGCTGGCCGTGCTGCTGGGCCTGCCGCGCCTGTTGTACCGGACCTGGAAGGACGGCCTCGGCAGCGGCGGCGCGCGCGGTCGCCCGGCCACCCGCGTGCTGGTGCTCGGCGCGGGCCGTTCCGGCGAGGCGCTGGTGCGCGAGCTGCGCCGCGAGAACCGCTACCGCGTGGTCGGCTTCCTGGACGACCAGCGCGTGCTGCGCGGGGCCAAGCTCCACGGGATTCCGGTGCTGGGCGCCATCGACGAATTGCCGCGTGTGGCTGCCGAAACCGCCGCCGGGATGCTGCTGATCGCCATGCCCTCGGCCAGCAACCAGCAGATGCAACGCGTGGTGGAGGCCTGCGAGGACACTGGACTGGCGTTCCGCACGGTGCCGCGCCTGCAGGACGTCGTCGAGGGCCGCCTGCCGTCGCTGCAGCTCAAGGAAGTGGCGATCGAGGACCTGCTCGGGCGCGAGCCGGTCAGCCTGGACTGGAGCGCAATCCGCGCGGCGCTGGCCGGCAGGCGGGTGCTGGTCACCGGCGGCGGCGGTTCGGTGGGTGCCGAACTGTGCCGGCAGGTGGCGCGCCTGGGGATCGAGTCGCTGACCGTGCTGGAGCTGTCCGAGTACAACCTGTACCGGATCGAGCAGGAGCTCCGGGGCGAGTTCCCGGACCTCGTGCTCGACTGCCTGCTCGGCGACTGCGGCGATCCTGCCACCGCCGAACGGGCGCTGGAACGCTCGGCTGCGCAGGTCGTGTTTCACGCCGCCGCCTTCAAGCACGTCCCGTTGCTGCAGCAACAGGTCCGCGAGGCCGTGCGCAACAACGTGCTGACCACCCGCACGCTCGCCTATGCGGCGCTGCGCCACCGGGTCGGCGCGTTCGTCCTGATCTCCACCGACAAGGCCGTGAATCCGGGCAGCGTCATGGGCACGACCAAGCGCGTGGCCGAGCTGCTGTGCCAGGCGCTGGACGGCACCGGCGGCACCCGTTTCATGACGGTGCGCTTCGGCAACGTGCTCGATTCGGCCGGCAGCGTGGTGCCGCTGTTCCGCGAGCAGCTGCGCCGGGGCGGGCCGCTGACGGTCACCCACCCGGAGGTCATGCGTTTCTTCATGACCATTCCCGAGGCCTGCCAGCTGATCCTGCAGGCCGTGGCGCTGGGCCGCGGCGGAGAGCTCTACGCGCTGGACATGGGCGAGCCGGTACGCATCGGCTATCTTGCCGAGCAGATGATCCGGCTTGCCGGAAAGCGCCCCGGGCCCGACATCGAGATCGTGTACACCGGGCTGCGGCCCGGCGAGAAGCTGTTCGAGGAACTGTTCCACGAGCAGGAGGACTACCAGCCCACGGGGCACCCCAAGATCATGCTGGCGCGCCAGCGCGGTGCCGCTGTCGCCGAGCTCGAAGCGGCGCTCAACGCCATGCACCAGGCAGTGTTGCGCCACGACGAAGCCGAACTGGACCGGCTGCTGCGGCGGCTGGTGCCCGAGTACACGGACGCGGGGGCACGGGTGGTGAGCCTGAACCGCAGCGCCGCGGACGAGCGCTGAGCCGTCGTTGCGGGAACCGCGTTTTCCCGATGGATCAACCAGGACCCAGGCCACGATGCCCGAGCCGATCCGCACCGCCGTGTTTCCCGTTGCCGGCCTGGGAACGCGGTTCCTGCCGGCCACCAAGACGGTGCCCAAGGAGATGCTGCCGATCGTCGACCGCCCGTTGATCCAGTACGCGGTGGACGAGGCGATCGAGGCCGGCTGCGACACCCTGGTGTTCGTGACCAATCGTTACAAGCACGCGGTGGCGGATTACTTCGACACCGCGTACGAACTCGAGCAGCAGCTCGAACAGTCCGGCAAGACCGAGCTTCTGGAGACCGTGCGCCGGGTCTTGCCCGAAGGCGTCCGCGCGACGTTCGTCACCCAGTCCCGGGCTCTGGGCCTGGGGCACGCGGTGCTTTGCGCGCGCCCGGTGGTCGGCGAGCGCCCGTTCGCGGTGCTGTTGCCGGACGACCTGATCTTCAACCGCGGCCGTGGTTGCCTGGCGCAGATGACCGAGCTGGCCCAGGATCAGGCCGGTCCGGTCAGCCTCATCGCCGTCCAGGATGTCGAGCGCGACCAGACCGGCAGCTACGGCATCGTTTCGGTGCCGGACTTCCAGGGCCGACACGGACGGGTGGAGGCGATCGTCGAAAAGCCCAGTCCCGAGGACGCGCCCAGCACCCTGGCCGTGGTCGGCCGCTACGTGCTGCAGCCACGGATCTTCGAGCTGCTCGCCTCGCAGACGCCCGGCGCCGGCGGCGAGATCCAGCTCACCGATGCGATCGCGCGGATGCTGGTGGACGATCCGGTTCTGGCCTACCGCTTCCAGGGGGCGCGCTTCGATTGCGGGACCCATATCGGATTGATCGAGGCGACGATCCGCTACGCGCTCGACCACGAAACGCTCAGCGAGCCGGCCCGCATCGCGATGCAGAAGGCGCTGGACGAGTTGGGCGTGCGCGACCTGTAGGGCGTCCCCCGGACGCAAGCGCCGTCGGCGGCCATCAGGGCGCGAAGTTCAGGTACACCCAGGCGCCCCAGCCGACCAGCAGGGCCGCCAGCGCGAAGGCCAGGACTGCCAATGCGAGGTGCAGGCGGGCCTGCCGCCGGGCGTCGGCGCCGGTCGCCACCGGGTAGTCGCGCGTGGTGTGCATGTCCTGCGGGGGAAACCGCCCCTCCACGTCGATGCGGCGCGCCAGCCGCATCAGCCAGACTCCGAAAGCGCCCAGCGGCAGCGCCATGGCGAAGCACACGCTGCCGAACAGGGCCACCAGCAGCGCGTGCCGCCGGAATACGCTGGCATCGCCGGGCGCCTGTGCAAGCCACCCGACCAGCAGCCACAGCGCGACGGCGCCGGCGCCCACGACCAGCAGCAGGGCAATGACCACGTAGCGGCGGTAGGCCGGGTCTGCGCGGTGCACCGCAGGCACGGGAACGTCGGGGTCGTCGGCGGCGGCCATCGGCACTCCGGTTCGACTCGGTCCGCGCCTATGCTATCAGCGCCTGTCCTTGGCCTGTTGACGGCGACGCACCGGGCCGTGGACGTCCTTGCTCCGTAGGGCGTGCCGCGGTCCGGTAGCGCTTGCCGGGACCGCCGTGAACCCGTCCATGGGGGCTCTTTGGCGACATCCCTGTCGCCAACGTCCCGGCAAGCGCTACCGGACCCCGGCACTTGCCTCGGGGCAGATTGGGACCTTCGCTCCGCTCGATTTCAGGGAGCGGAACCCTTGCGCATCGCCTCGATGCGGTCGTAGAAGCGCCAGCCCGCCTCGAACCCGCGCGGCGGGGGCTGGTTGCGCAACCGCATCCGCACGAACTCCACCGGCATGGTGCCCCCCTGCAGGATGGCGTCGTGGAACTGCGACTCGCTCATGCCGCCGTGGGTCACCAGTTCGTCGTGCAGCGCGCGGAACTGCAGGCCGCCGAGCAGGTAGGCGGCCTGGTACAGGGGACTGTAGTCGCCGGCGAACGAGCGGCGCACTTCGGCCGCGGCATTCTCGCGCTCGTGCCCGACCTGCTCCACCAGCAGATCGATCGCCTGCTGCGGCGTCATCTCGCCCAGGTGGAAGGACAGCGAAAACAGGATCCGCGCCGCGCGGTGCGCGCGCCAGAACAGCATGCCGATGCGGTCCTCGGGGCTGGCGGCAAAGCCCAGCTCCCACAGCCGCAGCTCCCAGTAGAGCGCCCAGCCTTCTCCCCAGAACGGAGTGGAGAACAGCCGCCGATGGGTGGCGTAGCGCTCGTTCATGAAATGCTGCAGGTGGTGGCCGGGGATCAGCTCGTGGTGCACCACCGCGCGCGAGAAATGCCGGTTGTTGCCGCGCAGGCTCATCAGTTTCTTCTCGTGCGGCATGCCGCGCGTGGGGAAGGCCACCCAGACGTCCTCGCCGCCCAGGAAGAACGGCGCCTGCAGTTGCCGCTCGGGCGACAGCATGTTCATGCGCCAGTCGCGCCTGGCCAGCTCGGGCACGGTGACCAGGTCGCGCGAAACGACGAACTCGATCGCCTCGTGCGCGAGCTCGCGCACCAGCGCCGGTTGCTCGCCCGGCGCCGGGTGCCGGGTCTTGACGTACTCGAGCGCATCACGCCAGTTCCGGTGTCCCAGCTCGGAGGCCGCACGCGCCAGTTCGGCATGGCACCACGCCAGTTCCTTGCGGGCGATGGCGACCAGTTCCTCGGGTGTGTATGGGATCGCTTCGTAGTCCAGCGCCTGGAGCAGCGCCTGGCGGCCGATCGGATCGCCGACGATGGTCTCCGGATCCGAAGCACCGGCCAGTTTCTCGCGCAGCACCTTGGCGTGGGCCTCCAGCGCCTTGTCCAGCGCCTCGTAGGGCTGCTGGACCCACCAGTGCAGGGTCGGGTCGTAGTCGGCATGGAACCCGTACCACTGCTTCAGCGCCTCGCGGACCGCCACGGCGAGGTTGCCGGCGCGGTAGGCCAGGACCGGCCGGGTGCCGGCCGATTCCGGGTCGTCGGTGTATTTCTTCGTGGCCGCCTCGATCTGCACGCGGGCGCGGTCGAGCACGTCCGCCGCCTCGCGCCCGGACTGCGGGTGCATCCGACGCCGGCGCTCGGCCAGCTCGATCAGTTCCGCCGCCGAAGGCAGCAGCGCGAACGCCTCCCGGGCGCGGCCGGAGTCGAATGCCAGCGCGTGCCGGGCGTGCGCCAGTTCGCGCTCGAACAGCACGTAGTCGATCCGGTCTTCGACCGCAAGCTGTGCGAAGTCGATCTTTTCCAGTTCGCGCTGCCACCCGGCCAGGAACCCGCCCAGCACCGACTCGCGGGCACTGCCGTGGGCGACGTCGTAGAAGTGGTCCAGGCTGTCGCGGTCGGCGCGGTAGCGGGCGATGACCGGCGCCATGCGCAATGTCGGCGCCTGGATGCGTTCGATCGGCGGCACCAGGTCGACGTCCGGGCCGAGGTCCCGGCCGGCGTCCGGGCCGGCGTCCGCCGGTGCCTGGGCGAGCGCCGGGACGGTGGTGGCGAGCAGGGCCAGCAGCAGGCTCGTGGGCCTTCGCATCGTG
>DASRZM010000027.1:0-28634 GCA_035686365.1 Lysobacteraceae bacterium | reverse complement strand
CTTGGTGAGTGACACGAGGTACGGCACCAGGTCGCCTTCGACTTCCTTGGGGTTGACGAAGTCGGTCATGCCGAATTCCTCCGCGAGCGGCTTGCGCGCGGGGTTGATGTCGACGCCGATGATCTGCGCGGCGCCGGCCAGGCGCAGGCCCTGGATGACGTTGAGGCCGATGCCGCCGAGGCCGAACACCACGCAGCGTGCGCCCGGCTCGACTTTCGCTGTCCAGATCACCGCGCCGATGCCGGTGGTGACGCCGCAGCCGATGTAGCAGACCTTGTCGAACGGGGCGTCCTCGCGGACCTTCGCCACGGCGATCTCGGGGAGCACGGTGTATTGGGCGAAGGTGGAGGTGCCCATGTAGTGGTGGAGCTTCTCGCCGCCGAGGCTGAAGCGGCTGCTGCCGTCGGGCATCAGGCCCTGGCCCTGGGTGGCGCGGATGGCCTGGCACAGGTTGGTCTTGGGGTTCAGGCAGTACTCGCACTGGCGGCATTCGGGGGTGTAGAGCGGGATGACGTGGTCGCCCTTTTTGACCGAGGTGACGTTGGGGCCGACGTCGACGACGATGCCGGCGCCCTCGTGGCCGAGGATGGCGGGGAACAGGCCTTCGGGGTCGGCGCCGGAGAGGGTGAATTCGTCGGTGTGGCAGATGCCTGTTGCTTTGAGCTCGACGAGGACTTCGCCGGACTTGGGGCCTTCCAGGTCGACGGTTTCGATGCTCAGGGGCTGGCCGGCTGCGTGGGCGACGGCGGCGCGGACTTTCATCGGCGGCTCCACTGGGGTGGAGGGGGGAGTCTAGCGGAGTGGGGGTCCGGATCCGGGATACCGCTCGTGCTTCGATACCTCAGCACGAACGGTATCCCGGATCCGGACGGTGATGGGGTGGTGCGGTCGGTATTCCGGAGTCGGGCCGCGATTCCGTCGCATGTAGGTCGGCACTACTGTGCCGACGCTGCCACCCCGATGTGTCGTGCGTCGCCACGGTAGTGGCGACCTACGGCCCGGGTTACCCGATGCGTCGCTAGCGGAGTGGGGGTACGGTTCCGGAATGCCGTTCGTGCTGCGGTATCGACGCACGACCGGCATTCCGGAACCGTACGGCGATGGCGTGGTGCGAACGGTATTCCCGGGCTGGTCGGGGAGGCGGGGTGGGGCTAGTCGGCGTTGCGGGTGAGGAGGCCGGCGGCGTCGAGGGCGGCGCACAGGTGCAGGGCGTCTTCCACGGTGGTGCCGGCGTGCTCGGCGACGCCGGCGGGGGTGGTGGTCTGGGTCAGGGCGCGCAGCATCCTCTCGTACTGCGGGTACTGTTCGACCAGGGCGGCGTCGGTCAGGCGGCAGCGGGCGTCTGCTCCCGGGGCATTGGCGGGCATGCCCGGGTTGAGCATGGCGTCGATGAACTGCAGCCACGCCACCGGGCGGGCGGGAAACTCGTCGGCGGCGCGCTGCAGGGCGTCCTCGCCGATCAGGGTCCAGTCGCCGCCGCCGACCAGGCCCAGCATCGGCAGGTCGAATTCCGACAGCGCGGCGGCGCAGTGGAACACGCCCTTGCCGGGATCCACCACCAGCGCCGGCATGCCCGCCGCATCCAGGCGCGCGGGGCCGGGCAGGCCGCCGGGCGCGATGAAATCGCACAGCGGCGCATAGCGGCGGGCCAGCCGCGCGGCGGGCGAATTGTCGGCCGGCGCCAGCGGCGCCCGCCGGGCCGCGATCGCTGCGGCGATGTCTTCGGACGCGTCCGGCCGCTGCCAGGCGCGCTCGTCGGCGGCGCGCAGGGTGCCGCTGGGGACATCGGCGATCATGCCCGCGTCGAACAACGAGGCCATGTCGACGGCAACCGCTTCCTCGGGCTGGGCGACGCCGTCCAGGTCGATGATCCGGCGCTGCATGGCCACGGCGGCGCCGCGGTCTCCCTCCAGCGCATCGAGCACGCTGTCCTCGGTGGGCGGCCAGGTCAGCTGCCAGGCCCCTTGCGGTGCCCCGCGGCCGCCGCTGCGGGCGACGAACACGCGGCGGGTGCCGGGCGACAGGCGGTCCAGGTTGGCGGCGCTGGCGCGCTCGTCGAACAGCACCACGTCGGCCAGCTTTTCCGGGCCCCAGCTCCAGCGTGCGGCGCTGCGGTCGCGGACGGCCTGGAGCAGTTCGCCCAGGATGGAAACGTCCTCGGCGGTCAGGCCGAGGCTGGCGACGATGCGCTTGGGTCGCAGTCCGGCGTCCGGATCCACGCGGTGCCCCTGGGTGGGAAGCGAGCATTTTACTACGCCGGCGGTCGTGAACGCAGGGTCTTGCAGGGGTCGCCGCCGACGGCGGCTCCTACGGGGGGACGGGGGGCGAGTCGGGTCGCCGCCGACGGCGGCTCCTACGCGGGGCTGGGGCGCGAGTCGGCTAGCATCGATGCCAGATCCTGTTCGGGGCGCGGGTGGCCGAACAGGTAGCCCTGCGCCTTGTCGCAGGCGTGCGCCCGCAGGAAGTCGAGCTGCTCGTGCGTTTCCACGCCCTCGGCCACGACTTCGAAGCCCAGGTCGTGCGAGAGCGAGATGATGCCGCGCACCAGCGCCGCGACGCTTTCGTCCTGCTGCAAGTCGGCAATGAAGGAGCGGTCGATCTTGACCGACCGGATCGGCAGCCGCTTCAGGTACGACAGGCTGGAGTAGCCGGTGCCGAAGTCGTCGATGGAGAAGGCCACGCCCAGGTCGGACAGCTCGTACAGCGCCGAGAGCACGGTGTCGCTGCGCGACATCAGCACGCCCTCGGTGATCTCCAGTTCCAGCCGGTGCGGATCCAGACCCGTGCGCCGCAGCGCCGAGGACACCAACCGCGGCAGGTCGCTCTGCACGAACTGCCGCGGCGAGACGTTGACCGAGACACGCGCCAGGCCCGGGAGGCCGGCGACCGAGCGGCAGGCGTTGAACAGCGCCCACTCGCCGATGCGCACGATCAGCCCGGTCTCCTCGGCCACCGGCACGAACTCGCCCGGCGCCACCAGTCCGCGGTCGGCGTCGTGCCAGCGCAGCAGCGCCTCGAAGCCGTCCACGCGCCCGCGCCACAGGTCCATGATCGGCTGGTAGTGCAGCACGAAGCGCTCCTGCGCCAGCGCTTTGCGCAGGGCGCCCTCCATCGCCAGGCGCTCGCGTGCGCGCGCGGTCATCTCGCGGGCGTAGAACTGGAAGCCGCTGCCGCCCAGCTCCTTGGCACGGTACATGGCGATGTCGGCATTGCGCAGCAGGCCTTCAACGTCCTCGCCGTCGTCCGGGTGCAGGGTCACGCCGATGCTGGCGCCGGTGTACAGCTCGTGGCCGGCGACGCGGAACGGCGCGTGGAAGGCCTCGATCAGCTTCTGCGCCACGCGGGTGGCGTCGTCGGCGCGCCGCAGGTGGGTCATCACCAGTGCGAACTCGTCGCCGGACAGGCGGGCCAGGGTGTCGTCGCCGCGCACGCAGCGGCGCAGGCGCTCGGCGACTTCGATCAGCAGCAGGTCGCCCAGGTCGTGGCCGAGGCTGTCGTTGATGGTCTTGAAGCGGTCCAGGTCGATGAAGGCGACGCCGAGGGTGCGTCCGTGCCGGATCGCATCGACGAGGGCCTGCTGCAGACGCTCGCGGAACAGCGTGCGGTTGGCCAGCCCGGTCAGGCTGTCGTGGTGGGCCAGGTACTGCAGGCGCTGTTCGGCGCGCTTGCGCTGGATCGCGCCGCCAAGCTGGGCGGCGACGCTGGAGATCAGTGCCATCAGCTCCTCGTCGGACTCGCGTGGCGCGCGAAGGAAGAACTCCAGCACCGCCACCACTTCGTCCGCGGCCAGCACCGGCACCGCCAGGGCGGACTTCAGGCCGACCCGCGCGGCGGCGTCGGCGCGCGCCAACCTGGGCCCGCGGTCGCAGTCGGCGATCCACACCGCGCGGCGGCTCGCCCACGCCCGTCCCGGCAGCCCTTCGTCGGGCCGGAAGCGCCGTGCCAGGCTGGCATCGCGGAACGGCTCCAGGCCCGGCTCGCGGCAGTACCAGGCCGGGCTGCATTCGAGCTCGCGACCGCCCTCGGCCGCGGGCAGCCAGCTCTGGCCCAGGGTCCAGCCGGTGATCTGGCACAGCTCCTGCAGCGTCACTGACAGGGCCGCGTGCACGTCGGCGGCCTCCACGATGGCCAGCGTCAACGCCTGCAGCAGTCGCAGGCGTTGCTCGGCGGCGCGGCGCCCGGTTTCGCTTTGCGCCTGTGCGCGCCGGCGCCGGGCCTGTTCCAGCTCGCGCTGCACCGCCGGCACCAGGCGCTTGAGGTTGCCCTTGAGCACGTAGTCCTGCGCGCCAGACTGCATCGCCTGCACTGCCAGCTCCTCGCCGATGGTGCCCGAGACGAAGATAAAGGGCACATCCAGGCCGCGCCCGCGCACCCGCTCCAGCGCCCCCGTGCCGGTGAAGCCGGGCATGGAGTAGTCGGCGATCACCAGCTGCCAGCCGCCGTGGTCCAGGGCCTGCTCGAGCGAGGCGCCGCTGGCCACGCACTCGGCCTCGGGCGCGAAGCCGCCGCGCTCGAGTTCGCGCACGAGCAGCTCGAAATCGTCGCGGGAGTCCTCGACGACCAGCACCTTCAGGGGCGTCTTCCCGGCCATGCGCCGTTACTTCCCGCGCACCGGCGGCGGGGCTTCGTTGAACAGCAGCCAGTACAGGCCCAGCTGCTGCGCCGCCGCCACGAACTGGTCGAAGTCCACCGGCTTGCGCACGTAGGAGTTGGCCCCGAGCCGGTAGCTGCCGACCACGTCCTGTTCCTCGCGCGAGCTGGTCAGGATGACCACCGGCAGCAGCGCCGTGCGCGGGTCGGCGCGGATGCGGCGCAGCACTTCCAGGCCGTCGAGCCGCGGCAGCTTCAGGTCCAGCAGCACCACCGCCGGCAGCTCGGCGCCGTCGGCGAACAGCAACTCAAGGGCCTCCACGCCGTCGCGCGCCAGCACGATCTCGTTGGCGATGTGGTTGCGACGGAAGGCGCGCTGCGTCAGCAGGGCGTCATCCGGGTTGTCCTCGACCAGCAGGATGCTCTTGTCGTTCATGCCGCCCCCTGCGGTCCCAGCGTGAACCAGAAGGTGGCGCCGGCGCCCTCGGCCGCCTCGGCCCAGACCCGACCGCCGTGTTTGTGGATCACGCGCTGCACCGTCGCCAGGCCGATGCCGGTGCCGGGAAAGCTGCCGGCATCGTGCAGCCGCTGGAACGCGCCGAACAGCTTGCCGGCGTAGGCCATGTCGAAGCCCACACCATTGTCGCGCACGTAGAACGCCGGCCCGCCATCGTGCTGTTCCTCGCCGAGCTCGATGCGCGCGTGCTCGCGCGGCCCGGTGAACTTCCAGGCGTTGCCGATCAGGTTCTGCAGCGCCACCCGCAGCAGCCGCGGATCGGCGAGCGCGTCCAGACGCTCGGGGATGCGCAGCTCGACCTGGCGCTCGGGATCGCCGTGCCGCAGGGTCTCGGCGATCCGCCGCGCCTCCTCGGCCAGGTCCACCGGCACCGGCGTGACGTCCTGCCGCGAGACGCGGGCCAGTTCGAGCAGGTCGTCGATCAACACGCCCATCCGGTGCGTGGCCGCCCGGATGCGCCCGAGCCAGGCCTGGCCCTCGGCGTCGAGCCGTTCGGCCTGGTCCTCCAGCAGCGCGCGGCTGAAGCCGTCGATCGCGCGCAGCGGCGCGCGCAGGTCGTGCGAGACCGAATAGCTGAAGGACTCCAGCTCCTCGTTGACTGCCTGCAGCTCGACCGCGCGCCGCTGCAGCGTGGCGTTGAGCTCGGCGATGCGCTGCTCGGCGCGCCGACGTTCGCTGATGTCGCGCACGATGCCGGTGAACTGCCAGCCGTGTTCGCAACGGTAGCGCCCCAGCGACAGCTCGATGGGAAATTCGCCGCCGTCGCGGTGCAGCGCCGGCAGCTCCACGGTGCGTCCGATCACGCGGGTTTCGCCGGTTTCCAGGTGGCGTCGGAACCCGGACTCGTGCGCATCGCGCAGGCGCTCGGGGATCAGCATCGTCAACGGCGCCCCGAGCAGGGCTTCGCGCGTGTGGCCGAACAGCTCCAGCGCACGGTCGTTGACCAGCACGATGCAGCCCTGGTCGTCGGCGACGATGATCGCGTCGGGTGCGGCAGCGAGCAGTGCGCTGAAACGGGCCTCGGCTGCGCTGGGCACCCGCCCACCGCGCAGTACGGCGTCCTTCGCGCGCATCTGGCTCATCGTGTCGGCTCCCGGGGCCTGCCCGACATCACACCCGCGCTTTCGTCGCGGATTCGTGCATGCCGATTGCGCATGCACAGGACGGCGCGGCCGACTTCACGCGGCTGCGTCGGGCCCCTCCCCGGGCCTTGCCTACAATACGGACTGCTGCCAAAGCGGTCCTCCTCTTACCTTAGCGCCCTTACGCGACGTGAATCTGCGATGGGCGCCACACTCCCGGCGACAGCCGGACCGCAGTTGTGAGTGGGCTGTGAATTCCAGGGGCAGGAAGCGACGATTCCGGGCAGGCGCTATGCTTGGCTCCGGCCGCATCCACCGGGAGTGATTGCGATGGCGAGCACCCGCCGCGAACTGGTTTCCATGGTGCTGGGCGCCGCCGCCGCCGCGCTGGTGCCGCTGCACTTCACGCGTGCAGCGTGGGCCGCGTCGTTGCGCCAGCGCGCGGTACCGGCCACCGGCGAACCGATCCCGGTCATCGGCATGGGGACCTCGGGCAGCTTCGATGTCGGCGCATCGGCGCAGGCGCGGGCGCCGTTGCGCGAGGTGCTGCAGGCCTTCGTCGACGGCGGTGCCAGCCTCATCGACACCGCGCCCACCTACGGGCGCGCCGAGGACGTACTCGGCGACCTGATGGCGCAGATGGGCATCCGCGACCGGATCTTCCTGGCGACCAAGCTCTCGGGCGTGACCGGGCGCGAAGCCGGCATGCGGCAGTTCGAGCACTCGCTGCAGCGGCTGCACACCGACCGCATCGAGCTGCTGCAGGTGCACAACCTGCGCGACTGGCGCACGCAGCTGGATCTGGCGCGGGCGCTCAGGCAGATGGGCAAGCTGCGTTACGTGGGCCTGACCCATTACCTGGACAGCGCCCACGACGAGCTGGCCGAGGCGATGGCCGAGGGCCAGCCCGATTTCATCCAGATCAACTACTCGGTGGCCTCGCGCAATGCCGAGCAGCGGCTGCTGCCGATGGCGCAGGACCAGGGCGTGGCGGTGATCATCAACCGGGCCTACGAGGACGGGCGCATCTTCGCGCGCGTCCGCGACAAGGAACTGCCCGGCTGGGCCTCCGAGGTCGGCGCGCAGTCCTGGGGACAGCTGTTCCTGAAGTTCGTGCTCAGCCACCCGGCCGTGACCGTGGTGATCCCGGCCACCTCGAAGCCCGATCACCAGCGCGACAACCTGCAGGCCGGCCACGGCCCGCTGCTGGACGAGGCGCAGCGCGAGGCGCTGGCGGCGCTGGTAGGCTGATCCATGGCCGCAGAAGGCGACGGGTCGCTGCGACGCCTGGTTGCCCGCGTCTTCAACCTGAAAGGCAACGAGGCGACCGCCGTGGTCGCCGGCTTCGCGCTGTTCTTCCTGCTGTTCTGCGGCTACTTCCTGCTGCGGCCGGTGCGCGAGACCATGGGCGTGGCCGGCGGGGTGCGCAACCTGCAATGGTTGTTCACCGGCACCTTCGTGGCCACGCTCGCGGCGATGCCGTTGTTCGGCTGGCTCGCCACCCGCGTGCGACGCCGCCGCATCCTGCCGTGGACGTTCGCGTTCTTCGCGGCCAACCTGGCCCTGTTTGCGCTGGGGTTTTCCCTGCGACCGGACGAGGTGTGGCTGGCGCGCGGCTTCTACATCTGGCTGTCGGTGTTCAACCTGATCGCGATCTCGGTGGCCTGGAGCCTGCTCGCGGACCTGTTCGCACTGGCCGAGGCCAAGCGCCTGTTCGCGCTGATGGCGGCCGGCGCCAGCCTGGGCGGACTGACCGGACCACTGCTGGGCATCGCCCTGGTGGGCACGGTCGGACACGCCGGGCTGCTGCTGCTGGCCTCGGTGCTGCTGGCCGCCTGCATCTGGGTCGCGCGCGCGCTGCAACGCTGGCGCGAGGCGCACCCGCTGGACCCGGCGCAACCGCTGGCGCGCGCGCCGCCGCTGGGCGGCAGCCCGATCGCCGGACTCACCGAGGTGCTCAGGTCCCGGTTCCTGATGGGCATCGCCGTGTTCGTGCTGCTGCTGGCCAGCGTCACCACCTTCCTGTACTTCGAGCAGGCCCGGCTGGTGGAGGCGCGCTATCCCGATCCGGTGGACCAGACGCGCGTGTTCGGCACCATCGATGCGATCGTGCAGACGCTGGCGATCCTGACCCAGCTGTTCGTGACCGGCCGCATCGCCCAGCGCCTGGGCGTGGGCGTGCTGCTGGTGGCGGTGCCGCTGGTGGTCGCCGGCGGATTCCTGTGGCTGGCCTATGCGCCGGTGTTCGCGGTGCTGGCGGTGGTGATGGTGGTGCGCCGCGCCGGCCAGTACGCCTTCGTGCGCCCCGGGCGCGAGATGCTGTTCACCGTGGTGCCCGCCGAGGCCAAGTACAAGGCCAAGAACTTCATCGACACCGTGGTCTACCGCGGCGCCGACGCCGTCAGCGGCTGGGTCAAGACCGGCGTGGACATGGTGAGCGCATCGCCGGCGGTGGCGGCCGTGTTCGGCGCCGCGATCGCGCTGGCCTGGGCCACCACCGGCGGGATGCTGGCGCGCAGGCAGCACCGCATCACCGCCGATTCCCCCCAACCCCTGTAGGAGCCGCCGTTGGCGGCGATCGGCCCGCCGCCCCCGAAACCCTTGTAGGAGCCGCCGTTGGCGGCGATCGAGCGCCGGTCAACCCGATCGCCGCCAACGGCGGCTCCTACAAGGGTGGGCGGCGGGGGCGGCGCCTCAGCGCAGCATCGGCAAGACCAGACCGCGCTCGCGGGCGCAGGCCAGGGCCTCGGCGTAGCCGGCATCGGCGTGGCGCATGACGCCGCTGCCGGGGTCGTTCCACAGGACGCGGGCGATGCGCTTTGCCGCCGCCTCGCTGCCGTCACACACGATTACCTGTCCGGCGTGCTGCGAATAGCCCATGCCGACGCCGCCGCCGTGGTGGAAGCTGACCCAGGTGGCGCCGCTGGCGGTGTTCAGCAGCGCATTGAGGATGGGCCAGTCCGAGACCGCGTCGGAGCCGTCGCGCATCTTCTCGGTCTCACGGTTGGGGCTGGCCACCGAGCCGGAGTCCAGGTGGTCGCGGCCGATCACGATCGGGGCCTTCAGCTCGCCGCTGGCCACCATCTCGTTGAAGACCAGGCCCAGGCGGTCGCGGTCGCCCAGGCCCACCCAGCAGATGCGCGCCGGCAGGCCCTGGAAGGCGATGCGCTCGCGCGCCATGTCCAGCCAGTTGTGCAGGTGGGTGTCGTCGGGGAGCAGCTCCTTGACCTTGGCGTCGGTGCGGTAGATGTCCTCCGGGTCGCCCGACAGCGCCACCCAGCGGAACGGGCCGACGCCGCGGCAGAACAGCGGCCGCACGTAGGCCGGCACGAAGCCGGGAAAGTCGAAGGCGTCCTCGCAGCCCATGTCCCAGGCCATCTGGCGGATGTTGTTGCCGTAGTCGAAGGTGGGCACGCCCATGTCCTCGAAATGCAGCATCGCCTCCACGTGGACGCGCATGGAATGTTTGGCGGCCTCGATCACCTCGTCGGGCTCGGTGTGCTGCTTCTCGAACCACTGCTCCAGCGTCCAGCCGGCCGGCAGGTAGCCGTGCAGCGGATCGTGCGCGCTGGTCTGGTCGGTGACCGCGTCCGGACGGACGCCGCGGCGCACCAGCTCGGGCAGGATCTCGGCAGCATTGCCGAGCAGGCCCACGCTGCGCGCCCGGCCTTCGCCGCAGTGGCGCTCGATGCGCGCCAGCGCGTCGTCCAGATCCTGCGCCTGCTCGTCGAGGTACTTGGTGCGCAGGCGCATGTCGATGCGGCTCTGCTGGCACTCCACGGCCAGCATGCAGGCGCCGGCCATGGTCGCGGCCAGCGGCTGCGCACCGCCCATGCCACCCAGGCCGGCGGTCAGGATCCACTTGCCGGCGAGCTTGCCGTGGTAGTGCTGGCGGCCCATCTCGGCGAAGGTCTCGTAGGTGCCCTGGACGATGCCCTGGGAGCCGATGTAGATCCACGAGCCGGCGGTCATCTGCCCGTACATCATCAGGCCCTTGCGGTCGAGCTCGTGGAAGTGCTCCCAGCTCGACCACGCCGGCACCAGGTTGGAGTTGGCGATCAGCACGCGCGGCGCATCCACGTGCGTGCGGAACACGCCGACCGGCTTGCCCGACTGCACCAGCAGGGTCTGGTCCTCGTCGAGCTCGCGCAGGCTGGCGCAGATGGCGTCGAAACATTCCCAGTTGCGCGCGGCGCGGCCGATGCCGCCGTACACGACCAGCTCGGCCGGGTTTTCGGCCACCTCCGGGTCCAGGTTGTTCTGGAGCATGCGGAAGGCGGCTTCGGTGAGCCAGGACTTGCAGCTGCGCTCGGCCCCGCGCGGGGCGCGGATGGTGCGCGCGGGGTCGATGCGGGTGGGGGCGGTCATCCAGGACTCCGGTGACGGGAAGCCTGTAATTATCGCACCCGAGGGCGGGCGGGTGGCCCGCAGCGATGAATTCCACCACTGCCGGCGGTCCAAATGTCCGGGGATGGGCGTACGCTCTCCCCTGCCCGTCCAAGCGCAAAGGAGCCCCGCATGTACGTCGATGGATTCGTGGTACCGATCCCCGAGGCCAAGCTCGACGCCTACCGCAAGCTGGCCCGCAAGGCCGGAAAGATCTGGATGGAGCACGGCGCGCTCAGCTACGTCGAATGCGTCCAGGACGACGTCAAGCCCGGCAAGCTCACCTCGTTCCCGCAGGCCGTGAAGCTCAAGAAGAACGAGGTGGTGGCGTTCTCCTGGATCACCTACAAGTCGCGCCGCGACCGCGACCGCATCAACAAGAAGGTGATGGAAGATCCGCGACTGGCCGAGATGCACGACCCCGCCAACCATCCCTTCGACGGCAAGCGCATGTTCTGGGGCGGCTTCAAGTCGATCGTCGAGTTTTAGCCGACGTGAAAAAGGGGACGGGGGGAATTAAGCACACTTAATTCCCCCCGTCCCCTTTTTCGGTCCCCTTTTTCGCTACGGTGGCGCGCGACGGAACGCCTGCTGGATCGACTCCAGCCCGTACCCGCGCGTTTCCACGCCGCTGCGCCACAGCAGCACGGCCGACAGCGCGGTGGGCAGCGCGATCGCGAACGCCGCCACGGTCATGTCGCCGAACAGGCCGGCTACGCCGGCCAGCGCGCCCAGGATGCCGCCGAACTTGGAGCTGGCGGCCACCAGTCCGGAACCGGTCCCGCGCAGCTGCACCGGGTAGATCTCGGCTGCGTACGGAATCAGCATCGCGATCACGCCCGAGGCGCTGACCAGCAGCGCCGCGGTCGCGGCCACGATCATCGCCTCGGAGGTCACGCCGAGCACGCCGATGGCGACGAACGCCGCCAGGCAGGCCGCGGTGAGGCCCACGAACATCACCAGCGAGCGGATGCTGCTCCAGCGGTGATAGAGCACGATCACCAGCAGCACGCCGGGCAGTGCCAGCAGCGCCGAGCGCGCCAGCAGCGCGCTGGCCGCGCCCGCATCCATGCCCATGCGCACCAGCGCGGTGGGCAGCCACAGCAGGAAACCGAAGTTGACCAGGCCCCAGCAGGTGCCGCACACCAGCAGGCCCAGCGTGAGCGGTGCATGCGGGCCGTGCAGCAGGTCGCGGATGCGTCCGCGCGGCGACGGCTGCGCCCAGGCAGCGTCCGCCGGCGCCGGTGCGCCAACCGCATCGACCACGCCGGCATAGCGCGCCAGCACCGCGCGCGCCTGGGTGACGAGCCCGGCGTTGGCCAGGAATCGCGGCGACTCGGGAATGTAGCGGTCCATGAAGATGATCAGCGCGCCAGTCGGCAGCCCCAGCAGCCACAGCGCGCGCCAGCTGAACACCGGCTCGAGCAGGCTCGCGGCCCCGGCCGCGAGCATGTAGCCGGCCCAGGTACCGACCCCGCCCAGCGCCACCAGCAGCCATCCGCGGTGCGCGGCCGGGATCATCTCGGCCATCAGCGTGAAGGTGATCGGCAGCAGGCCCCCGGCCGAGGCGCCCATCAGGAAGCACATCACCAGGTTCCAGGCGAAGCTGGGCATCGCCCCGCAGATGGCGGTGCCGATGAACATCAGCGCCGAAAGCATGATCGCCGCGCGGCGGCCGAAGGTATCGGCCAGGCGCCCCCACACGATCGAGCCGATCGTGGTGCCGGTGAGCGCGACCAGCGCCAGCAGGCCGCCTGTGCCTTCGGTGATGCCGTACTCGCGGGTCATCCCCGGCAGCACGAAGCCGAGCGTGGCCGGCTTCATCACGTCCACCGCCAGCGCCACCAGCAGCGCCGCCACCAGCGCCCAGTGCCGGCGGTTGAGCGCGGCGGCGTCGGCGACGTGGAACTGCAGACCGACGTCCGAGTGCAGCGTGCGCTGGATCTGCGCCAGCCGCGGTGCCAGCCCGTAGCCGGCCAGCAGCAGGCCGGCCGGGATCAGCGCCATGCCGATCATCATCGGCAGGTCCATCGGCATCCCGACCATGCGGTAGCCCATCGGCGCGGCCATCGCGAACATCGGCAGGTGCCCGAGCACCCCGGCGACGATGGCGGCACAACCGGCCCAGAACGCCAGCGGATGGTGGAACGAGAGGCCGTTCGACTTCATGCAGGGGCCGACCGTGCCGGAATTCGGCACACGGCGCCGGACGCTATCCGGAAATGGGGGCCGAGGCAATCAAGCCGGCCCAATGGCCGCCGTTCCCGTTGTCCCGAGTACTTCCCGGCCGGCCCGTTGCGCCGCTTCCCGGCCCGCCCGTTACCCGTACCGTTGCAGCACCGCGGCCACCTGTCCGTGATATCCGGATCCGAACAGGTTCAGGTGGTTGAGCAGGTGGTACAGGTTGTACAGCGGCGCGCGCTCGCGCCAGTCGCGCGCCAAGGGCGCATGCGCGGCGTACGCCTCGAAGAAGCCGCGACCGGGCTCCCCGAACAGCACGACCATCGCCTGCTCCGCCTCGGCCCAGCCGTGGTGCACGGCGCCGCCGTCGATCAGCGCCGGTTCGCCGTTGCCGCAGCAGTGCAGGTTGCCCAGCCACAGGTCGCCGTGCAGCAGCACCGGCGGCATCACCGGGACGCGGCTGTCCAGGCGTTGCGCAATGTGCTCGCCGCGCGCGCACTCCCGCGCCGACAGATGGCCTGCGTTCCGCGCCATCGCCAGCTGCGGCAGCAGCCGGCACTGTGCGAAGAAGGTGTGGCCGTCGTCCATCGGCGTGTTGGCCTGTGGCGTGGGGCCGCAATAGCCGTCGCGGTCGAAACCGAAGCGCTCGCTGTGCACGCGGTGCAGGCACGCAAGGCCGGATCCGGCGCGCGCCCAGTAGCCCGCACCCGGACGTGCAGCGCCCAGGTCTTCCATCGCGATCCAGTTCGCGCCGTGGCCGAGCACTTGCGGCGTGCGTAGTGCCGAGGCGAGCGCCAGTGCCTCGAGGCCGCGCGCCTCCGCTGCGAAGAAGTCCGCCGGTGCGCGTGCGTCGTGCTTCACGATCACCGACCGCCCGGCCACGTGCAGGCGATGCAGCCCGTCTCCCAGCGCGGTTGCCGCGGCTTCGATGTCGATGGCTGTGGAGGTGCCCATGCCTGCGAGCTTAAGCGCCTTTCGACTCGGAAAAAGGGGACGGGGGGAATTAAGCAAACTTAATTCCCCCCGTCCCCTTTTTCCCGCGGCCCGCCGATGCGCCGCGCCGTCGCCACGGTAGTGGCGACCTACCTCCCTGCCCGCCGCACCGCTCGTTGTCCGTTTTCGCAGTTCGGCGTCCGGAATCGCACGCGCCGGCGCGGGAGGGGCGCGCTGGCGTGCGGTTTCCGGCCTTGGCACGCCAGTTGCTCCGCCGAAGCCATCGGATCACGCCCTCGGACCAGGGGACACACGCATGAAAGGACTCCTCGCCGACCTGCGCCACGCCCTGCGCCTGCTGGCGCGCTCGCCCGGCTTCGCGCTCATCGCCATCGCCATGCTGGCGCTGGGCATCGGCGCCAACACCGCCATCTTCAGCGTGGTGCGCACCGCCCTGCTCTCGCCGCTGCCCTACGAGCAGGCCGCGCGCATGGCCATCGTCTGGGAGACCAACAAGGGTTTCGGCGACATGTCCATCGCCTACCCCAACTACCTGGACTGGGTGGCGCGGCAGGACAGCATGCAGGCGCTGGCGGTGTACCGGCGCGCCGGCGCCAACCTGACCGGGCTGGGCGAGCCCGAACAGCTGCGCATGACCATGGTCTCGGCCAACCTGTTCGAGGTGTTCGGGCGGCCGCCGCAGATCGGCCGTGGCTTCGCGCAGACCGAGGACCGGCTCGGCGCCGAACCCGTGGTCGTGCTGGGCCACGATTTCTGGCAACGCCGCTTCAACGGCGACGCCTCCGTGCTCGGCAGCCAGATCGAGCTCGACGGCGTGCAGCACACCATCGTCGGCGTGGCGCCCGAAGACCTGCGCCATCCCACCCGCACCGACGTGATGGTGGCGATCGGCCGCCATGCCGATTCGCCCGGCTGGGAGAGCCGCGGCAACCATCCGGGCATCTATGGCTTTGGCCTGCTGAAGCCCGGCGTCTCGCTCGAAGCCGCGCAGCAGGAGATCGACGCCATCGCGCGCGACCTGGAGCGCGAATACCCCGACAGCAACACCAACAACGGCGTCAAGTACACCGCGCTGGAGGAATTCGTGGTGGGCGACATGCGCGGCGCCCTGCTGCTGCTCAGCGGCGCTGTCGGCCTGGTGCTGCTGGTGGTGTGCGTGAACATGGCCAACCTGCTGCTGGCGCGTGCCTATGGCCGCCACCGAGAGCTGGCCGTGCGCAGCGCGCTGGGCGCCGGGCGCTGGCGTGTGGCCCGGCAGCTGCTGGCCGAGAGCCTGCTGCTGGCGACCGCGGGCGGCGCACTCGGCGTGGTTGTGGCGCACTTCGGCGTGCGCGCCCTGGAGCTGCTGTATGGCTCGCAGCTGCCGCGCATCGACCAGATCGGCGTGGACAGCGGCATGCTGCTGACCGCGCTCGCCCTGACCCTGTTCACCGGCGTCGCCGCCGGCCTGGTACCGGCGCTGGTCACCGCGCGCCAGGGCCTGGCCGAGGGCCTGCGTGGTGGCAGCCGCGGTGGCCTCAGCGCCGGCCGTCGGCGCGTGCAGTCGACGCTGGCGGTGACCCAGACCGCGCTGGCGATCATGCTGCTGGTGGGCGCCGGGCTGCTGGTGCGCTCGTTCGGGCAGGTGCTCGAGGTGGACCCGGGCATCCGCCCCGCCAACGTGCTCACCGCCGGCCTGCGCCTGCCCGACGCGCGCTATCCGGACGAGGACGCGCGCCGCGCGTTCTGGCAGCGCCTGCTGCCGGCACTGGAGGCATTGCCGCAGGTGCAAGTGGCCGGCATCACCAACAACCTGCCCTTCGTAGGTGGCAACCAGACCAGCTTCCGCGTGCACGGTGCACCGCCGCTCCCCGAGGGCGTTGACCCGCCATTTGCTGAGTACGGCTTCGTCACGCCGGGCTATTTCGAGGCGCTGGGCATGACGCTGATGCGCGGGCGCCTGATCGAGGCGCAGGATCGCGCCGGCCGCCCCGAGGTGATGGTGGTGGACGAGGCCTTCGCCCGCGAGCACTGGCCCGAGGGCGACGCCATCGGCCAGCAGGTCCTGCGCGGCGGCCGCCACGACGAGTCCGAAGGGCCGGAATCGCCGATCACCGTGGTCGGCGTGGTGCGCACCGTGCGCCACAACGGCCTGGACGTGGAGCCGCCGCGCCCGCAGATGTACTTCCCCGCCGACCATGACCCGCTGTCCAACGCCACCCTGGTGCTGCGCACGGTGGGCGACCCCGCCAACGCCTCCGAAGCGGTCACCCGCACCGTGCAGGACGTCGACCCGCTGCTACCACTGACCAGCGTGCAGCCGTTCACCGCCATCATCGACGATTCGCTCTCGGGCCGCCGCCTGAGCCTGAGCCTGCTGGGCGTGTTCGCCGTGGTGGCCGCCGTGCTGGCGGTGCTGGGCATCTACGCGGTGATGTCCTACGGCGTCTCGCGCCGCGCGCAGGAAATGGGCGTGCGCATCGCCGTGGGCGCCGGCACCGGCAGCATCGTCAACCTGGTGCTGCGCGAGGTGGCCCGGCTCACCGCCATCGGCCTGGTGATCGGTTTCATCGGCGCCGCCCTGCTCGGCCGCTACATCGAGAGCCAGCTGTTCGGCGTGGGCGCCTACGACCCGCTCACTTTCCTGGGCGTGGCGATGCTCATTCTGCTGGCCGCGCTGGCCGCCGGCGCCCTGCCGGCTCGCCGGGCCACGCGCGTGGATCCGCTGGTGGCGTTGCGGGAGGAGTGAGCCGCAGGCCCGGGCTTCGTCGATCGCGGGCACCTCTCGGGGGGCAGCGCGCGGTCGAAGTGATCGGGGTCCGTCAGTTGGAATGGGCTCAGTCGCCGAACCCATCCCAGAACAGCGGTTCACCGAATCCAATGATCGACACGGAAATGGAGTCTGCATCCGTGGGCGCTCCCGCAACGCCAGAAGCGATTCCCGCGCGTATGGGTGTGAACCATAGCGTATAGGTACAACTGCTGCCGGCGGGAATGTACTCCGGACAGTCGGTTTCCGCCGAGAACTGATCTGGCGCCGCGGGTGGATGGGAATGACGAATGGGGTTCCCGCCGCGATTGGTGATGCTCACCACTTGCGGGGCCGAAATCGAACCGATCTCCACAGGTCCGAAATCGAGTTCCATCGGCGTCCAGCGCACCTGCGGCCGCAGGCTGATGCCCTGAACCGTGATCTGGCTCTGCCCGGCACTGGTCTGGATCGTGATGTCGCGAATCACGATGGACGGAGACGCCCCGGTGAATCCGAAGGTAACGGTACACCCAGCACCCGGCGCTACCGAACCGCCGCAGTCATGCGACACCAACAATGGAAGATCGACGTTCGACAGCTGGAACCCGGACAATGGCTGGGTCCCCGTGTTCGTCAGACGAAGGGACTGCACGGGCGAAGCCTGCCCCGACGGGAAAAGGCCGAAGTCCAGGAACGTCGGCGTGATCCATTGGCGCAGTGGCGCCGTGCTTGGGGAGGCTTCTCCGACGCCGCGCAGCGTGACCGCAAAGGGGCCGAATATTCCCAATGCGTTCGTAGATACTCCCGCGTAGTGCTCGAACGTTCCTGCCTGCTCAGGGCTGAAGGTGAACGTCACTTCGCAAGCCGCGCCCGGCGACAGCACGGCGCCGCATGCGTGGCTCGCCTGGAAGGGCCCGCCAGGTGCACCGATAGACAGCGACATGTCGGTCCATCCGCCATTCACGATGCGGGCCGTCTGGGGCGAACTGGTGGCGCCGAGCAGGATACGGTCGAAATCCAGCACCGCTGGCGTGATCCAGAATTCCGAGCGCGGGTCGTCACCTCGCAGCCTGACGTAAAGCGGACCGGCGGTCGTCGAGATCGTGGCGGTCCTGTTGTGTTCCGTCGCCTCGCTGGGATGAAAATTGAAGCTGATGACGCAGGACTCCAAGGGCGCCAGAGAAGCGCCGCAGTCGTCTGTCGCTGAAAACCCGTCCGGTACGACGATGTCCTCGATTCCAAAGGGGTCATCCGAATGATTTGTCAGTCGAGCCGACTGCGGCGTCCCGTCCTGACCAAAGCTGACCGCTCCGAATTGGAGGCTGGTCGGCGTTACGGTCGCGACCGGTGCGGTCTCCACGCCGGCGGCCCAATCCGGCAGGGATATACCCAGTGCCACTGCTGCGATGAAAGCCAACCGCATCGTCCTGTTCCTCGTGTTCATGCATGCCTCGCGGGCTCAGGGCCTTCAGCCATCCTGTCAAAGACTGTCGCGACGCGGCGAATCCTCTCAGGGAGCGCGATTCTGGGGGAGCCCAGGGGCGGAAGCCAGTGCAAATTGCATGCTCCCGCGACTTGCGTTGAGGGGACCGGGCTGGCCACACTCGGCCATCGCATCACCCCGGGGAACGCAATGCGCGACATCCACTGGCGCCTGCACCTGGCCTCGCCGCCGGCGAAGGTCTGGGAGCTGCTGATCACCGACGAAGGACGGATGCGGTTCTGGTGCGATCACAGCCGGCGGCTGGGCGACACCATCGAGATGCGCTTTTCCAACGGCTGCGTCGAGCACGCCGAGGTGCTGGCGGAGCTGCCGTACGAGCGGCTGGCGCTGCGCTATTTCGGGACCACGCTGAGCTTCGAGCTGCTGCCGGACGGGCGCGGGGGGACCGATCTTTCAGTGCGGCACGAGAACGTGCCCGAGCACGACCGCGACGACGTGCTGCCGGGCTGGCTGAACGTGCTGTTCCCGCTCAAGGCCGTGGCGGACCATGGGATCGATCTGCGCAACCATGATCCGGAGCGGACCTGGAACCATGGGTATTGCGATGGGTGAGTGCACCCTGGCGCTCCGCCCTGCAATGTAGGAGCGGCCGTTGGCCGCGCTCGGTGTGCGGATTTGGCGGACGAGGGGGTTTCGCCGGCAACGCCGGCTCCTACGTGCGGGCCAGGGCGGTGACGGGTGTGCGGTGCAGGGATCAGCTCGAGAGGCCTGCGACGGTGCGGCGGTAGCGCTCGGCGATGCGGGCGGCGTCGACGTGTTCGCCGGCGCGCACGCGCCATTTCCCGCCGACCATGACGTCGCGGACGAGGTTGCGGTTGCCGCTGAACAGCCAGGTGTCGACGAGGTTGCCGGTGTCGCGTGCGGCCAGTTCGACGGCGGCCTCGTCGAGCACGAGCAGGTCGGCGCGCGTGCCGGCGATGCCGCGATCGGGTTCGGCGCCTTCGAACCAGCCGATGCTGCGGCCGGCCGAGCGCCCGCCGCCGGCGAGCGCGTGCGAGAACAGGGTCTCGCCGACGCTGGGCAGCGCCTCGCTGGCGGCGACGTTGCGGTGGCCGCTGGTCAGGCGCTGGCCGTACTCGAGCCAGCGCAGCTCCTCCACCGGCGACACCGAGACGTGGCTGTCGGAGCCGATGCTCCACAGGCCGCCGGCGTCGATGTAGGCGCGCAGCGGGAACAGGCCGTCGCCGAGGTTGGCCTCGGTGGTGGGGCAGAGCGCGACGGTGGCCGAGGATTCGGCGACGCGGCGGGTTTCCTCCGCGGTCATGTGGGTGGCGTGCACCAGCGTCCACCGGAAATCGACCGGCAGGTGGTCGAGCAGCCATTCGACTGGACGCGCATCGCGCACGGCCAGGCTGTCCTGTACTTCGCCGATCTGCTCGGCGATGTGGATGTGGACCGCGCGCACGCTGCCGAAATCCTCCAGCGCCGAGCGCACCTCGTGCATGGCCGCTTCGGGCACGGCGCGCAGGCTGTGGAAGGCCACGCCCACGCGCAGCTGCGGCGACTCCAGTGCGACCAGGGCGTCGAGCAGGCGCAAGTAGCTGTGCACATCATGGCCGAATCGGCGCTGGCGCTCGTTCAACGGCCGGCCGTCGAAACCACCGGTCATGTACAGCACCGGCAGCAGGGTCAGGCCGATGCCGGTTTCCTCGGCGGCGGCGATGAGCGCCTTCGACATCGCGGCGGGGTCGGTGTAGGGACGGCCGTCGCGGTCGTGGTGCAGGTAGTGGAACTCGCACACGCTGGTGTAGCCGGCGCGCAGCATCTCGGTGTAGAGCTGGGCGGCGATCGCCTGCAATGCGTCGGGGTCGATCCGCGATGCGAACTCGTACATGACCTTCCGCCAGCTCCAGAAGCTGTCCTCGGGGTGGCCGCGGCGCTCGGCGAGGCCGGCCATGGCGCGCTGGAAGGCGTGCGAGTGGGCGTTGGGGATGCCGGGCAGGAGGTAGCGCGCGTCGGGCGTGGCATCGGTGCCGGCTTCGACGCGGTCGAGGTTGCCCTCGGCGTCGATCCGCAGGGCGACGTCGTCGTGCCAGCCGTCGGACAGCCAGGCGTGCTTGGCGACCAGGCGGGTTGCGGGCATGGGAGTGGCGGGTGGGGGATGGAATGCGGGGTTGGGGCAGACTAGCAGTTTGTGGGGGGGGCTTTGTGGGGAGGGTGTGGAGGGGTGATCGCGGCCAACGGCCGCTCCTACAATGCTCCGGCATGGCCTTGCAGAAGCGCCCGCTGGCCGCGACCCTCACCCCACGCCATCCCCCCGTAGGAGCGGCCGTTGGCCGCGATCGGACGCGTGCTTGTGTCACCATCGCCCTGCCCCACCGGACCTGCGACCGATGGACGACCACGCACCTTTCGACCAGCTGATCCTTGGCGCCACGCTGTGCCGGGTGGGCGGCGATGCCGGCCTGGATCGGGTGTGCGACGGTGCGCTGGCCTGGCGCGAGGGCACGATCGCCTATGCCGGCCCGGCCGATGGGCTGCCGGCCGGCGCCCGCGAGAACGCCGACTGCGTGATGCAGCTCGAGGGCGAACTGGTCACGCCCGGCCTGATCGACTGCCACACGCACCTGGTGTTCGCCGGCGATCGCGCGGGCGAGTTCGAGCAGCGGCTCGAGGGTGCGGGTTACGAACAGATCGCGCGCGCCGGTGGTGGCATCGCCTCGACCGTGCGCGCCACCCGCGCGGCCGACGAGGAGAAGCTGTTGCAGCAGTCGCTGCCGCGCGCGCGTGCACTGCTGGCCGAGGGTGTCACCACGCTGGAGATCAAGTCCGGCTACGGCCTGGACACCGCCAGCGAACTGAAGATGCTGCGGGTGGCACGACGCCTGGGCGGAATCCTGGGCATCGGGGTGCGCACCAGCTTCCTGGGCGCGCACGCGCTGCCGCCGGAGTTCGCCGGAGACGCCGACGGCTACGTGCGCATGGTCTGCGAGCAGATGCTGCCTGCGGTCGCCGAAGCGGGCCTGGCCGATGCTGTCGACGCCTATTGCGAAGGAATTGGCTTTTCGCCCGCGCAGACCCGGCGCGTGTTCGAGCGCGCTCGTTCGCTGGGCTTGCCGGTGAAGCTGCATGCCGACCAGCTCTCCGACCTGGGCGGCGCCGCACTGGCTGCGCGCGAGTTCGGCGCGCTGTCGGCCGACCATATCGAGTACACCGGCGAGGACGGCGTGGCGGCGATGGCCGCGGCCGGGACCGTCGCGGTGCTGCTGCCGGGGGCCTACTACGCGCTGCGCGAATCGAAGCTGCCGCCGGTCCGGGCGCTGCGCGCGCACGGGGTTCCGATGGCGGTGGCCACCGACCTCAACCCCGGCACCTCGCCGCTGTTGTCACTGCGGCTGGCGATGAACATGGCCTGCATGCTGTTCGGACTGACCCCGGACGAGGCGCTGCGCGGCGCGACCGTGAACGCGGCGCGGGCACTCGGGCTGGTCGACCGGGGAACGCTGGCGCCCGGCATGCGGGCCGACCTCGTGGTCTGGGGTGTGCGCGCGCCGGCGGAACTGTGCTACTGGATCGGCGGCACGCTGGCGCGCGAGGTGTACGTGGGAGGACGACGCATAGTCTGACCACGCCGATGCCACGCAGCGATCGCGAGGGAGCGGCATTTGCGCGTCGCAGCCGCATTTGTAGGAGCCGGCGTTGCCGGCGAAACGCGCTCGCCCGCCAGGACCGCACACCGATCGCGGCCAACGGCCGCTCCTACAGTGCAGGGGCGGGCGCTGTCGCCCACGACCACGCGTAGGAGCCGGCGTTGCCGGCGAAACCGGCTCGCCCGCCAGGACCGCACACCGATCGCGGCCAACGGCCGCTCCTACACAGATCCCCCGGATCGCATCGACGCGGTGTCCGCGCCGCGTTTCAGGCGCGGCGGTGCGGTGCTTCAGCTTGCCTTCTTCTTCGCCGGTGCCTTCTTGGCCGGGGCCTTCTTTGCTGCGGGGGCCGCGGGAGCCTTCTTGGCCGCGGGGGCCGCATGGGCCTTCCTGGCCGCAGGCGCTGCAGCCGTCTTCGCCAGGGGCTTGATCGCGGACCTGGTGATCGTGACGGGCTTCTTCGCGATCGGCTTGCGTACGCGCACGTTGCCGTGGCTGCCGGAGAAGCGCTTGCCCTTGGCGGTCTTCCTGTCACCCTTGCCCATGACGCACTCCTGTTCGACTGGCGGATTCGGGGGGCGCGTAGCCTAGCACCAAGCCCGCGGGCCGGGAACGGGATTGCAGCGGCCGGCCGGGCTCAGCTTTCGCAGCAGGCGGCGTCTGCGTGCCGGCGCGACAGGCGCAGGTTGTGCAGGTGCGCCACCGCGATCAGGGTGCCGCCCGCGCTCATCATCGCCGCGTGCAGCAGCGAGGGATGCGCGATCGGCCCGAAGGCTCCGACCACCACCAGGGCCACGCCCGGGACCAGCCATTTCAGCGCGCTCAGCGCCCGGTGACGGCGCCAGGCCAGCCACAGCGTGACCAGCGCCAGGGCGCTGGCAAAGACCACGAAGCCACGCTCGAAGCCCGGCCCGGCCAGTGCGCTCAGGCCCAGGGCCGGCACCAGCGCGATCGCCAGCGGCAGGGCCGCGCAGTGCACGGCGCACAGCAGGGACAGCGCGGCGCCGAGGCGGTCGGCTCCGCGGGATCTGCGGCCGATGGCCCCACGCCGATGCTGATCCACGTCCATGACTTCCGTTGCATGCAGCATGATTGTAATAGTATAACATTCCACTCCGGCCGCCGCATCACCCCGAGGTTCGAACCATGAAAGGACGCGCCCACACCCCGCTGTTGCTGGCCATGATGGCCGCACTGGGCCACGACGCGATGGCGGCACCGGAGCCACAGGACCACCGCCACGAGCCACCGCGCCGGCTCGAGGAGATCACCATCACGGCCTCCCCGCTGGACTCCTCGGGCGAGGATCTGGTGCAACCGGTGGACGTGATCGTCGGGCCCGAGCTCGATGCCGCCAAGGCCGGGACCCTGGGCGAGACCGTCGCCCGGCAGCCCGGCGTGCAGTCCTCCTTCTTCGGCGCCGGCGTCGGGCGGCCGATCATCCGCGGCCTGGAAGGTGCGCGCGTGCAGGTGCTCGAGGGCGGCACCTCGTCGCTGGACGCCTCCACCGTGAGCGCCGACCACGCGGTGTCGATCGAGCCGTTCCTGGCCGACCAGATCGAGATCCTGAAAGGCCCGGCGGTGCTGCTGTACGGCAGCGGCGCGATCGGTGGCGCGGTCAACGTGGTGGACGGGCGCGTGCCCGAGTCGCTGCCGGCGCAAGCGCTGACCGGCCGCGCGGAACTGCGCGGGAATACCGTGTCCGACGAGCGCACCGCGATGGCGCGCATCGATGCCGGAGCCGGGTCGCTGGCGCTGCACGCCGATGCCTTCTGGCGCGATGCCGAGGATTACGAGATCCCCGGCTTCGCCGAGATCGCCTCGCTGCGAGAGGCCGAGCACGAAGACGAAGACCAGGCGTTCGGCGTGCTGCCCAACAGCGCGGTGGAAACCCGCGGCGGCGCGATCGGCGCCTCCTGGATCGGTGAGCGGGGGTTCATCGGCGCCGCGGTATCGACCTATCGCACCCTCTACGGCGTGCCCGGACACGGGCACGAAGAAGAGGAAGATCACGAGGAGGGGCACGAAGACGAAGAAGAGCACGCGGACGAGGATGCCGTGCGCATCGACCTGGACCAGACCCGCGTCGACCTCAAGGCCGCGCTGCTGGATCCATGGCGCGGCTTCGACAAGATCAGCGTGGATCTCGTGCGCAACGAGTACGAGCACGTGGAGCTGGAAGGCGACGAGGTCGGCACGCGCTTCCAGAACGAGGGTGTGGAATCGCGGATCGAGGCCGTGCATGCGCCGTTGGGCAACTGGCGCGGTGCCTTCGGCCTGCAGTCGGGTCGACGCGACTTTTCCGCGGTCGGCGAGGAAGCCTTCGTGCCGCCTACGGAGACGCGCGATACAGGGCTGTTCTGGATCGAGGAAGGCGACTTCGACGCCTGGAAGCTGGAACTGGGTGCGCGCTACGACGATGTCGAGGTCGATGCGCTGGGCTTCGACCGCGCCGACTTCGGCGCGCTGAGCCTTTCGGCAGGCGCCCTGTGGCGGGCCACCGAAGCCGTGCACCTGAGCTTTTCGGTGGACCGGGCCGAGCGCGCCCCCACCACCGAGGAGCTGTTCTCCAGCGGACCGCACCTGGCCACGCGCACTTTCGAGCTGGGCGATCCGGATCTGGACACCGAGATCGCCAACCAGTTCGAACTCGGCCTGCACGTGCATCGGGACCCGGTGACGGCGCGCGTGGCCGTGTACCAGAACCGCTTCGACGACTTCATCTACCTGGTCGACGTGGGCGAAGAGGCCGATGGCCTGCCGGTGCGGCAATGGTCGCAGGCCGATGTGCGCTTCCGCGGCATCGAGGCCGAAATCGACTGGCGCATCGCCGATAACGAGGCCGGCGCGTTCGACCTGAGGCTGTTCGGCGACACCGTCGAGGCCGAGCTCGAGGACGGCGGCCACCTGCCGCGCATTGCGCCGGCACGCTTCGGCGCCGGCCTGACCTGGGAACGCGATGGCTGGCGCGCCTCGCTGGGTGCGGTGCGCTACGCCGACCAGGACGACGTTGCCGCGGGGGAAACGCCCACCGACGGCTATACGCTGGTCGATGCGCACCTGAGCCGGCATTTCGACATCGACGACCTCGCCTGGGAGGTGTTCCTGGACGGCCGCAACCTGACCGACCGCGAGGCGCGCGTGCACACCTCGTTCCTGAAGGACGTGGCACCGTTGCCGGGACGCGCGGTGGCCTTCGGCGTGCGCGTGTTCTTCTGACGCGCCGCTGCGCTGCGCGGTCTCCCGTCTCCCGCCGGGAGCGGGGTTTGCCGAGGGGTCACTCGAACGCGTCTTCTTCCTCGGGTCGGGTTTCGGCTTCGTCCAGGCCTTCGGCGTCCGGCGGCGGCGGGTCCTCCTCGACGGGTGACTCGCCGGTCGAGGTGGCCGCCTCGCGTACCGCGCCCTGCTCGCTGGTTTCCTCGCCCAGGTGGAAGGCGGCGAAGCCCGGCAGCACGATCTGGTTCAGCGCCATGCCGATCACGCGTCCGTTCAGGGGCGCGAGGATCTCGCGCTCGGTATTGCTGAGCGGGTCGATCACGTGGCCGAGCACCTGTCCGCGTTCCACGCGATCGCCCAGGTCGACGTCGGCGATCAGCATTCCGCCGGCATCGGAGCGGATCCAGCGCGAGTTGTAGAACACCGCCTGCGGAAGGTCGGAGCCGCGTCCCTCACGCCCCATGCCCAGGTTGTGCAGCAGCGACTCGATCGCACGCACGCCGTAGCGGATCTCCTCCGGCTGCAGCCGCGCCGGGGCGCCGATCTCGAAGGTCACCGCGGGGATGCCGGCCTGGGTCGCGGCCACGCGCAGCATGCCGCGCGCGCCGTCGCTGTGCAGCACCGGTGTATCCCCGAAACCGCGCGTGAATTCCAGCACCTCGGCAATGGTGAGGTCCGCGCGCACCTGCGGAAGGTTGTCGCGGTCGAACGAACCGGTATGGAAATCGACCAGCGCGTCGCAATGCCTGACGACGCTGTCGAAGAAGCTGTGGGCGATCCGCGAGGCGATGCTGCCGTAGCGGGTGCCGGGGAAGTAGCGGTTCAGGTCGCGGCGGTCGGGCAGATAGCGGGTGCCGCGACCGAATCCGAACAGGTTGACGATGGGCACGCCGATCATCGTGCCCGACAGCGTGGCTGGATCGACCTGGTTCATCACCCGGCGCACGATCTCGATGCCGTTGATCTCGTCGCCGTGCACGGCCGCGGTCAGGCACAGCACCGGGCCGGGGCGCGCACCGTGGATGACCATGACCGGGCTGATCACCTCGCCGCCGGCGAAGGACTGGCTGGCCCGCCACTCCAGCCGCGCCTGGTGGCCGGGCATGACCTCGCTGCCGAGCATCTGGAACGGCGCAACCAGGGGCGGGCCGATGAATGCTTCCGACGCCGGATTGCCGGCCTGGACCAGCTCCGGCGGGCCCACCGATGTCGGTGGCCAGGGCGGGATCGAGTACTCGGGCTCGGGCTCGGGCTCGGGCTCGGGCTCGGGTTCGGGTTCGGGCTCGGGTTCGGGTTCGGGTTCGGGTTCGGGTTCGGGTTCGGGTTCGGGTTCGGGCTCGGGCGGTGGCGGCGGCCTGGGCCGGGGCGCCGGCTCGGGAGGTGGCTCGGCTTGGGTTTCCAGCAGTTTCTCGAGCGTCGGTGCGTCCGGATCGACCGGGAAGTCCTGCGCGACCGACGCGGCCGACGTCACCAGCACGGCGGCGGCTGCCAGAACCGCGGCGAAAACCGAGGCGGGGCGGCGCACGCGGGGCGCTGCAGCAAAGCCCATTTTTGCGCTCAGTCGTTCTTGCACCGGGCGCAGATGCCGTGGACTTCGAGGGTCTGCGCCTGCGGCCGGAAGCCCAGTGCCTGGGCCTGCTCGGTCAGCAGTTCGCTCACCCGTTCGTCCTCGAGCTCGACCGCCGCGTGGCAACGATCGCAGATCAGGAACGGGACCGAGTGGCTCAGGCGCGGATGATGGCAGCCGACGAAGGCATTGATGGATTCGAGCTTGTGAATGAAGCCATGCTCGAGCAGGAAGTCCAGCGCCCGGTACACCGTGGGCGGGGCGCTGGGTGCGTGCCCGCTGCGAAGCTGGTCGAGCAGGTCGTAGGCCTTGACCGGCCGTCCGGCCCGTGCGACCAGGTCGAGTACGCGCCTGCGGATCTCGGTCAGTCGCAGGCCGCGCTCCTGGCACGCGCGCGCGACTTCGGCGACGAGATTCTCGGCGCCGTGCACGTGGTGCTCCGGCGCGGAACAGCGCTGGCGCGGAGCGTCGGACCGGGTCATGGCCATCGGCACGATCATATCACCGGGCCCGGTGACGGCCCGACGCAGAGTCGACGCCCGCAGGGGTGGCGTTCACCGATGCAAAGTCGACGCCGGCGGGGGTGGCGGTCACCAATGCAGGAGCGCTGCATCGGTGCGGGACAAGCGGCTTCCGCAGCGCCCGATCGCGGCCGTGGACCGCTCCCACGCTGCTCCGACACACCACCGTAGGAGCGGGCGTTGCCCGCGATCTGGATGCGGCACCGGCGCATGCTGCGCCGATCGCGGGCAACGCCCGCTCCTACAGGACAGCGGGGTGCGGCTAGGCTGATCGGAGCGGCGTGGTGGCGGCCCATTGCCGCCACGACATCGGGGTGCGACAAGGCGCATCGGAGCGGTGTGGGAGCGGCCCATGGCCGCGATCGGATCGCCGCAGGCGACCCCCGGGGGCCGATCAGCTGCCGATCTTCGCCAGGGCGGCATCGATGCGGCGCAGTGCCTCGTCACGGCCGGCCAGGTACACGGTGTGCTCGATCGACGGCGAGACCTGGGTGCCGGTGATGGCCACGCGCAGCGGCTGGGCGACCTTGCCCATGCCCAGTCCGAGCGACTCGGCCGTCGTCTGCAACGCGTCGTTCACCGCCTCGGGTGTCCACTCTTCCAGGCCCGACAGGCGCTCGCGCGCCTCGCCCAGCGGCGCTGCGGCCTCTGCCGTCAGGTGCTTCGCGACTGCCTTGTCGTCGTAGCCGTGCAGCGGCGTGTACCACACGCGCGCACGCTCGGCCATGTCCTTCAGGGTCTTGACGCGGTCGCGCAGCGCCACCACCACATCGACCGGCGCCGGCCCGGCGGCCGGATCCATCCCGCCCGCGTGCAGGTGCCACTGCAGGTGCGCGGCGACGTCCTCCGGCGGGTCGTTCTTCATGTAGTGCTGGTTGAGCCAGGCCAGCTTGTCGGGGTCGAAGCGCGCCGCCGAGGTGTTGACGTCCTCGATACGGAACAGCGCCTCCATCTGCGTGCGCGAGAAGATTTCCTGGTCGCCGTGCGACCAGCCCAGCCGCACCAGGTAGTTGAGCATCGCATGCGGCAGGAAGCCGTCGTCGCGGTACTGCATCACGCTGACCGCACCGTGGCGCTTGGACAGCTTGGCGCCGTCCGGGCCATGGATCATCGGCAGGTGTGCGAAGGCCGGAAGCGGCGCGCCGAGCGCTTCGTAGATGTTGATCTGGCGCGGCGTGTTGTTGATGTGGTCGTCGCCGCGGATCACGTCGGTGATCTTCATGTCGATGTCGTCCACCACCACCGCGAAGTTGTACGTGGGGTGGTCGTCCGAGCGCCAGATGATCAGGTCGTCCAGTTCCTCGTTGCTCCACTCGATGCGCCCGCGCACCTTGTCGTGGAAGACCACGCTGCCCGAATCCGGATTGCGGAATCGGATCACCGGAGTGACGTCGGGCTCCGGCGCGGTGCGGGTCCGGCAGTGGCCGTCGTAGCGCGGCTTCAGCCCCTTGGCCATGGCCTCCTCGCGCAATGCGTCCAGGCGCTCGCGCGGACAGTAGCAGCGGTAGGCCTTGCCGGCGTGGACCATCTCTTCGGCGACCTGGCGATAGCGGTTCATGCGCAGGGTCTGGAAGAACGGGCCCTCGTCGCAGTCCAGGCCCAGCCATTTCATCCCGTCCAGGATCGCCTGCACGGCGGCCTCCGTGAAGCGCTCGCGGTCGGTGTCCTCGATGCGCACGATGAACTGCCCGCCCCGGCGCCGCGCCTCGAGCAGGCAGTACAGGGCCGTGCGCGCGCCGCCGATGTGCAGGTATCCGGTGGGGCTGGGGGCGAAACGGGTTCGGCAATCCATCGA
>DASRZM010000026.1:0-10493 GCA_035686365.1 Lysobacteraceae bacterium | reverse complement strand
GGGCAGTTCCAGCGCCTGGGCCTGAAAGCCCCCGACGGCGAGTCCTACACGCAGACGGTACCGATGGTGCAGACCATCCCGGCGGCCGATGCCACCGTGACGCTGAAGGTCGGCGACGAGGCCACCACGCTGGCGGCCGGCGACGAGATGGTGCTGACCACCCGCAGCGAACAGCCCACGGTCAGCGTCCAGGACAGCGCGCTGGTGTTCGTCGGCTATGGCGTCAACGCGCCCGAGCAGGGCTGGAACGACTACGAGGGTGTGGACGTCACCGGCAAGACCGTGGTGATGCTGGTCAACGACCCGGGCTTCCACGTCGGCGACGAATCGCTGTTCGGCGGCAAGCGCATGACCTACTACGGCCGCTGGACCTACAAGTACGAGGAAGCCGCACGCCAGGGCGCCGCCGCGGCGCTGATCATCCACGACGACGAAGGCGCCGGCTATGGCTGGGAGGTGGTGAAGAACAGCTGGACCGGCGCCCAGTTCGACCTGCCCATCGAGATCGATGCCGAACCGCGGGTGCCGCTGGCCGGGTGGCTGACCCAGGCCCAGGGGCAGCAGCTGTTCGAGCGCGCCGGGCTGGACCTGGCGAAGCTGCGCGAGGCGGCCAACCGCAAGGACTTCAAGGCCGTGCCGCTGGAGGACGCGAGCTTCAGCGCAACCCTGGAAAGCAAGATCACGCGTGGGGAGTCCCGCAACGTGCTGGCCCTGCTGCCGGGCAGCCAGTCGCCCGAAGAAGTGGTGATCTACATGGCGCACTGGGATCACCTGGGCCAGAATCCGGATCTGGAAGGCGACCAGATCTTCAACGGTGCCATCGACAACGCCACCGGCATCGCCGCGGTGCTGGAGATCGCCGAGGCCTTCGTCACCCAGCCGTCGCCGCCCAGGCGCTCGGTGCTGTTCCTGGCCGTGACGCTGGAGGAGTCGGGCCTGCTCGGATCCAGGTACTACGTCAACAACCCGGTGCTGCCGCTGGAGCAGACCGTGGGCGTGATCAACCTGGACGCGCTGCAGGTGGTGGGGGAGACGCGCGACCTCACCGTGATCGGCTACGGCAGCTCCGAGCTCGAGGACGTGCTGGCGAAGGTGGCCCAGGAGGATGGGCGCAGCCTGCACGCCGAGGCCTCGATCGAGAAGGGCTTCTACTACCGGTCCGACCACTTCAACTTCGCCAAGGCGGGCGTGCCGGCCCTGTATCCGAAAACCGGCGACGACCACATCGAGAAGGGCAGCGAATACGGCCTGCAGGTGTCGGCCGACTACATTGCCAACCGCTACCACCAGCCCTCGGACGAGTTCGACCCGGCCTGGGACCTGGGCGGCATGGTCAAGAACCTGGGCGTGTTCCATCGGGTCGGCCGCGCGCTGGCCGATGGCGGCGAGTGGCCGAACTGGTACGAGGGCACCGAGTTCCGCGCTGCGCGCGATGCGATGATGGCTGAGCGCGCCGAACGCAGCCAGGGCGCAGCCGCGCCGGGCGGGTGATCGACGTTCCGGCGCGGCGCCGGGGCGCCGCGCCGGTCCCGCTCCCGGCCACTTGCCGGCACGCGCCGGCTCGCGCAGTGTGCCCGGCATGAAACGCCTGTTGTGGATCGCGCTCGCGCTGGCGGGCGCCTTCGCGCTGCTGGGCTGGCTGCGGCCGCAGTGGATGCTCTCGGCCTGGCTGCGCACGCAGGCCTGGGCGGCCGGCGCCAGCGTCCACACGCTCGAGGTCGAGGGCTGGCGCTGGCGCTACCTGGAAGCGGGCGCAGGCGCACGCACGCTGGTGCTGCTGCACGGCTTCACCGGCATGAAGGAGAACTGGCTGCCGCTGCTGCCGTACCTGTCGCAGCGCTACCGCATCCTGGTGCCGGACCTGCTGCACACCAACCCTGCCCAGCGTCGAGCGGACATGGACCTGGGCTACGCCGCGCAGGCCGCGCGGCTGAACGCTTTCATCGGCGGACTCGCCGACGGACCGGTGGTGATCGTCGGCCACTCCATGGGGGGCGGCATCGCCGCGGTGTACGCCGCCGAGCACACCGACCGGGTCGATGCCCTGGTCCTGGTCGCAGCCGGCGGCGTGCGCTTTGCCGACAACGAGTTCGCACTGGCCGTCCTGCGCGGCGAGAACCCGTTCGCGGTGAGCGATCGCGACAGCCTGGACCGCTACCTGCGCACGGTCTTCATCGATCCCCCGGCCACACCCTGGCCGTTCGATCGCGCGCTGATCAAAAGCCGCCTGCGCGATGCCGGATTCGAACAGCGCATGCTGGACGCGATCGGCCGCGGCCCGGACGCGTTCGTGCCTGGCGAGCGCGCCGACGATATCGAAGCCCCGACGCTGCTGCTGTGGTGCCGCGAGGACCGAGTGGTGGACCGCAGCGCCGCGGCGCTGTATGCCGAACGCATCCCCGGCAGCGAGATCCGCACGCTCGACGGCTGCAACCACATGCCCATGGCCGAGCAGCCCGAAGCCACCGCCGCCGCGATCGAGGCGTTCCTCACCGAACACCCGCCGCATTGAGGCCCGCGGCGCGGACGATCAGGCCCCGCAGCGGGCGCGGGCAATCGGGCCTTCAGTCGTCCTTGGCGTCGCCGCCAGCGTCCCCGATCGCCTTGAGCACGGAGTTCGTCGTGATCGGGTGGTAGCCCGGCCGCGCTTCCTCGAACACCTGCTTGGCGAAGGCGACCGACTCGGCATCGGCCGCCAGCAGCGCCTCGTAGATCGGCATGATCAGCTTGCGGCGCCCCACGCGGGTCAGGAATTCGCGGATCGCGGGGCGCGCCTCGAAGTACCCGCTGCGCACCGTCAGCGGATACCAGCGCATGGCGAACTCGCCGTTCTGCGTGCCAGTGAACCGGAACGCCCGGTCCAGCTCCACCAGCTGCACCGGCGTCAGCGTCTCGGGCATGCCCTCCAGGAAGTACAGCCAGGCCTGCGTGTTCCAATCCACGGTCGGCAGGTCCGCGGCCACCACCTCGCCTTCGAGCCAGCGCGTGCGCTCCGCATCGACCTGTTCGAAAGTCTCCGAACGCGCACGCTGCGCGAACTCCGGCACACCGGGCCGGTGCAGCCAGGCGTCGAGCTCGGCCTGGGTGACTGCATCGGGCTTGCCCGGGAGCAGGTGCCGCTCCATGTCGGCCACGAAGTCCGCCGTGGTGATGCTGCGGAACGCGTGGCGGTCGAAATAGCCGCGCAGCCACGTATCGAACGCCTCGCGACCGAAGCGCTGCTCCAGGAACGACAGGAACCACGCGCCCTTGACGTAGGCCACGTCGGTGAGCGCCTCGTCCGGATCGCGCCCGTCCAGCGCTGGCAGCGCCAGCACCTGGTCGGCCTCCTCCAGTTCCTCGAGCTCGCGCGCCAGGCTGGCCTGCGAGATCACGTTCTCCATCTGCATCAGCTCGGTGCCGTACAGCGCCTCCACGATGCGCGTCTCCACGTAACTGGTGAAGCCCTCGTTGAGCCAGATGTCCTTCCAGCTGGCGTTGGTGACCAGGTTGCCCGACCACGAATGCGCCAGCTCGTGCGCGATCAGGCTGGTCAGCGAGCCGTCGCCCACGATCACCGTCGGGGTGATGAACGACAGGCGCGGATTCTCCATGCCGCCGAACGGGAAGCTCGGCGGCAGGATCAGCAGGTCGTAGCGCTGCCAGCGGTAGGGCCCGTACAGCGCCTCGGTGGCCGCGATCATCTTCTCGGTGTCGGCGAACTCGCGCGCGGCGGACTCGACCACGGCCGGCTCTGCCCACACGCCCGCGCGCGAGGAGATCGGCCGGAACACCAGGTCGCCGACCGCGATCGCCATCAGGTAGGACGGGATCGGCTGCTCCATGCGGAACACGTAGTCGCCGTCGCGCGGGGCCTCGGGGTCGTTGTCGGCGCTCATCAGCGCCATCAGCCGCGGCGAGGTCTCGATATGTGCGGTGTAGGTGTAGCGCACGCCCGGCGTGTCCTGCAGCGGCACCCAGGAGCGGGCATGGATGGCCTGCGACTGGCTGAACATGAACGGGTGCTGCCGGCCGCTGGTCATCTCCGGCGTCAGCCACTGCAGGCCCGAGGCCTCCGGCGAGGTGCGGTAGCGCACGCGCACGATCTGGTACTGGCGCGACATCGAAATCGTCAGCGCGCTGCCCAGCACCGGGTCGCGCTCGCCCAGTGCGAAGCGCAGCCGGCGCCAGGTGTCGTCACCGGACTTGCCCAGCACCTTGTCGATGACCAGCCCGCGGGTGTCCAGCACCAGGCTCCGGTGGTCCGGATCCTGCCAGCTGAGCTTCAGGTCGGCGCTGCCGCGGATCTGGCGCTCCTCGAAGTCCACCCGCAGGTCCAGGCCGATGTGCTCGATGCGCACCCGGTCCGGCTCGGCGTAGGAATGCTCGTCGTGGCGACGCTCCACCTCGTCGGCGCCGGGCGCGGACGCCACCAGCAGCAGGCAGGCGGTCAACAGGTAGCTTGCAGCGTGCATCGCGACCTCTCGGGATTCCGGATCAGGGGTCGAGTTTAGTGCAGCGCGCAGTGCAGCTCATCTTCCGCGCGCGCCGGCGGCCCGGCCGAGCGTCCGATAACTCGGCCATCGGCGGCCCGCCAGCGGGCTGTTGCAACACAGCCTGCTATTGTCGCGGCATGACCACGCCCGCCTTGCACCCCCTGCTCGCCGGCCTGACGCTCGGCGCCATCGCGCTCGCCAGCTGCAGCGAGCCGCCGCCAGCGCCGTCCGCGCCGGCCCCCGCCGCCGCACCCGTTGCGCCTGCGCCGGCCCCGGTGGATGCCTTCCTGGCGCGGATCGCCGAGCATTGCGGGCAGGCGTTCGAGGGCCGCATCGTCGCCAACGAGCCGCCGGTCCAGGACGATGCGTTCGCCGGCAAGGCGCTGGTGATGCACGTGCGCGGCTGCGGCGAGCGCCGGCTGGAGATCCCCTTCCACGTCGGCCAGGACCGTTCGCGCACCTGGGTGCTCACGCGCACCGAGGGCGGCCTGCGCCTGAAGCACGACCACCGCCACAACGACGGCAGCCCCGATGCCGTGACGATGTATGGGGGCGAGACGGCCGATGCCGGTACGCCGCAACGGCAGGCGTTTCCTGTCGATGCCGAGTCGGTGGCCCTGTTCCGGGGCCAGGGACTGGACGCCTCGGTGACCAACACCTGGGCGATGGAGATCGAGCCGGGCGCGCGCTTCCTCTACGAGCTCTCGCGCCCGGGCGGCCGGCTGTTCCAGGTCGAGTTCGACCTGGGCCGACCGGTCGCTGCGCCGCCGGCACCCTGGGGGCACGAGTAGCCGCGCCGCCCGGGTCCGCGCGGACCTCGGCGCTCGCCGCGCCGGCTGCGCGGAACCATGACGGCGCGGCCGGGTCCATACAGCACGCCGCCCGGCGGCCACCCCGACGCCGCGGCCCCGTTCGATCGGAGACGCAACGATGTTGAAGTGCCTCATGTTTGCGCTTGTGGCCGGACTGGCCGCCAGCGCGCCCGTCCACGGTCAGGCGCTGGTCGAGAAGTACCAGGCCGGCGTCCACTATTTCCCGGTCGAGCCGGCGCAGCCCACCTCCAGCGGCGACAAGGTGGAAGTGCTCGAGGTGTTCAGTTACGCCTGCGTGGTGTGCGCCCGGATCGAGCCGCTCGTGGACAGCTGGAAACGGACGCTGCCGGCCGGCGCCCACTTCGGCTACCTGCCGGCCGCGTGGAGCCCGCCCTGGGAAGCGGCCGCACGCGCGTACTACGCCGCCGAGGCGCTGGGCGTGCGCGAGCGCGCGCACCTGCCGCTGTACCAGGCCATGCACGCCGAGCGCAGGCCGCTGGACACCATCGAGGCGCTGGCCCAGTGGTACGCCGGTTATGGCGTCAGCAGCCAGGATTTTCTGGCCGCGGCGCGCTCGTTCGCCGTCGATGCCAGGATCCGGCGCAGCCAGCAGCTGTTGCCGCGCTACGGGGTCGACGGCACGCCGGCCTTCATCGTGGCCGGCAAGTACCGGGTCACCGGCACCTCGGCCGGCAGCTACGAGCAGCTGTTCGAGGTGATCGATTTCCTGGTCGCCAAGGAAGCCGGTTCGCGCTGACGCCCCGGCCCGGCGGCCGCTCGCGGCGCACTCACCACAGCGCCGGCTTGCGCACCATCAGCCAGAAGATCGCCAGCACCGCCGCGAACGCGGGCCAGCCCAGCGCGAACCAGGTGCGCATCAGGCGGTGGTAGCGCGGCGACAATGCGCCGGTGACGCAGGCCTGCTCGGCCTCGGCGCGCACGCGGATCTGGATCGCCACCACCGGCAACCAGCAGGCGCCGGCGAGGACGAACAGCGCCAGCGAGGCCAGCACCCAGGATTGCGTCCAGGCGATGCCAAGCCTGTCCAGCAGCAGCCAGCCGGTCAGCGGCTGGGCGATCATCGCCGGGGTGGTGAACAGCCAGTCGGCCAGCACCACGTGGCGTGCGGTCACCGCGATCGCGGCGATCTCGCCACGGCGGTGCGCCATCCACTGGAAGTAGGCCGTGCCCAGGCCGGTGCCGAACAGCAGCGTGGCCGAGACCACGTGCGCGGTCTTGAGCCAGAAGTAGCCTTCCATCAGCTGCGCTCGGCGGTGGCGGCCGCCACCGCCAGCGCCACCAGGACGACCAGGTTCTTCAGCAGCCCGCCCCAGGGATCGAGCCAGGCCGCCGGCAACACGATGCCCACGAACGCGGTGTAGGCCAGCAGCTGCAGTGCCATCAGCGCCAGCACCGGGCGCACCCACCGGCCTGCCAGCAGCGCGGCGCCGAGCACCAGATCGATGCTGGCACCGGCGCGCGCCAGCACCAGCGCCGCATCGGGCCCGAGCCCGGTGGGCGCCAGCAGTGCCTGGATGTCGGCCTGCGACCACAGCCATCCGACCACGCCCGAGGCCAGCCACAGCAGCGCCAGCGCCACGCGCAGCAGCGGCGCCAGCCAGTACAGGCGCGCATGCCAGCGGTCGGCGGCGGCGGCCGGACGCGCGGCCAGCACCGCGTCGATGTCGCGCGGCGAGAGCCCGAGCAGCTCGCGCATGCGCGTGGCGGCGTCCTCGCCGCCGAGGTTGCCGCGCTCGAGCATGCGCCACAGGGTCAGGCCCAGCGGCCCGCGCCCGACCCACTCGCCGATGCGCGCTGCCAGCCGCGCCAACGGCGCGGGCACCGCCAGCGTGCGCGGCGGTGGCAGGCCCAGCCAGCGCCGGATCGCCAGCAGGTAATCGCGCAGGCTCAGCGCACGCGGGCCGACCAGTTCGATACGCTGCCCGGCCGCGGGCGCGCGCTGCAACGCCGCCACTACCGCGGCGCCGACATCGGCGGCGGCGATCGGCGCGATGCGCTGGCTGCCGCCGCGCGGCAGCGCCAGCACCGGCGCCGCCGCCACCGCGCGCAGCAGCGTGGTGCCGCCATAGGAGCCCTCGGCGGCGTAGACCAGCGAGGGTCGCAATACCACCGCATCGGGCAGTGCTTCCAGCACGGCCGCGTCGCCGCGGTGCTTGGAGGCCAGGAACTCACCGTCGACCGGATCGCCGAGTGCGGAGATCTGCACCCAACCGGCGATCCCGACCTGCGCACACGCCTGCGCCAGCGCGCGCGGCGTGGCCACGTGCACGGCCTCGAAGCGGTCTGCGCCGCGCTCGCGCAGGATGCCGGCGCAGTTGACCACCGCCCCGACGCCGGCCAGCCGCGGCACCCAGACCGCCGGATCCGTATCGCGGCCGAAGTCGCAGGCGACCGCGTCGACCGCGCCCAGCGGCGGCGACCGCAGCGCCCGCACCACCTCGTGCCCGGCCGCGCGCAGCGCCGCGACGATGTGCGCGCCGATGAAGCCGGAGGCCCCGGTCACCAGCACGCGCATCGCGCGCTCACACCCGGTAGCCGGAATGGATGGCGACGATGCCGCCCATCAGGTTGCGGTAGCCGCAGCGCTCGAAGCCGGCGCGCTGCATCATCGCCTGCAGTTCGTCCTGCGGCGGATGGCGGCGGATCGACTCGGCCAGGTAGCGGTAGCTGTCCTCGTCCCCGGCGACCATCCGGCCCAGCCGCGGCAGCACCTGGAAGGAATGGAACTCGTACAGCGGCCGCAGCCACTGCGGCTGCACCTGCGAGAACTCCAGCACCAGCGCGCGCCCGCCCACGCGCAGCACGCGCTGCATCTGCGCCAGCGCCGCGTCCTTGTCAGTGACGTTGCGCAGGCCGAAGGCGATCGTGACCAGGTCGAAGCTGGCGTCCGGGAACGGCAGCGCCTGGGCGTCCAGGCGCACGTAGGCCATGCCCTCGACCAGGCCGCGGTCGAGCATGCGGTCGCGGCCGACCTGCAGCATCTGCGCATTGATGTCGCCGAGAACGACCTCGCCGTCGGGTCCGACACGCTCGCGCAGCAGCGCGGCGATGTCGCCGGTGCCGCCGGCCAGGTCCAGCACGCGATCGCCCGGCCGGGCCCCCGCGGTGGCCACGAAGTAGCGCTTCCACACGCGGTGCACGCCGAAGGACATCAGGTCGTTCATCAGGTCGTAGCGCGCGGCCACCGAACTGAATACGCGATCGACCAGCCGGCGCTTCTCGCCGACCGGAACCTCGCGATAGCCGAAATGGGTCCGCTGCTCGTCCATCCGGCGATTATCGCATTGGGAGTTGCAAGAGCGGGTTCCGGTAGCCCGTTCCAGTCACCGGTCGCGAGCAACGGCGGTGCGGGCTTCGGGTGGGGGCGGATCGGTATCCGGATTCCGGGGGCTGCTTGTCCTCGCGCCCGGCACGCTGCGCGTCCCGGGTCCGCGTCGGGCGGCCGGGGTTTGCGATCGGACATCGTGTCCGAGCGCAAACGCGCGCACATCCGTGTGCGCGCCCCCCTTCGGGGGCCTGATCGTCCACCCGCCGCCGCTGCGGGGGCGACGCCCCCGGAACCCGGACACCGATCCGCCCCGGAGGGCCTGTACGCTCGGGCTTCGAGTACTCCGCTGCGCTTGGATGGCCACTGGACCTGGCTGCTGGACCTGTTCTCGAGCGCTGGACGTGTGCCACGATTTCGGTGATCGTGGTGTCTCCCTACCCATGGAGCCCGGCCATGCGTCACCACGGAAGCTGCCATTGCGGCCGCGTCGCCTTCGATGTCGAGGGCGAGGTCGCCGGGTTGATCGACTGCAACTGCTCGATCTGCCTGCGCAGGGGCGCAGTGCTGTGGTTCGTTCCGCGCGCACAGCTCGAACTGGCCAGCGGCGAGGAAGACCTGGCCAGCTATACCTTCAACAAGCACGCGATCGCGCACCGCTTCTGCCGCCACTGCGGCATCCACACCTTCGGTGAAGGCACGCATCCGTCCACCGGCGAACCGATGGCCGCCATCAACGTGCGCTGCCTCCCGGAGCTGGACTGGTCCGAGCTGCCGGTGCAGCACTTCGACGGCCGCGCGCTGTAGGCGGCGCCGGGGACGCCATGGCCCGGAGCCATCCGATTCGTGTACGCGAGATCGACCACCTCGTGCTGCGCGTGCGCCGGATCGAACCGATGCTCGCGTTCTACCGCGACGTGCTGGGCTGCGACCTGGAGAAGGTGCAGGCGAAGATCGGCCTGTACCAGCTGCGCGCAGGGCGCTCGCTGATCGACCTGGTGCCGGTGGAGGGCGAGCTCGGCCGCATGGGCGGCGCCGCGCCCGGCCGCGAGGCTCACAACCTGGATCACCTGTGCCTGCGGCTGGAGCCCTTCGACGCGACCGCCATCGTCGACTGCCTGGACGCCCACGGCGTAGTCCACGGCGCGGTGGAATCGCGCTATGGCGCCGAGGGCGAGGGCCCCTCGATCTACCTGCAGGACCCGGAAGGCAATACCGTCGAACTCAAGGGTCCGCCGGACCGCGCCTGAGGCGCTGCGCCCGCAGGTGCGCGGCCGCAGCCACCAGCAGGCAGCCCAGCGCGATCCAGTCCGCGAGCACGACGCGACCGATGCGGGCGTTGTAATCCCCGACCATCGTGGCCAGCGCCAGGAACGAGACCACGCTGACGAAGCCGGCCACCAGTGCGGCGCCGCGCCACGCCGGCCGGAACGCGGCCAGGACCAGGAACGCACCGAGCAGCCCGAACAGCACGGCCCGGTGGCGAAGCAGGATCGCCAGGTCGGGCCCGGCGACGTCGACGCCATACAGCGCAGCCACGCGCCCGGCTCCGATCACGCCCGACAGCGGCAGCAGGTGGATGATGCCGACCACGACCAGCAGAACCGCGACCAGATGGCGCATGCTCACTCCAGGTTGACGAACCTACCGGTGCGCGCAGAACGCCGGCGGCTCGCTTCGGCAGAAGAAATACCGGTTCACGTTCCGCTGCGACGGGCCATCTCCTCGGGCGACACGTCCTCGACGTGACAGGCGAGCCACCAGCTGTTGCCGCCGGGATCCCTCACGCCGGCGCTGCGATCCCCGTAAAAGGTGGTCATGGGTTCCCGCAACGAGATGCCGCCCGCCTCGATGGCCCGACGGTACGCGGCATCGGTGTCCTCCACGTACATGTGCAGCGCCGCATGCGTGGGCTCCCCG
>DASRZM010000025.1:0-16284 GCA_035686365.1 Lysobacteraceae bacterium | reverse complement strand
TGGTAGCCGGGAATCCAGCCGGCCACCAGGATGCCGTCGTCGGCATCGACCTTGGCGGCCCGGTCGCGCGCACTGCCGTCGACCGCGGTGAAGGTTCCGCCCAGGAACACCTGCCCGCGCCCGGCATCGAGCGCAAGCGCTCGCACCACGCCGTTGGGCGCCGGCTGGAAGTCGGCGTCGACGCTGCCGTCGAGCAGCGAGACCTTGGCCACGAACGAGCGCGACTGCCCGCCGAAGCTGGTGAAGTCGCCGCCGGCGAACAGCTCGTCGCCGGACACCGCAAGGGCGCGCACGGTGGCGTCGGCGCCCGCCGTGGCCCAGCCGGCGACGAAGCCGCCGTCGGCGAGTGCGCCACTGGCGTCCACCAGCGCGATGTTGCGGCGGTCGCTGCCGTTGATCTGGGTGAAGTTGCCGCCGATCACGTAGCCGGTGCCGTAGGGCACGATCACCTCGACCGTGCCGGTCACGCGCAGTTCGATCTCGGGCGCGGCCGCCGGGGCCGGGTAGATGCCCTGCGCGAGGGCCGCCAATGGCAGGCCGAGCAGCAGGACCAGAACGGCCAGGCGCACCTGGGCGAAGGCACTCAGCGTGCCAAGACGAATTCGGAACGACATGATATCCCCCTGTAGGATTCGGTTCCGCTTGCAGCTAGGGGGACAACCGCGCGGCCGGACCGTGGGCCCGGACGGTGCGGAAGCAGCCCCCTGTAGCCGCTTCCAAGTCGCAACCGGGGTTCTAGAGACGCCCGGCTGGAGACATGTGGAAGAGTGTGACCCGGTTCACAGTTCCGTCAAGTGCCCCGGTTATGCACGGCAGCCTCACGCCGACGACCGGCAAGTCCGCCCTTGGGCGCGATCTCGGGCCCCAAGCGTTACAATTCAGCACTTTGCAGCCGACCCCGCCCTGCCCCATGCCCGGCAAGCTCTATATCAAGACCCACGGTTGCCAGATGAACGAGTACGACTCGGCGCGCATGGCCGATCTGCTGGCGGCCGAGCACGGCCTGGAACTGACCCGGGTCGAAGCCGAGGCCGACGTCATCCTGGTCAACACCTGCTCGATCCGCGAGAAAGCGCAGGAAAAGGTGTTCAGCCAGCTGGGCCGCTGGAAGCAGCTGAAGAAGAGCAACGGCGCGGTGATCATCGGCGTGGGTGGCTGCGTGGCCTCGCAGGAGGGCGAAGCCATCCTGCAGCGCGCGCCCTACGTGGACCTGGTGTTCGGGCCGCAGACCCTGCACCGGCTTCCGGACATGATCGAGGCCCGGCGTCGCAGCGGCCGGCCCCAGGTCGACGTCAGCTTTCCGGAGATCGAGAAGTTCGACCGGCTGCCCGAGCCGCGCGCCGAGGGGCCCACCGCGTTCGTCTCGATCATGGAGGGCTGCAGCAAGTACTGCAGCTTCTGCGTGGTCCCCTATACCCGCGGCGAGGAGGTCAGTCGCCCGCTCGAGGACGTGCTGGCCGAGGTCCTGCGACTGGCCGACCAGGGCGTGCGCGAGGTCAATCTGCTGGGCCAGAACGTCAATGCCTACCGGGCACCGATGGAGGACGGCGCCGTCGCCGACCTGGCGGTTCTGATCCGCTGCATCGCCGGGATCCAGCGCATCGGCCGCATCCGCTTCACGACCTCGCATCCGGTCGAGTTCGGCGAGGCGCTGATCGAAGCCTACCGCGACGTGCCCAAGCTGGCGCCGTACCTGCACCTGCCGGTGCAGGCCGGGTCCGACCGCGTACTGGCGGCGATGAAACGCGGCCACACCGCTCTGGAGTACAAGCAGAAGATCCGCAGGCTCAGGGAGGCCCGGCCGGGCATCTCGATCAGCTCGGATTTCATCGTCGGTTTTCCCGGCGAGACCGAACAGGATTTCGAGAAGACCCTGCAGCTGATACAGGACATCGGCTTCGACCAGAGCTTCTCCTTCCTGTACTCGCGGCGCCCCGGCACGCCGGCCGCCAGCCTCGACGACGACACCCCGGCGGCCGTCAAAAAGGCGCGCCTGCAGCGCCTGCAGGGCGCAATCGACGCCAATGCGCGCGGCATTTCAGAAGCCATGGTCGGCGGCGTCCAGAGCGTGCTGGTGGAGGGGCCGTCGAAAAAGAACCCCGAGGAGATGACCGGACGCACCGGAAACATGCGCTACGTGAATTTCCCCGGGCATCCGCGCATGGTCGGGCAGTTCGTCGACGTGGTCGTCACCGCGGCACTGGCCAACTCCCTGCGCGGGCGGGTACGGCAGGCCGGCGAGGCTGCCGCGGCCTGAGCCGTGGCGCGATCCTGCGCCCACCGCGCCGCCCGACCACGGTCCATGAGCGAATCCCCGGTACAACGCAACTTCGTGCTAGAGCCCGACGACCTGGAACGGCTGGCCAACCTGGCCGGGCCGTTCGACGAGCACCTGCGTCAGATCGGCATGCGCATGGGCGTGGACATCGCCGCGCGCGGCAACGTGTTCCGGATCACCGGCGAGGCGCCGGCCGCCAGCGCGGCCGAGAAGCTGATCCATGCCCTGTACCGGGAAACGGCTTCGGAAACGCTGACGCCCGAACACGTGCACCTGCAGCTGCAGGAGGCCAACGTCGAGGGCATCGCCGAGGAGACCGCCGGCCACGCCCACGAGGTGGTGATCAAGGTCAAGCGCGGGCTGGTCAAGGGTCGCGGCCCCAACCAGGTGCGCTACCTGCACGCGATCGCCACCCACGACGTCAACTTCGGCATCGGGCCGGCCGGGACCGGCAAGACCTTCCTTGCCGTGGCCAGCGCCGTGGATGCGCTGGACCGCAGTCGCGTGCAGCGTGTGGTGCTGGTGCGTCCGGCCGTGGAGGCCGGCGAGAAGCTCGGCTTCCTGCCCGGCGACCTGGTGGCCAAGGTCGACCCGTACCTGCGGCCCCTGTACGACGCGCTGTACGAGATGCTCGGGGTCGAGCGCGTGGCCAAGCTGATCGAGCGCAATGTCATCGAGGTGGCGCCTCTGGCCTACATGCGCGGGCGCACGCTCAACGATGCCTTCGTCATCCTGGACGAGGCGCAGAACACCACCATCGAGCAGATGAAGATGTTCCTCACGCGCATCGGATTCGGATCCACGGCGGTGATCACCGGCGACCTGACCCAGATCGATCTGCCGCGCAACCAGAAGTCGGGCCTGCGCGACGCGCTGGACGTCCTGCGCGGCGTGGACGGCATCGACACGACCTTTTTCACCGCACGCGACGTGGTGCGCCACCCGCTGGTGGCGCGCATCGTCGAAGCCTATGGCCGCCGCGACGACGCGGCAGCCCATGACAAGGAAGCGAACAGATCATGACGGTCGGCAGACGCAAGGCGGTCCCTGCGCGTGGGCATGGCGACCTGCTCGAGCTGGAGCTCTCGGTCAGCTACGGGGTTGGCCGCGCGGGCCTGCCCGGGCCGGTCTCGTTCCGGCGCTGGGTCGAGGCGGCGCTGGCCACGCGCGTGAAGTCGGCAGACCTGGCGATCCGCGTGGTCGACGAGAAGGAGGGGCGCGCGCTCAACCGTCACTATCGCGGCAAGGACCAGGCCACCAACGTGCTCTCGTTTCCGGCCGAGCTGGAACTGCCCGACGGCGTGTGCCTGCCGATCCTGGGCGACGTCGTGCTGTGCGCCCCGGTCGTGGCGCGCGAGGCCAGGCGCCAGGGCAAGAAGCTGCCGCACCACTACGCGCACGTGACCGTGCATGGCACCCTGCACCTGCTGGGCTTCGACCACGACGACCCGGTCGACGCGCTGGCCATGGAGGAGCTCGAGCGCGAGGTGCTCGCGTCGATGGGCATCGCCGACCCCTACCTGGTCTGAGCCGGACCGTACCGCCTGCTGCCGTCGCCGCGGCCTCCTCCCGTCAGAGGAGGAAGCCGCGGTCGGTGTGCCCGGCGTGGCAATGACGCGCTAGTCGAACTGCTCGAAGCCGTCGCGGAAGGTGCACACATGCTGCGGCAGAGGCCGTGCTCCGATGATCTCCGACGCATTGCACTGGCGATAGAACGTCGTCGCACTGTTGTCGGAAGGATCGATCTCGGAAACCGTAGCCGGCGACGCCATCGCAGCCGTCGCCACGCCGCTGTTCTCCGGATCCACGATCCGGACCTCCAGCGTGATCAGGACACTGTCGCCGCTCGGGATCGTCGCAGTCAGCGCGATGTCGCCCGTCCCCGAGGGTGTCCCGCAGCTCGCGCTCCCGCTGGGAGCGCACGTCCACGAAATGTCGGTGAACTCCGGCGGCATCAGCATGTCGACGTCGACGTCGTCGTCGGACGGGCCGAGATTGCCGACTTCGAGCTCGTAGTCGACCAGACTGCCGGTACCGTCGGACAGCAGCCCGCTGCGCACGATCTCGTGGCGCACGGTGATGTCCGCCTGCGGAGTGCCGCCCGACTGTACGTCGACCTGCACCGGCCCGTCGTCGTCGCCGAGGAAGTTGGCGTCGCCCGAATAGCTGCCGTTGAAGTCGTAGTTGCCGGCCATGGCGATCGTGATCGAACAGCCGCCTGCAGAGACCGCCGCCGTGCAGTTCAGGCCGCCGGTCTCGCTGACGGTCACGCTGCCGCCCGGGGTTCCTGCTCCCGGCGCGTCCACCGTCACGCCCCACGTGAAGTCGACGCTGTCGCCCTCGGTGATGGTGCCGGGCAAACCCGACAATGCGAGCGTGGTTGCGGCCTGGTTGACGGTGTGGTCGACGCCGGCAGAGACGCTGTCGCCGTAACCGGCAGCGCCGGCGAAGCTCGCTGTCAGCGTGACGGTGCCGGCCGCGCCCGAGGCGAGATCACAGCCGCCGCTGCCGGCGCTGACGGTGGCATTGCAGCTGCCGCCGACGCCGTCGCTGACCATCGCGGTGCCCGCGGCTGCGCCGTGGCTCGCTGTGACGGTGACGGTGACCGTGTAGGGCTCGCCCACCACGCTCGGATCGGGTGCATGTCCGGTGATCTCGGTCGACGTGGTCGCCTCGACGAAGGCCACCATCGCCGGCGAGCCCTGCACTATGGCGCTGTCGGGCGTGCCCTCGCCATCCGAATCGTACATCGCTGTGACCGAGACGGTCTCCGCGACGGTGTTGCGCAGCGTCGTGCTGACCTGACCCGCCGCGTCGGAGACACCGGTGGGCGAATCGAGCACCGCACTGGCGCTGTCGCTGGCGAAGCCGACCGTGACGCCCGGTACCGGATTGTCAAAGGCGTCGACCAGGGTGACACGCACCAGGCCGGTGTCCGCGCCGTCGGCGGCCGCGGCATCGTCGATCGCGGCGATGTTCGTGCTTACCTCGTCGGGATCGGGGTCGGGCGTCGGATCGACCGGACCGGCGACGAATTCGACCTGCGCCGGCGAGCCGTTGACGATCGCCGTGTCCGGAGTGCCGTCGTCATCCGAGTCGTAAAGCGCCGTCACGTCCACGATCTCGGCGACCGTACTGGTCAGTGTGCTCGCGAACTGCCCGCTGGCGTCGGTGGTGCCGGCGGGTGTGGTCAGCGCCGCCGAGCCGGTGACCGACAGGCCCACGGCCACATTCGCCACCGGCGTGCCGGTGGCGTCGACCAGCGTGGCGCGCACCGAGCCGGTGTCGACGCCATTGGCGACTGCCTGCGCGTCGATCGCCTCGATCAGCGTGTCGGCATGGCCCGGATCGACCGAGCCGCCACCACCATCGCCACCTGAGCGCAGGCTGATCAGGTGCGCCACCCACTTCGACTGCTCGGCCGGAACCGAGCTGCGGTCTCCGGTCGGCCCGGCTGCGCTGCGGTGCTCGTCGCGCGCCAGCAGCGTGAGGTCGTTCGGACTGCTGTGACCGATACGCGTGGTCATTCCGTCGCCAGGCGACGACAGCGTCGTCGTCTTCTTGACCGCGAACATCGCAACCAGCGTCGAGTTCGCCTCGGCGGTCAGGCTGGGCGCGGTCAGGGTGCCGTCGGCCCCGCTGGCCGCCCTGTAGGAACCAATCGGCCAGGTCGGATCGACGCCTGTGTAGAACATCACGATGCCGGCCGCCTTGGCGCTCTGGCTGAAGCTCCAGGCGTAGCTGTCAGGCTCGCCGGCGCCGCTCTGCCGCCGGTAGACGGCCTGGCCGAAGTCGGTGAGGTGATCGGTGCGTACGACCAGGTCCCAGCCTGCGGGCGGTGTGACGGCGAGGTCGCTGCCCTTCTCGAAGCTGATCTGGGCGAGCAGCAGGCCTCCGGTTCCAGCCAACGGGGGCGCCGCGATCGTGAGTGAGGTCGAGCCTGCGTTGTGCGCGCTCGTGGCGTCCACGAACGTGACCGCGGACGCCGGACCGGCAGCCGCCATCACGAACGCGAAGATCAGCAGCGCGGAGCGTCTGCCGAGCAAGGATGTCATTGAATTTTCCCCTGTTTCGCTGGTCACGCCCTCTCGTCAGCTCCACGGCTGGCGCTGTCGGACGGGGCCAAAGAATGTGACCGAGTTCTCATTTCGTCAAACCGTTGCGGACCGTCGGTACGGCCACTCCGATGGGTGGCAACGAGGCTGCGGAACGGCGCCCGCGGTCCCGTCGACCGGCCGGAATGCAACAAGGGGCTCGGGTATACTCGGCGCTTCGTTCCATTGACCTTGCGCCCGCTTCCAGCCCTTTCGGCATGTCAGAGGATCCCAGTAGTAGCGGCCCCGTGCCGCAACGCTCATGGTTCGGCCGGCTCAGCCAGGCCTTCTCCGGTGAACCCCGTTCGCGGGAGGAACTGCTCGCCGAGCTGCGCGAGGCCCACGCCAGCGGCCTGCTCGCCAGCGACACGCTGGCGATGATGGAAGGCGCCATCAATGTCGCGGACCTGGTGGTCGGCGACGTCATGGTCCCGCGCGCCCAGATGGTCTCGCTGCCGGTCGACGCCCCGATGCCGGAGATCCTCGACACGGTGGTCGAAAGCGGCCACTCCCGGTTTCCGGTGCACGGCGAGGACAAGGACGAAATCCTCGGCATCCTGCTGGCCAAGGACCTGCTGCGCGGCTACGCCCGCGGCGAAGCCCCCGCAGGCATCCGCGAGTACCTGCGCCCGGCCGTGCTGATCCCCGAATCCAAGCGCCTGAACGTGCTGCTGCAGGAATTCCGGCTGTCGCGCTATCACATGGCGATCGTGGTCGACGAATACGGCGGCGTCGCCGGTCTGGTGACCATCGAGGACGTACTCGAGGAAATCGTCGGCGAGATCGACGACGAGACCGACGAGAGCACCGACGAGGCGACGCTGATCCGCCTGCAGGCCGACGGCGGCTACCTGGTCGATGCGCTCACGCCGATCCAGGACTTCAACGAGCGATTCGGCGCCGACCTCTCCGACGACGAGTACGACACCATCGGCGGCCTGGTCACCGAGGCCATCGGCCACCTGCCCGAGGCCGGCGAGGAGCTGACGCTGGCGCGCTTCCACTTCCGGGTCGCCCAGGCCGACGCGCGGCGCGTGCACGCCTTCGAAGTCAGCGTCAGCGACGAGGGCCGGTGACGCCGGCTCCAGGGAAGGTCTGGACCCGTCCCGCCTGGACCTGTCCAGATACGCCGGGGCCGGCACCTGTCCGGACCCGGCCCCGCCGGATCAGGCACCTGCATGTCCGGTCTGCGAACACGCCGTCACTGGCGCGCGAGATGCCGAACCTGTTCAGGGGTTCCCCAGCCGGTGCGCATCGGATCGCGCGCCGGGTGCGCATCCGGGCGGGCGCCGCGCTCCACGTCGCGCTGTTGCTGCTGCTGCTGGCCGTCACGCTGCCGGGGCACGCACAGCCGGCCGGTCCCCGCATCGGCCTGGTGACCATGCAGCCGGGCCAGGAGTACTGGTCGCGCTTCGGCCACAACGCGATCCTGGTCGAGGAACCCGGCGGTGCGCGCACGCTCTACAACTACGGCTACTTCGACTTCGACCAGCCCGGATTCCTGCTGCGCTTCCTGCGCGGACGCATGCTCTACCGGTTGGTGGCGCTGCCCGCGCACGCCGACCTGGGCTACTACGCGGCCGAAGGCCGTGGCGTTGGGCTGCAGTGGCTGGCGGTCCCGCCGCAGGCGGCGCGCGAGCTGGCCGATTTCCTGGTATGGAACACGCGCCCGGAAAACGCCGAGTACCGATACGACTACTTCTCCGACAACTGCTCCACGCGGGTCCGCGACGCGCTGGATTCCGCGCTGGGCGGCGCGCTGCGGCGCCAGCTCGAGTCGCGCTCGCGCGGGCTGACCTGGCGCAGCGAAAGCCGGCGGCTGGCCGCGCCGCTGGCGTGGCTGTATCTGGGCATCGACTTCGGCCTGGGCCCGGTGGTGGACCGGCCGATCTCGCGCTGGAGCGAGGGCTTCGTGCCGATGCGTCTGGCCGAGGCCGTGCGCGAGGTGCAGCTGCCCGATGGCACCGCGCTGGTGAGGCGGGAACTGGAACTGGTGCCGCACCGGCTCGAACCGGTCCGCGAGGTGCCGCCGCGACTGGGCGGACTGTTCCTGGCCGCGGGCGTGTTGCTGGCGGCGGCCATGGCCCTGCTGCCGCGGCGCGGCGCCACGATCGTGCTCGCCGGGTGGTGGTCGCTTGCAGGGATCGGCGGCCTCGCGCTGGCCGCCCTGTGGGCCTTCACCGACCACCAGGCGGCCTGGGCCAACGCCAACCTGATGCTGGCCGATCCGCTGTGCCTGGTCCTGCTCGCTGCCTTGCCGGCGCTGTGGCGCGGGCGCGCTGCGGCGCCCTGGCTGCGGGGGCTGGGGCTGCTGGCGGCGGCGGTCGCAATCGGCTCGCTGCTGCTGCAGGCGCTGCCGCTGAGTACCCAGTCCAACGGCGACTGGATCGCGTTGATGCTGCCCCTGCACCTGGCCGCGGGGTGGCGGCTGTGGCAGTCCGGCGCGCGCTGAACGGCTGCGTACACACGGAGGGCGGTCCCGCCGCGGGTGGGAGGTTTCGCCCGCTGGCGTCAGCTTCCAGGGCAGGTGGCGTTGTGGCTGCCCGGGTCCCCTTGGGCTAGCATCCCCTCGGGGATCCATGTCCGAGACGGCAGGTGCCGTGACTCGCAAGGCCGGGCCCAGCGCCCAAGCCACGTACACCACCGGGAATGCGACCACACCGGCCGCGTCGCTGCCCGATCGTATCCGGACCGGCGACCGCAGCGCCGAAGTGGAACTGGTGCAACGCTACGGTCGGGGCCTGCGCATGCTGCTCGAACGCCGAGTCAAGGATCCGGAACTGGCGCGCGACCTGTTCCAGGAAACCTTCCGCATCGTCATCTCGCGCCTGCGCGAGGCGCCGCTGGAGGACCCCTCGCGGCTGTCCTCGTACATGCAGAAGACCGCCGTGAACATCGCCATCGGCGAGTTCCGGAAGCAGCAGCGCCGATGGACGGCGCTCGACACCGGCGGACCCGGCGCCGATGCGCGCCCGCACTCGCCGCTGGCCGATCTGACCCGCGAAGAGCGCTCCAGCGCGGTACGGCGGCTGATCGAACAGCTCAACGTCGCCCGCGACCGCGAGCTGCTGCTGCGCCACTACGTGTTCGAAACCGACAAGGCCGCCCTGTGCGCGGCCTACGGGCTCACTCCGGAGCATTTCGACCGCGTGATCTACCGCGCCCGTCAGCGGCTGAAGGCATTGATCAAGGCGGAGGGCCTGGACGGCAACGGAGGCTGATCGTGGACGCGCCACTTGCCACCGGCGACGCCGACCTGATCGGTGCATACCTGCGCGACCGCCTCGACGAGCCTCAGCGCCGCGCCTTCGAACGGCGGCTGCTGGAGGACGCCACGCTGCTCGAGCAGGTCGAGCTGGACCTGCTGCTGCGGCAGGCACTGGCCGAGCCTGCGCTGCTGCGGGTACTGGTGGCGGCACTGCCGTACCAGCGCTGAGGGGCGCCCCCCTCAGCCGCCGGCGACCCAGCGCAGCAGCAGGCCGCACAGCCAGGCACCGTAGGTGCCCAGCGCATAGCCGAACACCGCCAGCAGCACGCCCACCGGCGCCAGCGACGGGTGGAAGGCGCTGGCCACGACCGGCGCGCTGGCGGCGCCCCCGATATTGGCCTGCGACCCCACCGCCATGTAGAACACCGGCGCCTTGATCGCCTTGGCGACGACCAGCAGCAACGCGGCATGGATCGCCACCCAGACCAGTCCGACCAGGAACAGCTCCGGGTCGGAAAACACCGCCTTGATGTCCATGTGCATGCCGATGGTCGCGACCAGCACATACAGGCAGGCCGAACCGATCTTGGACGCGCCGGCGCCCTCGAGCTGGCGCGCGCGCGTGAACGACAGGACCAGCCCGGCCGTGGTCGCGGTGATCACGATCCAGAAGAACGGTGAGGTCAGGGAATAGTCGGCCAGGACCGGCGCCGTGTCGGCCAGGTAGCCCGCCAGGGGCACACCGATCGCATGCGAGAGCGCGGTGGCGCCGAAGCCCACGAACAGGATCATCACCAGCTCCGGCAGCGTCAGCAGCCGCGCATGCTCGCGCTGGAACGCCTCGATCCGGTGGCGCAGGTCCTCGATCGCGGACACGTCGGCCCCGCTCCACCGGTCGATGGCCGCCGCGCGCCCGGCCAGGAACAGCAGCACCGCCATCCAGATGTTGGCCACGATCACGTCCACCGCGACGAACTTGCCGAACATGTCGGGGCCGACCTCGAAGACTTCCTTCATCGCCGCCTGGTTGGCGCCGCCGCCGATCCAGCTGCCGGCCTGCGTGGACATGCCGCGCCACACCGATTCGGGCCCGACGTCCCCGAGCAGGGCCGGATCGAAGGCGCCCGCGATCGCCAGCGCGATCGGACCGCCGATGATGACGCCCACGGTGCCGGTCAGAAACATGATCACGGCCTTGGGGCCGAGGCGGACGATGCCGTGGAAGTCGATCGAGAGCGTCAGCAGCACCAGCGCGGTCGGCAGCAGGTAATCGCGCGCCATCGGGTACAGACCCGAACCGTGGCCGTCGATCACGCCCAGCGTGTTCAGCACGCCGGGAATGAAGTAGCACAGCAGCAGCCCGGGCACGATCGAGTAGAAGCGCTTCCAGAAGCGGTTCTCGCTGTGGCTGGTGTGGAACACGAAGGCCAGCACGGCCATCAGTACGCCCAGGGCGACGGCGTCGTTGGTGATCAGGGCGGAAGCGGGTTCGTCGATCATCGGCAGGCGTCGTCAAGCTCGGAAACGGAAGTCGTGCTAGTGCCCGGACCCGGCGCCGGTCCAGCGGTCCAGCCACTCGTTGACGGTCCGGTGCCACAGCACGCTGTTGTGCGGCTTCAGCACCCAGTGGTTCTCATCCGGAAAATACAGCAGCCGGCTCGGGATGCCCTGGCGCTGCAGCGCCGTGAACGTGGCCAGGCTCTGCGTGACCGGGATGCGGTAGTCGAGCTCCCCCTGCACCACCAGCATCGGAACGCGCCAGCCACCGACGTGATTCACCGGATTGTGCTTTTCGTAGTTCTCGGGTACCTGGAAGTACGGCCCGCCGTGCTCCCACTCCGGGAACCACAGCTCCTCGGTCGCGTAATACATCATGCGGTTGTCGAACACGCCGTCGTGGTTGACCAGGCATTTCCATGGCTCCTGCCAGTGCCCGGCGATCCAGTTGACCATGTACCCGCCGTAGCTGGCGCCCAGCGCGCAGGCGCGATCGGCATCGAGGAAGTCGTATTTCGCCAGTGCCGCCGCCCATCCCCTGCGCAGGTCCTCCAGCGGCTTGCCGCCCCAGTCACCGCTGATCGAATCGGTGAAGGCCTGGCCGTAACCGGTCGAACCGTGGAAGTCCACCATCACCGCGGCGTAGCCGCTGCCGGCATAGGTCTGCGGATTCCAGCGGTGATGGAAGTGGTCGCCGAAGCTGCCCTGAGGGCCGCCGTGGATCAGGAACGCCACCGGGTAACGCTGGCCCGGCGTGTAGTTCCAGGGCTTGACGATGTATGCGCGCACGGTCTCGCCGTTCCACCCGGCGAACTCGAACTGCTCGTAGTCCCCGAAGGCGACCTCCTGCAGCCGCTCGGCATTGAACCGGGTCAGCCGGCCGGGCTTGCCGCCGCGCGCGGACAGCGTGAACAGGTCGGCCGGCTCGGTGAGTGTGTCGCGCGCGATCACGATGCCGCGCGCGCCCACGTCGTAGCCGCCGACGTAGCCCACCTCGGTCAACCTGCGGACCTTGCCGGAGCGCGCCTCGATCGCGAACAGCGGATGCTCGCCCAGCGCGTCGGCGGTGGCGTACAGGGTGCCGCCATCGGCCGACACCGACAACCCGCCCGGGGAACGGTCCCAGTCCGGCGCGATCGCGCGGACCTGTCCGCTGTCCAGATCGCGCGCCATCACGCGCAGCCGATCGGCCTCGAACCCGGGCCGCGCCATCGCCAGGTAATACAGCGTGCCGCCGTCGGGCGAAAACACCGGCGCCGTGTCCCAGGCTTCGTTGTCGACGGTGAGGTTCTCCACCTCGTCGACCCGGTCCAGGGCCACGCGGTACAGGTCGAAATCGGTCGACCACGGCTCGCCGGCCTTCGACTCGCGCGCAGCGAATACGATGCTGGCGCCGTCGGGGGCGAACGTGTAGTCGCCGGCATCGCCGAACGGACGCGAGGGGACGTCGCCGGCGAGGCCACCGCTGACGCGCTGCGGCTCGCCCTGCAGCCGCCCGTTCTCACCCGGCGCAGCGACGAACAGCTGGTTCAGCCGGCCGTCCTTCCAGGTATCCCAGTGGCGCACGAACAGGCGGTCGAACAGCACGCCGCTGGCCTTGCCGGCTTCCTTCCCGTCCAGCCGCTGTCTGGTGCAGGCCAGCGTGTCGCAGTCGGCGAAGACCTCGAAGCTCATCGCCACCCGCGCGCCGTCCGGCGCCAGCTTGTAGCTGCCGATGTCCAGCGGGTAATCGCTGATCTGCTCGGCTTTGCCGCCGGACGCGGCGATGCGCCAAAGCTGCATCGATCCGGACTGCGCGGACAGGTAGTACAGGTGGCGGCCGTCCGGGGCCCAGCGCCCGGAATTGGCCGAGGTCCCTTCCGGCGTCAGACGCCGCGGATCGCCGCCGGCGAAGGGCACGGTCCAGATCGAGCCCACGCCCTTGTTGTTCTCGAAATCGGTCTCGCGCACGGCGAAGGCGACGGTGCGCCCGTCGGGCGAGAGCTGCGGATCCGAGACACGGTCGAGCATCACCAGGTCCTGCGCGGTGAAGCCGCGCCGTTCGGTGGCGGCGGCAGGCCCGACGGCCGGGGATGCCACAAGTACAGCGCACAACAGCGTCACGAGGCGCATCGCCGGACCTCCTCCCGTGCAAAGGGGGCCATGGTAGGCGGCGCGGCGTGGCGGCGCAAAATCGCGCGGATCGGGGGAACTGGGCGGAAGGACGTGCGGGCACTCCCCTCTCCCGTCGGGAGAGGGGCTCTGGGCGCCGGGGCTCAGGCGGCGGGCTGTGGCGCCTCCGGGCCACCTTTGGTCGCGGCGCGGTACAGCAGCCAGGCGATTGCGGCCAGCAGCAACAGGCCCAACCACCTGCCGAACTGGAATTCCGCGGGCAGCGCCAGCACGTCGGCCGTCCCGGAGGCGACGATCGGAACGGCGATGAAGATGCCCATCAGCGCCTCACCGGTGATCAGGCCCGCGGCAAACAGCACACCGCGGCGATGCACTTTCTCGGCGGCCTCGGGCCTGCCGTTGGCACCGAAGTAGCGCTCGACCAGGTGCGAGAGCAGTCCGCCGGCGAAGATCGGCACGCTGAGCTCCAGCGGCAGGTAGATGCCGACCGCACAGGCCAGCACCGGCACCCGGAAACTCGAGCCGCGGCGCTTGAGCCACTCGTCGAGCACGATGATCGCCGCGCCGATGCCGGCCCCGATGGCGATCGTGTTCCACGGCAGCGCGCCGCCGAAGATGCCCTTGGCGACCGAGGCCATCAGCGTGGCCTGCGGCGCCAGCAGCGGGTTCGGCAGTTCCTCGGTGGGCACGCCGATGCCGTAGGCCTTGGCCAGCAGGTTCAGTACCGGCGCCATCACCAGCGCGCACGAGACCGCGCCCACGCCCAGCATGACCTGTTGCTTCCACGGCGTGGCGCCGACGATGTAGCCGCACTTCAGGTCCTGCAGGTTGTCGCCGCCGATGCAGGCGGCACAGCACACCACCGCGCCGATCATGATCGCGGCCACCGGGCCCAGTTCCGAGGTCGGCCCCATCAGCACCACCAGTACCAGCGCCGCGAACAGGATGGTGGCAATGGTGATGCCCGAGACCGGGTTGTTGGAGGAGCCGACCAGTCCGGCCATGTAGGCCGAGACCGAAACGAAAAGGAACCCGGTCACGATCATGATCAGGGTCATCGGCAGGCTGATCCACCATTCCCCGACGATGGCCTGGTACAGGCCCAGCAGCGGCAGCGTGAACACCAGCAGGCCGATGCCGATGGCCTTCATCGGGAGGTCGCGCTCGGTATGGGCCACGGTGCTGCCACCACCGGCACGCGCGACCGCTATGCCGCTGCGGATGCCCGAAAGCAGCGACTTGCGCAGCGAGATCAGCGTCCAGATGCCGCCGATCAGCATCGCGCCCACGCCCAGGTAGCGCACCTGCGCGGACCAGATCGCATAGGCCGCATCTTCGGCCGATGCGCCGGCCACTGCCTGCGAAAGCGCGGGATCGCCGGCCAGGAAGAAGCTGCTGTAAATGGGGATGGCGATGTTCCAGCCGATGATGCCACCGGCCACCACCACGATGCCGATGTTGAGTCCGACGATGTAGCCCACACCCAGCAGCGCCGGCGAGACATTGGTGCCCATGTAGGCGATCGCGTTGCCGAACCAGCCGGCGGCCGCAGCCGTATCCGGGATCACCCGCAGCCCACTGCCGGCCGCGAGCTTGCCCAGTCCGCCGAGCAGCGCGGCGCCACCGAGCACCTTCACACCCTGCCCCGGGTTCTCGCCGGTGCGCAGCACCTCGGCCGCCGCCTTGCCCTCGGGAAAGGCCAGCCCCTGGTCGACGATCAGCGAGCGCCGCAGCGGCACCGAGAACAGCACGCCGAGCAGGCCGCCGAGGCCGGCGATGGACAGCACCCACCAGTATTCGAAGTCGTCCCAGTAGCCCAGGATCACCAGCGCCGGCAGCGTGAAAATCACGCCGGCGGCGATCGAGGAGCCGGCCGAGGCGCCGGTCTGGACGATGTTGTTCTCCAGGATGTGGCCGCCGCCGAACAGCCGCAGCACCGCCATCGAGACCACCGCGGCCGGGATCGCCGAGGCGATGGTCAGGCCGGCGAACAGGCCCAGGTAGGTATTGGCCGCGGCCAGGATCACGGCCAGCACGATCGCCAGCGCCACTGCGCGGACGGTCAGCTGCGGAGGGGACTTGTCGGTCATCTGCGACTCCGGGTCATCGGGACGACGGGCGCCGGCCGGCGCAAAACAGCGCGCATCATCGCACCGCTGCGCGCAGGCGCGTCAAGACCGGTGCCCGTGTAGGCGCCCCGGCGTCACCCGCCGAGCGTCCGCGATCGGTGTGGGTCCGGCCGGCTTCACGACAGCTCGCCGATCACCTCGTCGAGCCCGACACGCCAGTCGGGCAGTTCGATGCCGTAGTGCGCGCGCAGGCGCTGCGTGTCCAGCCGCGAGTACCCGGGCCGTCGCGCCGGGGTCGGATACTGCGCCGTCGCGATCGGTTCCACCACCGGCGCACGCTCCAGCACCCCGGCGCGGACGGCGGCCGCGAAGATCGCGCGGGCGAATCCGCACCAGGTCGTCTCGCCGGCAGCGGACAGGTGCACGATCCGGCTCTCGTTTGCGTCACGGGCGAGCACCGCCGCGCTCGCCGCGGCGATCCACCGCGCCGGCGTCGGCGCACCGAACTGGTCGTCGACCACGCGCAGCGATTCGCGCTCGCGCGCCGCCCGCAGCATCGTGCGCAGGAAATTGCTTCCGCGTGCGGCGTACACCCAGGCGGTGCGCACGATCAGATGGTCGCAATCCGAGGCCTGGACCTGCAGTTCGCCCTCGCGCTTGCTGCGGCCGTAGACACCCAGCGGCGCGGTTCCGTCGTCTTCGCGATAGGGGCGCGCGCCGGTGCCATCGAACACGTAATCGGTGGAGTAGTGCAGCAGCCGTGCAGCGTGCCCCGCGCACCAGCGGGCGATCTCTCCGACCGCATCGCCATTGATGCGCCCTGCAAGTTCCGGCTCGGTCTCGGCGCGGTCGACCGCCGTGTACGCAGCGGCATTGACCACCAGGGTCGGGCGGCAGCCTTCCAGCGCTGCGGCCAGCGACTGCGCATCGGCCAGGTCCGCCTGCAGGCACTCGGCCCCACCGGGCAGGCGCCCGCTGCGGGTCGCAGGCGTCACCGTGCCCAGCGGCCGCAGCGCGCGCTGCAGC
>DASRZM010000024.1:0-5998 GCA_035686365.1 Lysobacteraceae bacterium | reverse complement strand
CGGCGCCCGCGCGGCGCCCAGGCTGGCGCCGGCTGCGCTGTCGCGGGCCGGCACGTGCAGCGGCGCCACAGGCGCTGCATCGGGCTCGGGCGCGACTTCGCGCCGCCAGCTCTGCTGCCAGCCGGCCGCGCACGGTCGCTGCTGGATCGCGACCTCGCCGGTCGCCGACACGCAGCGGTAGAGGGTGGCCCCGACGCCCGCCCCCGGCAACGGCAGCAGCACCAGCAACGCCCATGCGGCTTGACACCTTCGCAGCTTCACGTGCAGCTCCCGACCCGGGCCTGCGGGCACCTTGCGCCCGGGCTTGCCTGCACGCGATCGGAACCATGCCTGTCCGCGTGTAGGAAAACCGCGGCTTCGCATCCTGCGGCACGCGTCCGGACCTGCGGACCCCTGGCGCCGGATCGAGTTCGATGCCTACGTGCTCGCCTTGGTCGAGGTCGACGACGAGGAGGAGGCGGCCGAATAACCGGCTCGTCCAATGCCGTCGTCACGGCCCGCGCGGTGCGCCGCGCGGGCCGTTTTCTTCAAGGCACCCATGAACACGTTCAGAGGTTCGCGCGCCATGGATGACGCGCTCGCCGATCAAGCACGCAAGTGCTTGCTCCGGCGGCGCCGAGTCCGGACAACTCCCGGACTCGGCGAGTCTGAGCAAGCCTGTCCGGAGCCTGTCGAAGGGTCCAGGATGGACTTGCCCAGACCTTCCTTGACCGTGCCCGGGCCGCCGGCCGGCGGCGACCGGGCCGGGGGTCAGTGGCCGTAGCCGGACGCCGAGCCGCCGCCGTGCTCGCTGTCCAGCACTTGCTTCCAGTTCAGCTCGATGCCCTTGCGGTGGCCCTTCTGGGTCAGCTTGAGCCCTTCGGGATCGATGGTCAGCGTATAGGCGGTCCCGCCGATATCCACCTCGCGGCGCAGCGGCTTGTCGAGCTTGGTCATGGCATCTCTCCTGTGGGACGCGGAATGGCCGGCCCAGGGCCGGACGCGCCGATTCTACGGCGAGGCCGCTCAGAGCGCGAAACCGGGGCCTGCCGGGGCGCCGATCCCGCCCAGGCGCGGTCGCGATGCCGGGGTCCGCCAGTCACAGGCCCGGCCCGGTCCCCGGTCGAGCTCGCCCCGGGTCCTGTGCCCGGTGCCGGAACCGCTCAACACAGCCCGCCGGCGCCTGCGAGGGGCCGGGCCGGTGCGGTATCGTGGCGCCCCGCCGCGGCGGCAGACGCGGCGGCCCAGGTCCCACCCATCGACGCCACACTCTTGGGCAAGCTGATCCTCACCTATCACTGCGCGCGCCTGGAATCGTCCGCCCGCAGCGGCAACGACCTGCTGGCCGTGCAGGAGGACCTGGCCTGGCTGGCGGCCCACGGCGTGGCCGTGCATCCGCTGCACGCGCTGCTCTCGCCCGAGTGCGGCGACGGGGTCGCCCTGACCTTCGACGACGGGACCCGGATCGACGGCGAGCCCCTGGAGCACCCCACGCTGGGGCCGCTGCCCTCGCTGTTGCAGATCCTGTCCGGATTCCGCCGCCGCCTGCCGGGCCTGCACGCCAGCGCCTTCGTGATCGCCTCGCCGCAGGCCAGGCAGGCCTTGTCCTCGGCACTGGCCGACCAGTTTGGGCCGGACCTGATGCACGAGCGCTGGTGGCGCCCGACCAGCGAGAGCGGCCTGATCGCACTGGAGAACCACAGCTGGGACCACAATCACCCGCTGGTCGCCCACACGGCGCAGCGGTCGAACCACCGGGGCACCTTCGCCAACATCGACACCGAGGCCGAAGCCGAGGCCGAGGTCACCCAGGCCAGCGACTACATCCAGGCCGCTTGCGGACGCCGGCCACGCTACCTGGCCTATCCCTGGGGCGAAGCCAGCGACTTCCTCCGCAACCACTGGCTACCGCGGCGCGGTCCGCAGATCGGGCTTGAAGCCGCCTTCGGCACCGAACCGGCCCCATTGACGGCCGCGGCCTCGCGCTGGAACCTCCCACGCTACGTCTGCGGGCGCGACTGGGACAGCACCGATGCCCTCGCACACCTGCTGGCCGCGTGTGCAGTGACCCTCGACCACGAAATCCGGGGAAGCCCGCAAGCATGAAAATCTCGCTCGGATCCGGCGGTGTGCGGCTGCCCGGCTGGATCCACGTGGATTTCGACCGCCAATGGCAGCCCGATGTGTGCGCCGACCTCTCGCGCCCGTTGCCGTTCGCCGACGCCTGCGCCGGCTTCCTGCAGTCGGAGGACTTCATCGGCCAGCTCACGCTCGAGCAGGCGATGGGGTTCTTCGCCGAATGCCATCGCATGCTGCGCCCCGGCGGCGCGCTGCGCCTGCTCACGCCGGATCTGGCGGTGCTGCTGCACATGTACGTTCGCGCCGAGCTCCGCCTGCGCCAGCTCTGGGACGAAAGCGTGGGCATCCCGCTGCTGACCGGCACCCTGGGCGAGCTGGTCAACAAGGCCATGACCTTCGGCGGCCACCGCTTCTTCTACGACGAGCCCACGCTGCGCGCGGTGCTCGAGCCGGCCGGCTTCCAGGTGCACAGGGTCCAGTACAACCAAAGCGCCTTTGCCGAACTGCGCGGGCTCGACCAGCGCCGGCCGGGCGAGGCGATCAGCATGTATTTCGACTGCGTGCGCGGCTGAGCCCGACCTCCGCGGCGCTCCGCGGCCGCCTCAGCTGCCGCTGGCCGGGAACTCCAGCAGCGAGGGCGCAATCGACCAGAAGCGCCAGCCGGTTGGGTCGGCGGCGATCGCCGCATCCAGCAGCGCCGCGAACTCGCGGACCTGGCCCTCGGGCGTGTGGGCGCGCGCGCGCACGAAGCGGATCCGGCGCTCGCCGCTGTCCAGGTCGGTGTCGGAATGGAACAGGAACACCGGCGCACCGTGGCGCGCAGCCAGTTCGAACATGTTCTGCGCCAGCTTCGCGGGGATGCCGGCCAGCTCGACGGACACGGCGTCGGCCCGGCTGGTGGGCATGTCGGCCAGGGCGAAGGCCGCGCCGCCACCGTCGAGGATGCGCCCGATCGTCTCGGCCGCCTGGCCGCGGTAGGCCAGCGGCCGCCCCGAGGCCACGGCCAGCAGGCGATGGCGCACGCGCACGTACAGGTTCTCGATCGGCGAGGGGGCCTGCAGCACCGGCGCCAGCCGCGGCGCGACGATCTGCACCGGCAGGCCGCGCTCGCGCAGGTACGGCAGCAGCCAGTAGCCGCAGCCGTGGTGGCTGCCTACGAACACCGCCGGTCCATCCTGCGGCAGCGGGTCGCCCTCCACGCGCACCCAGCGGCGCAGGTAGCCGCGGCCACGCAGCGGCACCAGGAAGCAGTCCATGTGATCGACCAGGATGCGCCAGCGCAGCCGCCGCCCGAATGCACCGGCATCGGCCACGCGGCCTGCTCGCTGGGCGTGCGCCAGGGCGGCCTCCACTTCGTCTCGATACAGCCATCGCCATCGCGCGAGTGCACGCAGCAGCCGGCGGCTCAGCGGCCACGGCAGCAGGCTGGCCAGCGGCGGCAGCACGAACAGCTGTGCGAAGCGGCGCGCACGTCGGGCGATGTCGTGCGGGCGGGGGATTGTGGGCATCGGCGATCGCGGACCGGGCTCTCGCGCGGCGTGTGCGCGCGCAGGTCCGATAGCATAGCGGCGCCGGCCGCGATTGCGCGGACGCGCGCTTCACCGCGTCGGCCCGACACTGCGCGGATCGGTCCCATCAGGAGACCCCCGTGAACGGCCCGGACGCGCGCGATGCCAGGCCAGCGCCCTCCGCCCCGGACGATACGGCTCTGGACGAGCAACTGGAGGCGACCTTTCCGGCCAGCGATCCGCCCGCTTGCCTGATTCCGACCACGCCCGGCGCACCCCGTCGCAAATGAAGCCCGATCCTTGCGAGGCGACGCCTGCACAACGCAGGCGCGGTGCGATACCTTTGCAATCCCGCGAACGCCAGGAGTACCGCCATGTCCTCTCACCGTCTCGCCCTGCCACTTGCAGCCCTGTACGCCGCACTGGTGCTGACCGGCTGCCCGACCGATTCCGGATCCGACGCCGGCGACACGGCCGCCGGTGACACCGGCACGCAAGTGCAGGCGCCGGAGGCGGCGGCACCGGATCGGGCACCGGCTGCGGGCGCACGCCCGTTCACGGTGACGCCGGTGGCGCAGTTCGACGAACCCTGGGCGATGAGCTTCCTGCCCGACGGCAGCCTGCTGGTCACCGAGAAGGCCGGGCGCCTGAAGCTGATGGCGCCCGACGGAAGCATCGGCGAGATCACCGGGGTTCCGCAGGTCGCCTACGGTGGCCAGGGCGGACTGGGCGACGTCGTCCCGCACCCGCGCTTCGCCGACAACGGCCTGATCTACCTCAGCTATGCCGAAGCCGGCGAGGCCGACACGCGCGGCGCCGCGGTCGCCCGCGCCAGGCTCGCGCGCGACGATGCCGGCGGCGGTGCGCTGAGCGCACTGGAAGTGATCTGGCGCCAGCAGCCCAAGGTCACCGGGCGCGGCCACTACGGGCACCGCATCGCCTTCGGCCCCGACGGCTACCTGTACATCAGCTCCGGGGAGCGCCAGCACTTCGACCCGGCGCAGGACATGCAGGGCAACCTGGGCAAGATCGTGCGCCTGCACGAGGACGGGCGCGTACCCCAGGACAATCCCTTCGCCGCCGACGGCGGCGTCAGCGCGCAGATCTGGACGCTCGGACACCGCAATCCGCTGGGCCTGGCCTTCGACGCCCAGGGCCGGCTGTGGGCGCACGAGATGGGACCGCGCGGAGGCGACGAGCTGAACCTGATCGAGCGCGGCGACAACTACGGCTACCCGATCGTCTCCAACGGCGACCACTACGACGGCCGCCGGATCCCCGACCACGACACCCGGCCCGAGTTCAACGCGCCGGAAATCACCTGGACGCCGGTGATCTCGCCGGGTGGCTTCATCATCTACTCGGGCGATCGCTTCGCGCAGTGGCGCGGCAATGGACTGATCGCGGGCCTGTCCGGCAAGACCCTGGTGCGGGTCGAGTTCGACGGCACCAGCGCGCGCGAGGCCGAGCGCTTCGACATGGACCAGCGCATGCGCGAGATCGAGCAGGGGCCCGAGGGCGACATCTGGATGCTGGAGGACGGACCGGCAAGCGGCGGCGGCCGGCTGCTGCGGCTGAATCCGGCCGGCGGCTGAGGCCTGCGCCGGCCCGGAGGCGCCGGCCCACCGAGCAGGACAAGGACGGTAAATACAAAGGACAAGACCGGCACACCCGAGTCGGCCCGGGGTCTCTACTTTGCGTGAGTGCTTTACGCACGTTTAACAAACGCAGAGGGAGACCCCGCAATGAAGAAAAGTCTACTGTCCCAATCGATACTGGCCGCACTGGCACCGGCGACGATCGTGGCATCGGTGTTCGGCGCACCGCCGCTCGCCGCGCAGGTGCAGGACGAGGTCACCGAACTCGATCGCATCGAGGTGACCGGTTCGCGCATCCGCCGCAGCGTGGATTTCGAAACCGCGCAACCGGTGCTGACGCTGACCCGCGAAGACATCGAGCGGACCGGCCTGACCTCGGTCGGCGACATCCTGCAGAAGATCTCGACCAACGGCGCCACGCTGAACACCACCTTCAACAACGGTGGTAACGGCGAGACCCGCGTGGACCTGCGCAACCTCGGTTCAAACCGCACGCTGGTGCTGGTCAACGGCCGCCGCTGGGTCACCACCATCGACGGCGCGGTCGACCTGAACACCATCCCGGTGGCGATCATCGAGCGTATCGAAGTGCTGAAGGACGGCGCCTCGGCGATCTACGGTTCCGACGCGATCGCGGGCGTGGTCAACATCATCACCCGTTCGGACTACGAAGGTGCCCAGGTCTCGGCATTGGTGGGTGCCTACGACGAGGGCGACGGCGACACCGAGGCGTACGACGTGACCGTCGGCGCCCGCGGTGAGCGCGCCGCGGCCGTGTTCAACGTCTCCTACGTGGAGCAGGAGCCGGTGTTCGCGGGCGACCGCCCGATCTCG
>DASRZM010000023.1:0-15397 GCA_035686365.1 Lysobacteraceae bacterium | reverse complement strand
ACCCGCTGTGCCGGCTGCATCCCCGGCGGATCGAGCAGGATGGTGACCTCGCGCAGCAGCTTGCCCTCGCCCCAGTCGACCTCGAGCAGGAAGCTCAGGAACGGGTCGTTGACCCGCGTCGGGGTGGTGATGCGGATCACCGGCGCGGTGGATCCGCGGCGCTCGAGGCTGAACTCCAGATTCGCCGCCAGCGAGGGGGGGCGATCCAGGCCCACCCGGGCGAAGGCTTCCGGCGAGGCCAGCCGGACCTTGAGATTCTCGGTCTCGGACGGCCGCGTGGTGGTGACCGGGATCTCCACGACCAGCGGCTGGTACAGCGCCGACTTGACCTCCACCTGGCCCAGGCCGAGCGCGAGCGCATGGCTGCTGCCCAGCGCCAGGGCCAACGCCAGCGGAAGTCGGAGTGTGCGATTCATCAGGCGATTCTCCCCCAGAGTTTCCGGCGATCGTCGCGCTCGCCCCCCGCGAAGCTCGAAACGACTTGACATCGACGGCCTAACTATAGATCACGAATACTCTTTGACCAAGAGTTCGGCCAGCTGAACGGCATTGAGGGCGGCCCCCTTGCGGATGTTGTCGGCCACCACCCACAGGGCCAGCCCGCGCGGGTGCGAGGGGTCCTCACGGATGCGGCCCACGAAGACCGGGTCGCGGCCGGCGGCGTGGGTGACCGGGGTCGGGTAGCCGCCCGGCTCTGCCCGGTCGACCACCTCCACCCCCGGCGCACCGGCCAGCAGCTCGCGGACGCGCTCCACGGAGATTCTGCGACGCGTTTCCAGGTGCACGGCCTCGGCGTGGCCGTAGAACACCGGCACCCGTACTGCGGTGGCATTCACGCCGATGGACTCGTCGCCCAGGATCTTGCGGGTCTCCCAGGCCATCTTCATCTCCTCCCGGGTGTAGCCATTGTCCAGGAAGACGTCGATGTGCGGGATCAGATTGAAGGCGATCTGCACCGGAAAGCGCGCCGGCACCGCCTTGCGGAAGCCCAGCAGGTCGGCGGTCTGGCGTCCGAGCTCTTCCATCGCCGCGCGCCCGGCCCCGGACACGGACTGGTAGGTGGCGACATTGATGCGCTCGATGCCGGCCTCGCGGTGGATCGGCGCCAGCGCCACCAGCATCTGCATCGTGGAGCAGTTCGGGTTGGCGATGATGCCGCGCGGGCGGTCCCGCATCGCCCCGGGATTGACCTCGGCCACGACCAGCGGCACGTCGGACTCGTAGCGGAACTGCGAGGTATTGTCGATGACCACGGCGCCGGCTGCGGCCGCGCGTGGCGCGTGCTCGGCCGATGCCGCGGCGCCGGCCGAGAAAAAGGCGATGTCGGTCCCGGCGAAGTCGTGCCGGGCGAGGTCGCCGACGGTGAGCTGGCGGCCGCCGAAGCCCAGGCGCTCCCCGGCCGAGCGCTCGCTGGCGAGCAGCGTCAGCGTCCCGACCGGGAATCCGCGTTCGGCCAGGATCTGCAGCAGGGCTTCGCCGACCGCGCCGGTGGCGCCGGCAATGGCGAGGTTTGGACGCTTTTCCATGCGTGGACGCTCCTGCCTTGCGTGGATCACGCCTGCGAAGGGATGCGTGGCTGCGGCTCCCCGACGTCGCCGCACTGGGCGCGGTGCCGCAGGGCCTGGTCGATCAGCACCAGCGCCACCATGGCCTCCACGATCGGCGTGGCGCGCAGCCCCACGCAGGGGTCGTGGCGTCCCTTGGTCACCACCTGGGCGGGTTTGCCGTCCAGGTCGACCGTGCGCGCCGGCAAGCGCAGGCTGGAGGTCGGCTTCAGCGCCACCGAACACACCAGCGGCTGGCCGCTGGAGATGCCGCCCAGCACACCGCCGGCGTTGTTGGACAGAAAACCTTCGGCGGTGATCTCGTCGCGGTGCTCGGTGCCCAGCTGTTCGACGCTGTCGAAGCCGGCGCCGATCTCCACGCCCTTGACCGCATTGATGCTCATCAGTGCGGTCGCCAGTTCGGCGTCGAGCTTGCCGTAGACCGGCTCGCCCCAGCCCGGGGGCACACCCTCGGCCACCACGCTCACCCGCGCGCCGACCGAGTCGCCGGACTTGCGCAGCCGGTCCATGTAGTCCTCCAACTCGCCGATCATGCTCTCGTCGGGCCAGAAGAACGCGTTGGCCTCGACCGCGTCCCAGTCGAAGGCGCGCGGCTTCAGCTCGCCGATCTGCGCCAGGTGGCCGCGGATGCGCACGCCGTGGCGCAGCGCCAGCCATTTCCTGGCCACCACCGCGGCCGCCACGCGCATGGTGGTCTCGCGCGCCGAGGAACGGCCGCCGCCGCGCGGGTCGCGACGCCCGTACTTCTGCCAGTAGGTGTAGTCGGCATGGCCGGGCCGGAACAGCCGCGCGATGGCGTCGTAGTCCTTGCTGCGCGCGTCGGTGTTGCGCACCAGCAGCGCGATCGGCGTGCCGGTGGTGTGGCCCTCGTGGACCCCCGACAGGATCTCGACCTCGTCGGCCTCGTGCCGCTGCGAGGTATGCCGCGAGCGCCCTGTGGCGCGCCGTTCCAGGTCGCCGCGAAAGTCCCCCGCCGCCAGCGGCAGCCCGGGTGGGCAGCCATCGATGACGCAGCCGATGGCCGGACCGTGGCTCTCGCCGAAGGTGGTGACCGCGAACAGTTTGCCGAACGTGTTGGCGCCCATCCCGGTGCCCTCCTCAGCCGCGCGCGTCCAGGGCCGCGGCAATCGCGTCGCGATGCGCGACCAGGTCGGTGCGCTCGACCGCGAATACGCCCATCTGCCCGACCCTGAATTCGACCCAGGCCAGCGGCAGGCCCGGCAGCAGCCGCACCAGTGCCCGCTCGGACTCGCCGACCTCTACGATCAGCAACCCGTCCTGGTTCAAGTGGTCGGGCGCCTGGTGCAGGATCCGCAGGGCGATGTCGAGCCCGTCGGCGCCGGCGCGCAGCCCCAGGGCCGGCTCGTGCGCATATTCGGGCGGCAACGCCCGGTACTCGTCCTCGGCGACGTACGGCGGGTTGCTGACGATCAGATCGTAGCGGCAGCCTTCCAGCCGTGCGAACAGGTCCGACTCCAGCAGCCGCACGCGCCCGGACACGCCGTGCAGCTCGGCGTTCTCGCGGGCCAACGCCAGTGCGTCGGCACTGACGTCGACCGCATCCACGCCCAGGTCCGGGAAGTGCACGGCCATGGCGATGGCGATGCAGCCCGAGCCGGTGCAAAGATCCAGCGCGCGCTGCACCGGGCGCCCTGCCAGCCAGGGTTCGAAGCCGGCCTCGATCAGCTCCGCAATCGGCGAGCGCGGCACCAGCGCCCGGCGATCGCTGCGGAAGGCCAGGCCGGCGAACCAGGCTTCGCCGGTCAGGTACGCGGCCGGCACGCGCTCGTCGATGCGGCGCTGGATCAGCGCCAGCACGCTGTCGCGCTCCTCACCGGTCAGCCGCGCCTGGCCGTAGGCGGGCGACAGATCGTGCGGCAGGTGCAACGTGTGCAGCACCAGCTGGGTGGCCTCGTCCAGCGCGTTGTCGTAGTTGTGCCCGAAGCTCAGCCCGGCGCCCGCGAAGCGGCTGGCGCCGTAGCGGATGAAGTCGATGACGGTGCGCAGCTCGGAAGGCATGCGGTCGGCTGTGCGGCTCAAACCGCGCGAGTATAGCCGCGCCGCGTCCGGGCGGGCCCATGCGCGCCCCGTATAATCGCCGGCATGGAAACCCGAACGCTGTCCGGCCGCATCGGCCTGCCGCTGGTGCTGGTGCTGGCCGCCTCCGTGGCCGCCGTGGCCGGCTGGTGGCTGGCCACGCGCAGTGCGCCCTCACCCGCCTCCGGCATGGCTTCGGCCTCGATCCTGGTCTACCCGGAGCCGCGCCCGCTGGCGCGCTGGGAGCTGCAGCAGTCCGACGGCACACCATTGACGCCCGAGGAACTTGCCGGACGCCCGACCCTGGTCTTCTTCGGATTCACCAGCTGCCCGGACATCTGTCCGACCACGCTCGCCCGCCTGGCCGAGGCCGAGAAGCAGTGGGCCGACCTGGACGAGTCCGAGCGGCCGCGGATCCTGTTCGTTTCGGTGGATCCCGAGCGCGACACACCCGCGCGGGCCGGCGAGTACGCGCACTGGTTCAGCCCCTCGATGCTGGCCGCGACCGGCAGCCACGATGCGCTGCAGCCGTTCGCGCGCAGTCTGGGCATGGTCTACATGCACACCGAAGGCGAAGACGGGACCTACTCGGTCGACCACTCCACCTCGGTCGCGGTCCTCGACGCCCGGGTCAGGCTGGCCGCGGTGATCCCGGCGCCGATCGACGCCGCCCGCGTCGCCCGCGACCTGCGCGCTCTGGCGGACGGCGCATGATGGTTCCGCCGGGGCTGCAGTACGCGCTGCCCCACCGGTTGCTGTCGCGGCTGGTGATGTGGGCCACGCGCTGGCGGTTCAGGCCCTTCAAGAACTTCCTGATCCGCCGCATCGTCGCCGCCTACGGCGTGGACCTGGAGGAGGCCGCCAGCGCCGATCCGGGGTCCTATCCCCACTTCAACGCCTTCTTCACCCGCGCGCTGAAGCCCGGCGCGCGTGCGATCGACGCCGATCCGCACGCCGTGGTGATGCCGGCGGACGGACGCATCAGCCAGCTGGGCCGGATCACCGGGGAGCGCATCTTCCAGGCCAAGGGCCACGACTTCGAGGTCGCCGCGCTGCTGGCCGACGCGGCCGCGGCCGGATCCTTCGCCGAGGGTCATTTCGCCACCGTCTACCTGTCGCCGCGCGACTACCACCGCGTGCATATGCCCTGGGCCGGCCGCCTGCTGGAAACCGTCCACGTCCCAGGGCGCCTGTTCAGCGTGGCACCGCACGCCGTGGCCGGCATCCCCGGCCTGTTCGCGCGCAACGAGCGACTGGTGTGCCGGTTCGAGTGCGACTTCGGACCGATGGCGGTGGTGATGGTGGGCGCGATGCTGGTCTCGGGCGTGGAAACGGTCTGGCGCGGCGTCGAGATCCCCCCGTATGCGCGCCGCATCGTGCGCCGCGACTATCGCGACCGCGAACTGGCGCTGGAAAAAGGCGCCGAGATGGCGCGATTCAACATGGGTTCCACCGTGGTGGTGCTGCTGCCCGATGCCGGTTTCGAGCTGGAGCCCTCGCTGGGCGCCGAGCACCCGGTGCGGCTGGGCCAGCGCCTGGCCATGCGCTGCGCCCGATGAACGCACGGCGTACCGTATTGCTGACCGGCTTCGAGCCCTTCGGCGGCGAGCCGGTGAACCCCTCGGCGCAGGCGGTGCAGGCGCTGGATGGCGAACGCATCGGCGCGCTGCGAGTGCGTGCGGCGGTCCTGCCGTGTGCGTTCTGCGCCGCCGGCCCCGCCCTGGGCGCGGCGCTGGTCCGGCACGCACCGGAGCTGGTGATCGCCGTCGGCCAGGCCGGCGGCCGCGACCGCATCTGCCTCGAGCGCGTGGCGGTGAACCTGGTCGACGCGCGCATCGCCGACAACCAGGGCGAACAGCCGGTGGACCTGCCGGTCATCGCCGGCGCCGCGCCGGCGCACTTCACCACGCTGCCGGTCAAGGCGATGCACGCAGCCCTGGTGCGGGCGGGCATCCCCGCCGAGCTCTCGCTCAGCGCCGGCAGCTATGTCTGCAACGCCGTGTTCTTCGAACTGATGGAGCGGCTCGCCGCGATGCCCGGGGTGCGCGGCGGCTTCGTGCACATTCCCTGGGCGCCGGAACAGGCCGTCCGCCACCCGGGCGCAGCGAGCATGCCCGTGGCGCTGGTGTGCGATGCGCTGCGGGTGATGGTGACCGCGGCACTGGCGAACGAACGCGACCTGGCGGTGCCGGGTGGTGCCGAGTGCTGAGGCGCGGCGAGTACCCCGATCGCGGCCAACGGCCGCTCCTACAGGCGTCGCCGAACGGAGCGTTGTAGGAGCGGCCGTTGGCCGCGATCGGCCGGGGCGAAGGCCCCAATCTGCCCCGAGCCGAGTGCCGCGGTCCGGTATCGCTTGCCGGGACGTTGGCGCCATGGATAGCGCCAAAGAGCCCCCATGGACGGGTTCACGGCGATCCCGGCAAGCGATACCGGACCGCGGCACGGCCTACGGAGCGCAGGCTGCGAACCGCAGCAACCCGGGCGGACGATCCCGTCGCCGGTCGAGCGGCAAAGTGCAGCCGGTTCAGGTACGCGGGAGGGTGACGCCGCGCTGGCCCTGGTACTTGCCGCCGCGGTCGCGGTAGCTGGTCTCGCACGGCTCGTCGGATTCGAAGAACAGCATCTGCGCCACGCCCTCGTTGGCGTAGATCTTCGCCGGCAAGGGCGTGGTGTTGGAGAACTCCAGCGTCACGTGTCCTTCCCATTCGGGCTCCAGCGGGGTGACGTTGACGATGATCCCGCAGCGCGCGTAAGTGCTCTTGCCCAGGCACACCACCAGCGTCGAGCGCGGAATCCGGAAGTACTCGACCGTGCGCGCCAGCGCGAACGAATTCGGCGGAATGATGCACACGTCGGCCTCGACGTCGACGAAGCTCGACGGATCGAACGCCTTCGGATCGACGATGGTCGAGTTGATGTTGGTGAAGATCTTGAACTCGCCGGCGCAGCGCACGTCGTAGCCGTAGCTCGAGGTGCCGTAGCTGACGATGCGGTGGCCGTCGGCGGCGTGCTTGACCTGGCCGGGCTCGAACGGCTCGATCATGCCGTGCTGCTCGGCCATGCGGCGGATCCACTTGTCGCTCTTGATGCTCATCGGCTCGGCAGCGCTGCGGGAAGGCCGCGTATTCTCGGGCAAAGACGCGCCGACCGGAACCCCGAAAAGCGAGGGCCCGGCATCGGCCGGGCCCTCGTCCAACACGTGTGCCTGCTGGCGGTCAGAAACCGCTGACGTTCAGGCGCCCGTTGCTGACCACCTTGCCGTTGCAAGAGGACGTGGCCGCCGCCGAGCCCAGGATCGCGGACTTGATCGTCGAAGCGCTGGCCCCGGCATGGTATGCCGCGTACAGCGCCGCCGCGCCGGCCACGTGCGGGGCGGCCATCGAGGTGCCGCTGTAGCTGGCGTACCCGGACACGACCTTGCCCTTGGAGCTCTTCGGCACCGTCGAGTAGATGGCCGAGCCTGGCGCGCAGATGTCCACGGTGTTCTTGCCGTAGCTCGAGAACGAGCTCATCGCGCCGCTGCTGGTGAGGGATGCCACGGCGATGACGTTGCTGTTGGAGTACTCGGCCGGATAGCAGCTCGAGCCGGTGTCGCAGTCGTAGCTGTCGTTGCCGGCTGCGGCAACGAACAGGATCCCGGCGCCGTTCGCACGCTCGATCGCATTCTGCAGGCCCTCCGAGAAACCGCCGCCGCCCCAGGAGTTGTTGGTGGCGACCATGTTCACGCCGTGGCGCTGCTTGAAGTCGGTCATGTAGTCGACCGCCTTGATCGCATTGGCCGTGGTGCCGCCGCGCTTGCCCAGGAACTTGGCGTTGAACAGCTTCACGCTCCAGCACACGCCGGCCACGCCCTTGCTGTTGCCGCCGACGCCGCCGATGGTGCCGGCCACGTGGCTGCCGTGGTCATCGCTGGTGCCGTCGAACACGGTGTTGTTGCCGCCGTCGAAGTCCCAGCCGTAGACGTCGTCGACGTAGCCGTTGCCATCGTCGTCCACGCCGTTGCCGGCGATCTCGCCCGGGTTCTTGCCGGCGTTCGCGGCCAGGTCCTCGTGGCCGTAGTAGTAGCCCTCGTCGATGATGCCGACCCAGACGGTGCCGCAGTTGTAGTGGTTGGCAGCCCATGCCTCGGCAGCCTGCGAGCCGAAGGCGTTGGCCGGGCTGCTGGCGTCCCCGTACATGCCCCACAGCGAGCCGTTGGTGAAGTACGGGTCGTTGGAGGTCGCCTGGTGGAAGTAGGCCCAGTTGGGCTCGGCGAAATCGACCGCGTGGTCACCGTCCAGCGCCCGGACCGCGTCGGCGATGCTCAGGCCCGCCGGCAGCTTCAGCAGTTCCAGACGGCCGTCCATGTCCTCGCGCACGACTTCGATCCGGCTGGCGCCGAGACCGCGGCGCACCGCGCGCACGTCCTGCTCGCGGGCGTCGGCGCGGAACTGCACGAGCAGCTCGCCGGGGTTGTACTGCGCGCGGCCGGCTTCCAGCGCCGCCAGGACCAGATCCGACCGACCACCGGCCTGGGCCGCCTGCGAGAGGCCGAGCGCCGCCAGCACGGCGCCCGAAAGCGCCGACATCAGCAAAGTGTTCTTCACGAGTTGGGTTCCCCCGAAAGGATGTAGGTGGGTGCTACCGCCACGTCTGTGCCCACCCCGGGCACAGCGGCGAGCGACGCTAGGGCCGCCCGGGAGCCGAACGCATCTTGCGATGCAGCAAAAGGGCACCTTGGCCGACGACCGGCCGTCCGGGGCAGACGAACGGCAGGAACCGTACGGGGGTGGATCGAGAAAATGCGCCGAAGCGCACAGTTCAGGGCGCCCGGGGACCCGTGCCGCTCCTGCGACGACCCGCGGTCACGGCCTTGCCGGCGCGGGTCACGAGTTCTGGATGACGATCTCGGGGAAAGCGATGGCCTTGTTCCTGGCGCGCAGCGACAGCTGCGCGGCGGCCCGTCGGGCCAGGTCGCGATAGGCCAGGGCCGCGGCCGAATCCGGCGCTGCGACCACGGTCGGATTGCCGCCGTCGACCTGCTCGCGGATCGCGCGATCCAGCGGCAGCGAGGCCAGCAGCGGCACGTCGTACTGTTCGGCCATGCGGCGACCGCCGCCCTCGCCGAAGATGTGCTCAGCCTGGCCGCAGCTCGAGCACACGTGCACGGCCATGTTCTCCACCAGGCCCAGCACCGGTACTTCGACTTTCTCGAACATCTTCAACGCCTTGCGTGCATCCAGCAAGGCGATGTCCTGCGGCGTGGTGACGATCACCGCGCCGGAGACCGGCACCTTCTGCGCCAAGGTCAGCTGGGTGTCGCCAGTGCCCGGCGGCAGGTCGATGATCAGGTAGTCCAGGTTCTCCCAGCGGGTTTCGCCCAGCAACTGCTGCAAGGCCTGGCTGACCATCGGGCCGCGCCAGATCATCGGCGTGTCCTCCTCGATCAGCAGACCGATCGACATCGCCTGCAGGCCGTGGGCCTGCCTGGGCACGATCTTCTGGTCGGGCGTCGTTTCGGGCCGTCCCTCCAGCCCCAGCATCCGCGGCACGCTGGGGCCGTAGATGTCGGCATCGAGCACGCCCGCGCGCGCGCCCTCGGCGACCAGCGCCAGCGCCAGGTTGACGGCGGTGGTCGACTTGCCCACACCGCCCTTGCCCGAGGCCACGGCGATGATGTTCTTGACCTGCGGCAGCGGCGTGAGCTCGCCCTGCACCTTGTGCGCTGCGATGCGCGTGGCGATGTCCACGTGCACCGATTCCACGCCCGGCTCGGCGGCCAGCGCCGCTTCGATCTCGCGCACCAGCGCCGGGTGCCAGCCGGCTGCCGGGTAGCCGAGCCGGATCTCCACCCGGACCCGGCCCTGGTCGATGCCGACCCCGCGCACGGCCCCGCATTCGCCCAGGGTCCTGCCTGCATGCGGGTCGACGATGGCGGCCACACGCGCTTCCAGGTGGTCGTGTCCGGATCGGGTCATCACGAAGTGTTCGCACGAGTCTTGACGAAAAATTGTATCGCGTCGCCGCACTCTCGCGCGGCACGGCGCAATCGCGCGCCACCGGAGGAGCCTCCATGCAGCTGCACAAGCTTCCCCTGCTGTGCCTGTCGCTGTCCGCCGTCCTGCTGACCGCCTGCGCCGATCGCCCATCTCGCGGCGAGGCGCCACCCCCCGCGGCGGCCGCCCCGGCCCGGGCTCCGGCGAGCCCTCCTGCGCCCCGTCCGATGCCCGAGCCCATCGTCGATGAGGCCAGGCCGACCGGCATCCCCGAGTGCGACGGCTACCTGGCCCGCTATCGCGGCTGCCATCGCGTGCTGGGCGTGTACGCCGCCGACCAGTTGGAGGAACGCTACGCGGACACGCGCGCCTCCATGATCGCGCGCGCTGGCACCGAACCGGCCGAGCACCTCGCGGCCAACTGCGCCTCGCTGTCGAAGCTGATGGACGAAGCGCTGGACGACCGCGATTGCGAGCCCTAGCAGGCTGTTGAAAGACAGCCTGCCAGCCGCCGCCATGGACGGCGGCGTGGCCGCGCCGGTGCGGACCCCGGCGCGGCCCATATAATCGGGCGCTGTGCGCCAGAGGAAGACGCCCGAACCATGACCCAGGCCCCCGCGCTGGTCACCTGTGCCCTGCCCTACGCCAACGGCGCCCTGCACATCGGGCACCTGGTCGGCTACATCCAGGGCGACATCTGGGTGCGCGCCCAGCGCATGGCCGGCCGGACCGTGCATTTCGTGTGCGCCGACGATGCGCACGGCACCCCGATCATGCTGGCCGCGGAGAAGGCCGGGGTCGCGCCGGAGGACTTCATCGCCGCGATCCAGGCCGGGCACGTTCGCGACTTCGCCGACTTCGGCATCGAGTTCGACCACTACCACAGCACCCACAGCGACGAGAACCGGAAGCTGGCGGAACTCATCTACTCGCGCCTGCGCGAAGGCGGCCACATCGCCCGGCGCAGCATCCGCCAGCTCTACGACCCGGTCCGCGGGATGTTCCTGCCGGACCGTTATGTCAGGGGCGAATGCCCGCGCTGCGGCACGCCCGACCAGTACGGCGACAACTGCGAGCAGTGCGGCGCCGCCTACTCGCCGACCGAGCTGAAGAATCCGCGCTCGGTGCTCTCCGGCGCCGCCCCGGAGCTGCGCGAATCCGAGCACCTGTTCTTCCAGCTGGGCGACTTCCGGGAGTTCCTGCAGGACTGGTTGCGCGGGGAGGTCGCGCACCCGGCAGTCAAGGCCAAGCTGCGCGAGTGGCTCGACAGCGAACTGCGCGACTGGGACATCTCCCGGGACGCGCCGTATTTCGGTTTCGGGATCCCCGACGCGCCGGGCAAGTACTTCTACGTGTGGCTGGATGCGCCGATCGGCTACCTGGCCAGCTTCAAGGTCCTGTGCGAGCGGCGCGGCCTCGACTTCGAGGCCTGGACCACCGCGGGCGCGGACACCCGCATGCACCATTTCCTGGGCAAGGACATCATCAATTTCCACGGCCTGTTCTGGCCGGCGATGCTGCACGGCGCCGGGCTGCTGGCGCCGGCCAGGCTGCACGTGAACGGCTACCTGACCGTCGACGGCGCCAAGATGTCGAAGTCGCGCGGCACCTTCATCCTGGCGCGCACCTTCCTGGACGCCGGGCTGGCCCCGGAAGCGCTGCGCTACTACTACGCCGCCAAGACCTCCACCGGCGTCGACGACCTGGACCTGAACCTCGAGGACTTCGTGCAGCGCGTGAACTCGGACCTGGTCGGCAAGTTCGTCAACATCGCCAGCCGCTGCGCCGGCTTCGTGTCCAAGCGCTTCGACTCACGCCTGGCTGCAGCACTGCCCGATCCGGAGGCCTATGCACGTTTCCTCGCCGGCAGCCGCGAGGTCCGGGGCGCCTACGCCGACGGCGAGTACAGCCGGGCGATCCGGCTGACCATGGCACTGGCCGACCAGGCCAACCGCTACATCGATGAGGAAAAGCCGTGGTTCATCGCCAGGCAGCCCGGCCGCGAGGCCGACCTGCAGGCCGTGTGCACACAGGGCCTGAACCTGTTCCGCGTGCTGGCCACCTGCCTGGCGCCCGTGCTGCCGCGCACCACGCGCCGTGCCGAAGCCTTCCTGGCCGCGCCCATTGCCGACTGGGCGGCCATCGAATCCCCGCTGCTCGACCACTTCATCGCCCGGTTCGAGCCGCTGCTGACCCGGATCGACCCTGCGCAGATCGAAACCATGACCGAAGCCTCCCGTGAAACGCTCCAGGCCACCGACACCCCGGCGCAGGCCACGCCGGCTGCCGCCGCCGCGACCATCGGCATCGACGAGTTCGCGAAACTCGACCTGCGCATCGGCAAGGTGCTGGCCTGCGAGCCGGTCGAGGGCTCCGACAAGCTGCTTCGCTTCGAGCTGGATGCGGGCGAGCTGGGCAGGCGCCAGATCTTCGCCGGCATCAAGGCCGCCTACGCCGCCCCGGAAACGCTGGTGGGCCGCCACGTGGTCTTCATCGCCAACCTGGCCCCGCGCAAGATGCGCTTCGGCGTCTCCGAGGGCATGATCCTGTCGGCCGGGACCAGCGGCAGCGACCTGTTCCTGCTGGACGTGGATTCGGGGGCGCGCGCGGGGATGTCGGTCAAGTAGGACTCAGAAGTGACCGACCTCGCCCTCATCCTGATCGGCACCGTCCTGGTCAACAACTTCGTGCTCGTGAAGTTTCTCGGGCTGTGCCCGTTCATGGGCGTGTCCAGGAAGCTGGACTCCGCCTACGGGATGGCGCTGGCCGTGGCCTTCGTACTCACCAGTGCCGCGGCGATCTCCTACCTGGTGCAGCGCTGGCTGCTGGAGCCGCTGGGGCTGGATCACCTGCGCACGCTGAGCTTCATCCTGGTGATCGCGGTGCTGGTGCAGTTCACCGAGATCGTGATGCGGCGGCGCAGCCCGCGGCTGTACCGCGTGCTGGGCATCTTCCTGCCGCTGATCACCACCAACTGTGCGGTGCTGGGCGTGGCGCTGCTGAACGTGGCCGAACGCCACAGCCTGCTGGAGTCGATCGTCTACGGCTTCGGCGCCGCGGTGGGCTTCGGGCTGGTGCTGATCGCCTTCGCCGCCATTCGCGAGCGGCTGCAGACGGCCGATGTACCCGACAGCTTCCGCGGCGCGCCGATCGCGCTGGTGACGGCCGGGTTCATGGCGCTGGCGTTCATGGGCTTCGCCGGGCTGGTGCCGCCGCGATGATTCCGGCGGTGCTGGTGGTGGTGACGCTGGCCGCGCTGTGCGGCGCCCTGCTCGGCTACGCGGCGCTGCGCATGCGCGTGCAACGCGACCCGATGGTCGAGCGCATCGAGTCGCTGTTGCCGCAGACGCAGTGCGGGCAGTGCGGCTACCCGGGTTGCCGTCCCTATGCCGAGGCCATCGCGGGCGGCGAGGCCGACATCAACCAGTGTCCGCCCGGCGGCGAAGCCGGGGTCCGGGCGCTGGCGGAGCTGCTGGGCCGCGAGCCCATGGCGCTGGATGCCGATCGCGGCGTGGAGACGCACGCCGGCGTGGTGCGGATCCGCGAGCCCGAATGCATCGGCTGCACCAAGTGCATCCAGGCCTGCCCGGTCGATGCCATCGTCGGGGCGCCCAGGCTCATGCACACGGTGATCGCCGAGCTGTGCACCGGTTGCGATCTGTGCCTGCCGGTGTGCCCGGTGGACTGCATCGACAGGGTCGAGGTGGCCCCGGACTGGCGCACCGCACGCTGGCCGCGGCCGTCGTACGGGGCTCAATGCGGCCCGGTGTAGGTCTTTTCGCCGGCGGTGATTTCCAGGTCCAGGCGGTTCTCCGGCGGCGGCAGCGGGCAGGTGGAGTAGGCGTTGAGGGCGCACGGCGGGTTGTAGGCCTTGTTGAAGTCCAGCACCGTCATGCCGTCGACCGGCGCAGCCGCGTACAGGAAGCGTCCGGCACCGTAGGTTGTCTTGCCGCTGGTGCGGTCGGAGAAGATCAGGAACAGCTGGCCGTCGCCCTCGTCGACCGCCTCGAGCCGGTACCGGGTACCGTCCTTTTCGAACACGACCGCACCGGGGTTGTCCATCGGTTCCAGGGTATTGATCACGCTGGCGATCTCGATGGTGCTGCCCGGCGGATGCGGCTCGAACCGCGCCGGCAGCCGCCAGTCCGGATCGATCTGGAAATACTCGATGCCGGTGAACCCGGTCCGCGTGGGCGCCTGCGCATCCTTGACGCGCAGGCCCAGGCGACCGCTGCGCTCGATCACCAGGAATCCTGCCTTGCCTTCGTTGAAACCGACCTGCGTCGGCGCGCCGCTGCTGTCGGGCTTCAGTTCGACGGTGCCCTCCGCAGGCGCGCTGTCCAGGTTCACGCCGGCCTCTGCGGCCGGCGTGAACCAGACCTTGCCGTCCGCCAGCGCGATCGTGCCCAGCCGGGCCGGGCCGGTCGCAAGCTGCACACCGTTGTCGGGCGCCGAGCCGATGCTGCGCTCGCCCGACTCGAGCCAGTGCAGCCCCACCAGCGACAGCCAGCCATCGGGACGCTGCAACCGCTCCACGCGCTGGCTGCGCCACTGTTCGATTTCGTTGCGGTGAGCCGCATCGTCCGCGCAGGCGGACACCGTGACAGCCAGCAGCAGCATCGTCAGTGCGTTCGACTTCATGATCGTGTCCTCGGAACGGATCTGGGCAGGTCCATGGGGGAACCGTAGCCATGGTGAGACTGCCAGGGGCGCCAGCGGGTTCCTCACTCGCCGCGCAGGAACAGCCGGTCCAGCTCGGCGTGGCTCAGGCGCACCCAGGTGGGGCGGCCATGGTTGCACTGGCCCGAGCGCTCGGTCGCCTCCATGTCGCGCAGCAGTGCGTTCATCTCGGGCACGCCGAGACGGCGGTTGGCGCGCACCGAGCCATGGCAGGCCATGGTCGAGAGCAGTTCGTTGCGCGCCTGCTCCACGCGCGGGCTGCGTCCGTGTTCGACGAAATCGGCCAGCACGTCGAGCGCGAGCTGGCGCACGTCGCAATCGGCCAGCAGCGTGGGGACCGCGGCCACGATCACCGCCTGCGGGCCGCTCCGGCGCAGTTCGAATCCCAGCTCGGCCAGCGCCTGCGCATGGGTTTCGGCGCAGTCGGCCTCGCGCCCGCTCACCGACAGCGTCATGGGCACCAGCAGCGGCTGCATGCGGATGCCCTCGCCGTCCTGCGCGGCCTTCAGGCGCTCGTAGGTGATGCGCTCATGCGCGGCGTGCATGTCCACCAGGATCAGTCCGTCGGGATGCTCGGCCAGTATGAAAATGCCGAACAGCTGGGCGACCGCGAAACCCAGCGGCGGTACATCGGCGTGCGATCGACCTTCAGCGTGTGTGTCCGCGCTGTCGGCCGGTCCGACCGGTCCGACCGGCGGCGGCGCATACAAGGCCTGCAGGTCGGACACCGATGGCGACGCCAGCCGCATCGCCCCCTGCGGCGGGTCCCGGTACGGTACCGACGACAGTGCCGCCGGGCGCCGCGCCGGTTCGCCGCCGACGCCGCCGGCGCGCGCCGAGGACAGCGCCTCGTGCAGGGTACGGAACAGGAAGTCGTGGACCAGCCGCGACTCGCGGAAACGCACTTCGTGCTTGGCCGGATGGACGTTGACATCGACTCCGCGCGGATCGATCTGCAGGAACAGCACGAACACCGGATGGCGCCCGTGGTAGAGCACATCGGCATAGGCCTGACGCACCGCGTGCGCCACCAGACGGTCGCGCACGGCGCGGCCGTTGACGTAGAAATACTGCTGGTCGGACTGGCTGCGCGCCAGCGTCGGCAGGCCGACCCAGCCGTGCAGGCGCAGGCCCGCGGAC
>DASRZM010000022.1:0-2407 GCA_035686365.1 Lysobacteraceae bacterium | reverse complement strand
ACTATCGCGATGCGCGGCTGGTCGGCGACATCAAGTATCTGTGGGAACCCAACCGGCACCTGCATCTGGTGACCCTGGCGCAAGCCTACGCGCTCAGCGGCGAGGCCGCGCACCTGGAGGTCATGCGGCTGCACCTTGAATCCTGGTTCGCCGCCTGTCCCAGCCGCATGGGCCCGAACTGGTCGAGCGCGCTCGAGGCGGCGATCCGTCTCGTCAACTGGTCGGCCGCCTGGCAACTCGCGGGCGGCGTGCACTCGCCGCTGTTCGACGGCGAGCGCGGCGAGCGCCTGCGCGGCCAGTGGCTCTACTCGGTGTACCAGCACGCGCGCTTCGTGCGCGGCTACTTCTCGCGCCACTCCTCGGCCAACAACCACCTCATCGGCGAGGCGGCCGGGCTGTTCATCGCCGCGCTGACCTGGCCGCATTGGCCCGCCTCCGCGCGCTGGCTCGCGACCTCCAAGGCCATTCTCGAGGCCGAGGCGCAGCGGCAGATCGCTCCCGACGGCGTGAACCGGGAGCAGGCGATGTCCTACCAGCAGTTCGTGCTCGACTTCCTGCTGATCTGCCTGCTGGCCGGGCGGGAGAACGGCGTGTGGTTCTCGGCCGTCTACGAATCGCGGGTGGAGGCCATGCTCGAGTACCTCGGCTCGGTGATGGACGCGGGCGGCAATGTGCCGATGTTCGGCGACGCCGACGATGGCCGCGTGGTGGGGCTCGCCCCGGCCACAGGCTTTTCGGCCTACCGGTCGCTGCTCGCCACGGGCGCCATCGTATTTCGCAACGGCGAGTTCAAGCGCAAGGCCGGGCCGCTCGACGACAAGACGCGCTGGCTGCTGGGCGACGAGGCCGATGCGCTGTTCGATGCGCTGGGCCCGCCAGCCGTCAAGTCGCTCCCGCGCCAGAGCTTTCCCGTCGGCGGCTACTACATCCTCGGCAGCGACTACGACACCGGGCGCGAGATCCGCCTGGTCGTCGATGCCGGGCCGCTGGGGTTCCCCTCGATTGCCGCCCACGGGCATGCGGACGCCCTGTCGTTCACGCTTTCGGTCGGCGGCCTGGAGTTTCTGGTCGATCCCGGCACCTACGCCTACCACACGCAGAACGAGTGGCGCCGATACTTCCGCGGCACCGCCGCGCACAACACCGTGCGCGTGGATGCGCGGGACCAGTCGGAGTCCGGCGGCAAGTTCATGTGGCTGCGCAAGGCACGCGCGGGCTGCAGCCTGTGGGACAGCACGCCCAGGCTCGACCGGTTCGAGGGCTGGCAGGACGGTTACCGGCGGCTGCAGGACCCGGTAGTGCATCGCCGGCGGATCGTGCTGGACAAGGCCTTGAAGCGGATCAGCATCGAAGACTCGCTGCAGATGGCGGGCGAGCACGACATCGAGTTGCTGTTCCATTGCAGTGAGCAATGCCACGCCGAACCCGCGGGCGGCGGCTATGACCTGCGCCAGGCCGGCAGGACGCTGCGCCTCGTCCTGCCGCAGATCAAGGCTGCGAGCGCGCGCCTCTACGTCGGCAGCATCGCGCCCATCTTCGGCTGGGTGTCGCGGCGGTTCGACGACAAGCAGCCGGCACCGACGATCGTCTGGCGATGCCGGCTCAAGGGCGACGTCGTCCTGCGCACCGTGATCGCCTGCTGAGCCGACCGGACTAGTCGCGCCCGCCCGGAGAGTCAAACGCCCCCCCCATACTGCAGTTGATAAAACCTGCAGGTAAACAAGGAAAACCATGAGGATCAGCGTCCTGGGTCTCGGGTACGTCGGCACCGTGACGGCCGGCTGCCTGGCGCAGCAAGGCCACCAGGTGATCGGCGTCGACCCGGAGCCGCGCAAGGTGGACCTGATCAACGCCGGCCAGTCGCCGATCGTCGAGAAGGATATCGGCAACATCATCGAGCAGCAGGTCGCGGCGGGCCAGCTTGTCGCCAGCATCGAGGCGATCGACGCCGTGCAGCGCACCGATCTGGTGATGGTCTGCGTGGGCACGCCGAGCCGCGGCAACGGCGACATCGACCTCACGTACATACGCCGTGTCGCCGAGCAGATCGGCGAAGCCATGCGCCACCACCCAGGCGCGCCCGCCGTGGTGTTCCGCAGCACGATGCTGCCCGGCACCATGCGCGAAGTGGTGATCCCGGCGCTCGAAGCGGCCTCGGGGCGCAAGGCCGGCACGGAGTTCGGCGTGTGCATCAACCCGGAGTTCCTGCGCGAAGGCAGCGCGGTGCACGACTACTTCAACCCGCCCAAGACGGTGATCGGGGAGCTGAACGAGGCGAGCGGCAAGCTGCTGGCGAGCCTCTACGCGCACCTCGCTGCGCCCCTGGTGCGCACCGACATCGAGACCGCGGAGATGGTGAAGTACGCCGACAACGCCTGGCACGCGCTGAAGGTCGGCTTCGCCAACG
>DASRZM010000021.1:0-47164 GCA_035686365.1 Lysobacteraceae bacterium | reverse complement strand
CGAGCCTGGGACCAGACCGCCACCCAGCACCCGGTCGAGCTCACCGATGCCCGTGCTCACCCGGGCCGTCTCGTCGGCGCTGACCGCCGACAGGGGCGTCACCTTCGCCGAATCCTCGCCGCTCCAGCCGGCAGGCCGGGGACCGGCGCGCGAGGCCGGCGCCAGCGCGACTTCGCCCAAGGTGTTCCAGGCGCCGCAATCGGCACACTGGCCCTGCCACTTGGGGTGCTCGCCGCCGCACTGGGCGCACACGTAGGCGGTTCTGGCGGTCTTCGGACGGATTTTTGCCATTTTTTCACGAATCCGGTGCGACGAAACGGTCGTCTGGACCGTCAGGGGAGAGCATCATAGTCAGGCCCGGTCTCATCCGAGGAGTCGGTCATGACGCGGACGATCCTTCTGGCGGCGCTGCTGTGGCCCGCAACCGCCCTGACGGCGGTCCACGAGGTCCAGGTCGTCAACTTCGCGTTCCAGCCACAGAATGTGGTGATCGCGCCGGGGGATACCGTACGCTGGATCAACCAGAGCGGCTGCCACAATGTCCGGGGGGACGATGGCAGCTTCGGTAACGGCGCCGTGTCCTGCACCCTGTGGACCTACGACTTCACGTTCACCCAAGCCGGTGTCAACCCGTACTTCTGCACGGCCCATGGCAGCCAGGGCGGCAGCGGCATGGCCGGAACGGTCACCGTCGAGGGCTCGGCCGAACCCACCTTCGCGATCAACGAGGGCCTTGCCGGCGCCTGGTATGAACCAGCCACCAGCGGCCAGGGATTCTTTTTCGATATCGACGCCGAACTGACGATCTTCACCGGCGCCTGGTTCACCTGGACCGACACCATCGGCGAACACGACTGGCTGACCTTCCTGGACACCTCCTACGAAGGCGACACGGCGGTCGCGGAATTCTTCCGCAACGACGGTGGCCGCTTCGACGATCCCGACGTCGAGGTGACGCCCAGCGAGGTGGTCGGCGAGCTGACCGTGCAGTTCCACAGCTGCGCCAGTGCCACGGCCACCTACCAGATCAACGAGACCACGCCGCCGAAGACCGGCACCATCGAGCTGATCCGGATCCTGCCGGCCACGCAGCTGTGCGAGGAGTCTTCGGGCGCGCAGGACTGACCCCGGCGCGTCCGCTTCCAAGCCGCGGTCCGGTCGAGGCGGCTCAGGCCGCGCGCCGGCGCTCGATCCCGAGGTCTGCCAGCACCTGTCCGGCAGCGGTCTCTCCGGACTCCACGCCGCCCTCCATGAAGCCCTGGGTGTCCATGGCGCAGTGTTCGCCGGCGAAGTAGACACGGCCGGCCTGCTCCCCCATGGCGCCGCGCAACGAGGTCCAGTCGCCGGGCCGGAAGCACGCATAGCTGCCCCGCGCCCACGGATGGCTCGGCCAATGGAAGCGCACGGCCGGCGCGTTGCCGCGCGCGGCGGCAATACCGGGAAATACGGCCTCGAGCTGGGCTGCAGCGGCATCGGCCTGGGCCTTCGGCGTCCCGGAGCCGATCTCGATCCCGTGCAGGCCGCCGGTGAAGTTGGTGAGGATGCCGTGGGTGCCCGGCTGCTTGCGGCTGGTTTCCCAGGTCGTCTGCAGCGGCAGGTCGGTGAACACCGCGCCGTTGCTGCCGTGCTCGCGCCAGACACGGCGCTCGAAGCCGATCATCAGCTTGGCATTGGTGCCATAGGCCAGCGACTGGATCGCCCGAAGCTTGGCCACCGGCAGCGGCAGCTCCAGCCGCACATCCCGCAGCGTCGTGAACGGCAAGGCCAGGATCACCTGGCGCGCACGCACCTGCTGTGTCGCCTCGCCGCGGCGCAATGACAGGATGTAGACCCCGTCGGCAGTCAGCGCCACCGACTCGAGCACGCTGCCGGTCTCGATGGCATCGTCCAGCAGTCGACCCAGCCCCTGCACGATGAGGTCGTTGCCGCCACGCACGTGGAAACGCTCGTCGCTGTCTCCGAAGATGCGGAAATGTTCGGTGCCCGGATCCAGGAACGTGATCAGGTTCAGCGCCGACTGGCGGTCGCACTCCAGTCCCATCTCGGTGGTGTAGGCGACCTGGATCAGGCGTCGCAGCCAGCCGCTGGCGCCCTGTGCGTCCAGCCCCTGCGCATCCAGCCATTGCGTGATGCTCATCCGGTCCAGCGCCTCGGCGCCGCCCGGTGTGCGGTAGGTGATGTCCTCGTCCGGCAACGAGGCCAGGTCGCGCTCGATGGCCGCGGAAATCGGCATGAAGGCTTCGATGATCTCCTGCTCGGAGTAGCTGCGCCCTTCCGCGAACCAGACGTCGGTCGCAAGCGCCGGATCCTCGTCGAGCAGGTCGTCGAGGACCAGGCCGAGTTCCGCGGCCAGGGCACGGATGCGCGCGTGGCCGGTGTCGATCAGCTCGCCGCCCAGTTCCACGACCTGGCCATCGGGAAAGTGGTCGCGCAGGCTCAGCATGCGTCCACCGATGCGGTTCTGCGCCTCGATGACGCGCACGCGCACGCCCGCCTGGCGCAGGCGATGCGCGGCGGTGAGCCCGGCAATGCCCGCCCCCACGATCACGACCTCGGCGTCCGCGGACGGCCGCAATGCACGCGGCGCGCACGCGGCGACGGCCAGGCTGATGCCCCCGATGCCGGCATCGCGCAGGAACCGCCGTCTCGCGCGGTCCGAGCGCGCGCGGTCGAGACGGCCGGCCGCCTCGTCGATGGACCAGCCCTCGCGCCGAGCCGCCGCAGCGGCATGGGCAGCACGGCGCAGCAGGCCGAACAGCGGTGTCCTGGACATGATCGCTCCCCTCCCCGTGACTGCGTGGTCCCCGACCGCGTGTTTTCCTTGTCGGTACCTTGCAGCGCACTGCCGGCGAAATGGAAGCCGGCCATGCGCGCAGCCCGTCGACCGTCGCGGCGTCGACCGCGGCAGCCACCAACGCAAGCCGACCCGCACCGGTCTCGGCAAACAAGCCGTCCCTTACGCAGCCGGGCCTGGTTCGGACCTGGGCTAGTTCGGCCAGCCCACCGCCAGATCGAAAGCGACGTCGCAGAGCATGTCGGTCTCGTTCATCGGGGCTTCGCGCGCTTCGCTGACCACCTTGCCGGCGACGCGCGTGGCGCTGCGCGTATCGAAGACCACTCGGCCGTTGCCGCCATCGATGCCGGTCATCCAGCCATCGTCGGACAGGTACATGATGTTGACGATGACCGTCATGTCGAGCTCGCCGCCAACGTGCTGGATCTCCATCCAGCCCTTGGCGGTGGCCTCGCGCTGCGCCTCGATCAGGTCGCCGCGCGGGCTGGCGAAACTGTCCTCGGGCAGTTCGGCGCGGCATTCGGCGCATTGCGCCAGGGCCGCGCGGTCGAGCGGCCTGGAGGTCACGTAGATCGCCGTGGTGATCGTGCCGTCCGCCGCACGGGCGTCGGCGAAGGCGATGCCGTCAGTGAACTCGAGGCGGGTGCCGTCGCGCTGGCAGAAGCCGCGGACGCTGTCCGCGTGCGCAACCGGCATCAGGAACAGCAGGGTAAGCATGGCAGTAAGGCGCATGGCGTTTGGACTCCCGGCGGATTGACCAGCGTGGATGGTTGCAAGGAAACGGCAGGCTGAGGATAACTCGGCAAACCGCCCCCGGAATTCCGGAGGCCCGTTGGTCTGAGTCACGCCGCCAGGGTGAGCTGACTGCACTGCTGATAGTAGGCTGCCTCCGCTTCAGCGGGTAGAACATTCCCCATCGGTCCAAGCCAGCGCCTGTGATTGAACCCATCGACCGGGTTCAGCGTCGCCATCTCGACGGCTTCCAGGCTCGGCCACAGGAGGGGGTCACGCACCCGTTACGCAAAGAGGCCCGCCGGGTGGGCGGGCCTCTGCAAGTTGGTGCCGGAGAAGGGATTCGAACCCCCGACCCACGCATTACGAATGCGTTGCTCTACCAGCTGAGCTACTCCGGCGAAGCCCTGTAGTCTAGGTGGCGCGCCGCGGCAGGGTCAATCGACCACGGCCACACGCAGCTCCCTGGGCAGTGCGAACACCATGTTTTCGGGCTCGCCGTGCATGTTCTGGATGCTCGCGGCGCCGAGTACGCGCAGGCGCTCGACCACGCCCTCGACCAGCAGCTCCGGCGCCGAAGCCCCGGCGGTCACGCCGATCGTATCCACGCCATCGAGCCAGGCCGGGTCGATGTGCTCGGCGCCGTCGATCAGGTAGGCGGGAATGCCGTGCTTTTCGGCCAGTTCACGCAGCCGGTTGGAGTTGGAACTGGTGACCGAGCCGACCACCAGCACCAGGTCGCAGGCGCGGGCCAGTTCGCGCACCGCGTCCTGGCGGTTCTGGGTGGCATAGCAGATGTCGTCGTTGCGGGGACCCTGGATTTCCGGGAACCGCCGGCGCAGTTCCGCGATGATCTCCCGGGTATCGTCCACCGACAGCGTGGTCTGGGTCGTATAGGCCAGCTTCCCGGGCTGCTGCACCGACACGCGGCGGGCGTCGGCGAGGTTCTCCACCAGGTAGATGCGGCCCGACGCCTGCCCGCGATCCCATTGCCCCATCGTGCCTTCGACTTCCGGGTGTCCGGCATGGCCCACCAGCACCATGTCGCGCCCCTGCCGGCAGTGCCGGGCCACTTCCAGGTGCACCTTGGTGACCAGCGGGCAGGTGGCGTCGAACACCTTCAGGCCGCGGCCGGCCGCTTCGGCCCGCACCGCCTGCGAGACGCCGTGCGCGGAGAAGATCACGGTGGCGCCGTCCGGGATCTCCCGCAGCTCCTCGACGAAGATCGCGCCGCGGCCGCGCAGGTCTTCGACCACGAAGCGGTTGTGTACGACCTCGTGGCGCACGTAGATGGGTGCGCCGAAGGCTTCCAGCGCGCGCTTGACGATCTCGATCGCGCGATCGACGCCGGCGCAGAAGCCGCGGGGATTGGCCAGCAGGACCTTCATGGCGCCGATTATCCCCCAGCCGCGGGCCTGGCGGCGGGCCGCAGGCTGAACAGCACGATCAGCACCGCGCCCACCGTGATCGCCGAATCGGCGATGTTGAAGGCGGGAAAGTACCAGTCCCGCCAGTACACCAGGATGAAATCCACGACCTTGCCCAGCCGCAGACGATCGATGACGTTGCCCAGCGCCCCGCCCACGATCAGCGCGAAGGGCAGAGCCTGGCGCCAGTCGTCCCGGCGGATGCGCGCGAGCCACACCACCAGCACCGCGCTGACGCCGATCGCCAGTACCACGAAGAACCAGCGCTGCCAGCCGCCGGCATCGCTGAGGAAACTGAAGGCGGCGCCGGTGTTGTAGGTCAGCGTCCAGTCGAACAGCCCCGGCAGCACCGGGATGCGCTGCTGCGGCGTCAGCAGGGCGAGCGCCACCAGCTTGCTGACCTGGTCGAGCGCGATCACCAGCGCCGACAACCACAGCCAGCCCACGGCATTGGGCCTTGATCTAGAAATAGCGGCGTTCCTCGCCCGGACCCTCGACATTGCCCACGCAGCGGCCACACAGCTCCGGGTGCCCAGGGTGGCGGCCCACGTCCTGGCGGCGATGCCAGCAGCGCACGCACTTGCCGTGCCGGGTCGCGACGGCCCTGACGGACAGGCCGGTGGCGCCGGCATCCACCGCGATGGCGTCGTCCGGACGCTCGTCCGCGGAGCGCAGCTGCAGGTCTGAAACGATGAAGAACCAGCGCAGCTCCGGCGCCACCGGCGCCAGCTTTCCGCGCGTGGCGTCGTCCAGGTACAGCGTCACCTCCGCTTCCAGTCCCGAGCCGATCAGCTCCTGGGCGCGCATGCGCTCGAGCACCCGGGCAACGGCCTCGCGGACTTCCAGCAGCAGCGCGAAGCCCGCCTCGGACACCGCACCGTCCTGCGGCAGCGGCGAGAGTGGCTCGTACCAGGTCGCGAACAGCGGGGAGTCGGTGCCGCGCGCGGGCATGTACGACCACACCTCCTCGGCGGTGAAGCCCAGGATCGGCGTGATCCACCGGACCAGCGCCTCCAGGATGCGGTACATCGCCGATTGCGCCGACCGCCGCCCGCGGCTGGCGGTCGGCATCGTGTACAGGCGGTCCTTGGTGATGTCCAGGTACAGTGTGCCCAGCTCGACCGCGCAGTAGTTGTGCACCCGCTGCACGACTTCGTGGAACTGGTAGTTCTCGTAGGCGCGCAGGACCTGCTGCTGCACGCGGGCGGCCACGTGCTCGGCCCACTGGTCCAGCAGCAGGCACTCGGAGTGGGCGATCTCGTGCTGCGAGGGGTCGAACCCGTGCAGGTTGCCGAGCAGGAAACGGCAGGTGTTGCGGATGCGGCGGTAGGCGTCGGAGGTGCGGCGCAGGATTTCCTCGGAGACCGACATCTCGTTGCGGTAGTCGGCGCCGGCGATCCACAGGCGCAGCACGTCCGCCCCCATGGTGTCGACCACCTGCTGTGGCGCCACCACGTTGCCCAGCGACTTGGACATCTTGCGGCCCTGCGCATCGACCGCGAAACCGTGCGTCAGGCACTGCCGGTACGGTGCGGCGCGGTCCATCGCGATGCCGGTCAGCAACGAGGACTGGAACCAGCCGCGGTGCTGGTCGGACCCTTCCAGGTACAGGTCGGCCGGCTTGCCCAGCCCGCTGCGCGCCGCCAGCACGCAGTGGTGGGTGACGCCGGAGTCGAACCAGACATCGAGGATGTCGGTGACCTTCTCGTAACGCTCGGCGTCCGCGCCCAGCAGCTCGCTCGGCTCCAGCGCGTACCAGGCGTCGACGCCCTCGCGCTCGATCCGGTCGGCGACCTGGTGCATCAGGGCCACCGAATCCGGGTGCGGCTCGCCGCTGTCGCGGTCGAAGAACAGCGCAATCGGGACGCCCCAGGTCCGCTGGCGGCTGATGCACCAGTCCGGACGGCCCTCGACCATGCCGCGGATGCGCTCCTTGCCCCAGGCCGGCACCCAGTGCACGCCTTCGATCGCGGCCAGCGCGTCCAGGCGCAGGCCCGCCTGGTCCATGGAGATGAACCACTGCGGCGTGGCCCGAAACGCCACCGGCGACTTGTGCCGCCAGCAATGCGGATAGCTGTGGCGGTACTCCTCGCACGCCAGCAGCCGCCCGTGCCCGCGCACGGCGTCGGCGATGGCGGCGTTGGCCTTGAAGATCGGCTGTCCTGCGAACAGCGGCGTGTCCTCCAGGAAGCGGCCGTCGCCGCCGACCGGGTTCAGCGGCTCGATGCCGTAGCGGCGGCCCACGGCAAAATCCTCCTGGCCGTGCCCCGGCGCGGTGTGCACGGCACCAGTGCCCTCCTCCACGGTCACGTGCTCGCCCAGCAGCACCGGCACCTGGCGATCGTAGAACGGATGCTGCAGCAGCAGGTGCTCGAGCGCCGCGCCGCGCGCGCGCCCTCGCACCTGCACGGTGTCCACCCCGTAGCGCGCCAGCGCACGCGCCGCCAGCGCTTCGCCCAGGACCAGCAGCGTCGGCCGGCCGGCCAGTTCGGGGCCATCGACCAATACGTACTCCAGCTCCGGCCCCACGGTGACCGCGAGCGAGGCCGGCAGCGTCCATGGCGTGGTCGTCCAGATCGGGACGGCGACCAGCGCATCCCCCGGCTGCACGCCGAAGACACCGGCCAGCGCTTCCGGATCGACTGCACCGTAGGCCACGTCCACGGCCGGCGAGGTCTTGTCGGCGTACTCGATCTCGGCCTCCGCCAGCGCGGAGCGGCAATCGAAACACCAGTGCACCGGCTTGACGCCGCGGGTCAGGTGGCCGTTGTCGATGATCCTGGCCAGCGCCCGCAGCATGTCCGCCTCGTAACGGAAATCCATCGTGCGGTAGGGGTTTTCCCATTCGCCCACGACGCCCAGGCGCTTGAAGTCGCGGCGCTGGCCGTCGATCTGTTCGGCCGCGTACTGGCGGCACCTGGCGCGGAACGCGGCCGGATCGAGCTTGTCGCCGACCTTGCCGTACTTCTTCTCGATCGCGACCTCGATCGGCAGTCCGTGGCAGTCCCAGCCCGGCACGTAGGGAGCGCGGAAGCCCGACAGCAACCGGGACTTGACCACCATGTCCTTGATGATCTTGTTGACCGCGTGGCCGATGTGGATGGAACCGTTGGCATAGGGCGGACCATCGTGCAGGACGAACGACGGCCTGCGCTCGGCGGCCTGCATCAGGCGCCCGTACAGGTCGCCCTGCTCCCAGCGCCGCAGTACATCGGGTTCGCGTCTGGGCAGGTCCCCGCGCATCGGGAACGCGGTGGCGGGCAGGTTGATGGTGTCTTTGTAGTTCGTGCTCACGCAGCGGCTCCGCGTTGCGTCGGTTCCAGTCCAAGTACCGATCGGGCCTCGGCCGCGTCACGGTCCATCTGTGCCACCAGCGACTCCAGGTCGGGAAAGCGTTCCTCCCCGCGCAGGCGCGCAACGAATTCCACCTCGATCAGGCGCCCGTACAGGTCGCCGTCGAAACCGAACAGGTGCGCCTCCAGCACCGGCGCACCGCCCTGGACGGTCGGCCGCGTACCCAGGCTGGCGACGGCCGGCCAGGGCGTGGCGGCCACCCCGTGCACGCGGGCCGCAAAGATACCCGACAGTGCCGGCGTGCGGCCGCGCAGGCCGAGGTTTGCGGTGCGGTAGCCGAGCTTCCGGCCCAGCCGGGTGCCGCGGGTGACGCGTCCGGTCATCGTGTAGGGGCGGCCCAGCAGCGCCGCGGCGCGCTGGAAGTCCCCGGCGGCCAGCAGCTCGCGGATGCGCGAGCTGGACACGCGCGCGCCGTCGACCTGGACCGGCTCGAGCACGCGGCTCCGGAAGCCCAGTTCCGGGCCCAGTTGCGCCAGCAGCGCGGCATCGCCGGCGCGACCACGGCCGAACCGGAAGTCCTCGCCGGTCCAGACCTCGCAGGCGCCCAGCCTGTCCACCAGTACGCGCCGCACGAAGTCCGTCGCGGACAACGCAGCCAGCCGCGCATCGAAGCGCAGCAGACCGATCAGGTCGGCACCGGCGTCGATCAGGGTCGCGATCTTTTTCCGTGGCCAGGTCAGGCGCGCCGGGGTCGCGCCGGCCGGCGCAAAATACTCGCGCGGCAGCGGTTCGAAGCTCAGCACGCATGCGTCCACGCCAAGCGCCCGGGCCCGCGCGACCGCGCGGCCGATCAACGCCCGATGCCCCAGATGCAGGCCGTCGAAGGCGCCGATGCATACCACGGTTCCGCGCGGGGCCAGGCGCCCGCCGTCGACGTCCCGGAACAGCCTGCTCATCGGTTCGAGTATACCTTGCACTGCAGCATCGGCCGCCGCTCAGGGCTCGCGCAGATGCCGTGGCCGCAGGCCTGCGATCAGCAACGCCCCGCCGTATGCCAGCGCGCCGAGCGCGACCGCGGCCAGCAGCCAGGCCACACGCTCCGGTGCCTGCAACTGCATCCAGTCGCCGACGTGGCCGCGCAGCGCCAGCACCACCAGCGCCATGACGAGGCAGGCGAGTCCCGCGCGCAGCAGCAGGCGCGACCAGCCCGGCTCGGGCCGGTACAGGCCGGTGCGCCGCAGCCAGCGCCACAGCAGCGCGGCGTTGAGCATGCCGGCCAGGCTGGTTGCCAGCGCGATCCCGGTGTGGGCGCCACGCACCTGTCCGAGCCACAGCGGCGTGACGATCGCGACCGTCAGGACGAGGTTGGCCACCACCGTGATCACCGCCGCGCGCATCGGCGTGCGGGTGTCCTGGCGGGCAAAGAAGGCCGGCGCCAGGACCTTGGTCAGCATGAACGCCGGAACGCCCAGGCTCATCGCCTGCAACGCCAGTGCCGCCATGCGGGCGTCCTCCGGCGAGAAGCGGCCGTAGCGGAAGATGGTCACGGTCAGCGGCTCGGCCAGCAGGGCAAGTCCCAGTGCGGCCGGAAGCGCCACCAGCACGACCAGCCGCAGGCCCCAGTCCAGCGCGTGCGAGTAGCCGCGGGCGTCGGTTGCCGCGTGCCGCCCCGACAGGTGCGGCAGGATCACCGTGCCCACCGCCACGCCGAACAGCCCGAGCGGGAATTCGCTCAGGCGCTCGGCCATGTACAGCCACACCTGGCTGCCCGTGGCCAGCAGCGACGCGAACAGCGTGCCGACCACCAGGTTGAGCTGGGCGACCGAGGAGGAGAACAGCGTGGGCAGCATCAGCCGGAACACCCGGCTGACCCCGGGGTGACGCCAGCGCAGCCGCGGCCGCGGCATCAACCCGTGGCGGCGCAGCGAGGGCCAAAGCAGTGCCACCTGCAGCGCCCCGGCCACCAGCACGCCCCAGGCCAGCGCCTTGATCGGCTCCCCGAACCGCGGGGCCAGCATCAGCATCGCCAGGATCAGCGTCAGGTTGTGCAGTACCGGCGTCACCGCCGGCAGCGCGAACCGGTTCAGGCTGTTGAGCACGCCCGCTGCCAGCGCCGCCAGCGAGATGAAGAACAGGTAGGGGAACGTGATCCGCAGCATCTGCGCGGTCAGCTCGAACTTGCCCGGCTCGTCCAGCGTGCCGGGCGCCAGCGCGGCAACCAGCACCGGCGCGGCCAGCATGCCCACGCCGGTCACCACCAGCACGGCGGCGCACAGCATGCCGGCGACATGGTCGACGAAGTCCTTCAGCGCAGCTTCGTTACCCTCGGCGCGCAGTTGTGCGAACACCGGCACGAACGCCTGCGCGAAGCTGCCCTCGGCGAAGATCCGCCGCAGGTAATTGGGGATCCTGTAGGCGATCACGAAGGCATCGGCGGCCGGGCCGGCGCCGAACAGCGCCGCCTGCAGCATGTCGCGCACCAGCCCGGCCACGCGCGAGAGCAGCGTCATGGCGCTGAATGCGGCTGTCGACCGCATCAGGGCCATGCCCGGTTCTCCGTGCGGCTCCGTCCAGTCAGGTCGGGACCGGTCCATCCTGGACTTGGTTCGGAGCTTCCTTGACGGGCAGTCGCCGAATCTCCATAATTTCGGATCTTTACCCCAGCTTTTGCGAGTTCCGGAGCAACCCAGTGGCCAACATCCAATCCGCCAAGAAGCGCGCCCGCCAGGCCGAGAAGCACCGCATCCGCAACGCCAGCGCGCGTTCGATGCTGCGCACGGCCATCAAGAAGGTCGTCAAGGCCCTGGACGCCAACGACGCGGCAACGGCCGAGACGGCGTTCCGCACGGCCGAGCCGATCCTGGACCGCTACAGTTCCCGCGGCCTGATCCACAAGAACAAGGCCGCCCGTCACAAGAGCCGGCTGCAGGCCCGCATCCTGGCGCTCAAGAGCGCCTGAAGCCGCGAGCGCATCCGGGAAACAGCCGGCGCAAGCCGGCTTTTTCTTTGCCCGGACCGCTGTCCTCCCGCGCCTGCAGTCAGCCCGCGGCATCGCTGCCCGGCTCCGACGCGGACGCCGACTCCGCCGCCGCCTCGGCCTCGTCCGCCTTCAGACGCTCCAGCAATCCGGCGACCTTCAGGCAGACCTCGCGGGTCCCGTGCCCGGCCAGCGCCGAGACCGCGAACCAGGGAGCACGCCACCGCAGGCGTGCGACGATCGCCGCGGCGGCCGCCTCGCGCTCGTCCTCCGGCAGCAGGTCGAGCTTGTTGAGTACGAGCCAGCGTGGCCTTGCGATCAGGCCGGGATCGTACCGGGCCAGTTCGCTCTCGATCGCCTGCACCTGCGCCACCGGATCACCGCCGTCCTGCGGCACCATGTCGACCAGATGCAGCAGCAGGCGGGTACGCTGCAGGTGCTTGAGGAACATGGCGCCCAGGCCCGCGCCTTCGGCCGCGCCCTCGATCAGGCCCGGGATGTCGGCCAGCACGAAGCTCTGATCCTGCCCGATGCGCACCACCCCGAGGTTCGGGTACAGGGTCGTGAACGGATAGTCGGCCACCCTGGGCGTCGCCGCCGACACCGAGCGGATGAAGGTCGACTTTCCGGCGTTGGGAAAGCCCAGCAGGCCCACGTCGGCCAGCAGCTTCAGCTCGAGCTTCAGTTCGCGCTCCTCGCCGGCGGTGCCCGGCGTGGTCCGGCGCGGCGCCCGGTTCGTGGAACTCTTGAAGTGGACATTGCCCAGTCCGCCGCGCCCGCCACGGGCCACCAGCAGGCGCTCGCCGTCGGCGGTCAGGTCGCCGATCACCTCGTCGGTAGCCAGGTTGGTCACCACGGTACCGACCGGTACCCGGATCTCGGTGTCCTGGCCGCCCTTGCCGTACATCTGGCGCCCGCGTCCGTCCTCGCCGCGACCGGCGCGGAAGATCCGCTGGTGGCGGAAGTCCACCAGCGTGTTCAGGTTCTCGTCCGCGACCAGCCAGACGCTGCCCCCGGCGCCCCCGTCGCCCCCGTCCGGACCGCCCTTGGGTACGAACTTCTCGCGCCGGAAACTGGCCGAGCCATTGCCGCCGGCACCTGCGATGACGTGGATTTCGGCTTCGTCGACGAGTTTCACTGGGGTGCTGCCTGGGGGCTCGGGAGTGAGTGGGGTAGAGGGGTCGGGACCCGGGGCTCGGGGCACGGGGCTCAGGGCACGGAAAGTGAAGGGTAACCGAGGCGTTCGTGCACCTGGGGCGTGGCAAGGGAAAGCGTCGGGCAGTTGCTGTCGATCCGGTGACTCGCGCCTACGCCCTGAGCCCTGCGCCCTGATCTCCGGTCCCTGCAAACGAAAAGCCCCGCCGAAGCGGGGCCTTCCGGGCTGCGTGTGGCGCGCGGGTCAGACGACGCTGACCGTGCGGCGCTTTTCGCGGCCCTTGACCGAGAACTCGATCGTGCCCTCGGCCAGCGCGAACAGCGTGTGGTCGCGGCCGGTGCCCACGCCCGGACCGGCATGGAACTGGGTCCCGCGCTGGCGCACGATGATGTTGCCGGGGGAAACGACCTGGCCGCCATAGAGCTTCACGCCCAGGTATTTGGGATTCGAGTCGCGGCCGTTACGCGTGCTGCCGCCTGCCTTTTTGTGTGCCATGGCCGTGTGCTCCTTACTTCTTGCCGCCGGCGATGCCGGTGATCTCGATTTCGGTGTAGTCCTGCCGGTGACCCATGCGCTTCATGTGGTGCTTGCGGCGCCGGAACTTGATGATCCGCACCTTGTCGGATCGGCCGTGCGCCTTGACGGTGGCCGTGACCTTGGCGTCCGCCAGTGCGTCGCCCAGGTGGACGTTCTCGCCGTCGCCGATCATCAGCACCTTGTCGAACTCGACGCTGGCGCCGGGGTCGGCCTGGAGCCTCTCCACGCGCAGCACCTCGCCCTGCATGACCCGGTACTGCTTACCTCCGGTGACCATGACTGCGTACATTGCCGGATGTCCTCTGTAGTTATTTTACGGTCTTTCCGCCCGGAAAGCGGAACCGCAAATTGTAGCGGAGGTGGTGGGGAGGGACAAGTCGGGACTCGGGACTCGGGACTCGGGACTCGGGACTCGGGACTCGGGAAAAGGCTTGCATGTCAGGATGTCCGGCAGGAGGGGCTGGATTCCAGTGTGCGCGCCGTGGGTGGCGGCCATGGGGTCCCCTGCTTCCCGTGTGTGGGGCGCCGGGACCGCGGGTGGGCCTGCGGGGCCGGGCCCGGCTCACGGGGCTGAACCGGTGGGCAACGGGCGGTGGGCGCCGCCTACGGCCGGCTTGCTAGACTTCCTGTTTGGCCTTCCCGCCCCCACCTGCGATCGCATGGACACGATCTCGATCCGCGGCGCCCGCACCCACAACCTGAAGAACGTCGACATCGATCTGCCGCGCGACCGGCTGATCGTGATCACCGGCCTGTCCGGATCGGGCAAGTCCTCGCTGGCCTTCGATACCATCTACGCCGAGGGCCAACGCCGCTACGTGGAATCGCTGTCGTCGTATGCCCGGCAGTTCCTTTCGGTGATGGAAAAGCCCGACGTGGACCACATCGAAGGCCTGTCGCCGGCGATCTCCATCGAACAGAAATCCACCTCGCACAACCCGCGCTCGACGGTCGGCACGATCACCGAGATCTACGACTACCTGCGCCTGCTCTATGCACGCGTGGGCGCGCCGCGTTGCCCCGAGCACGACCACCCGCTCGAGGCGCAGACCGTCAGCCAGATGGTCGACCACGTGCTTGGCCTGCCCGGTGACCGCCGTTACATGCTGCTGGCGCCGGTGGTGCGCGAGCGCAAGGGCGAGCACGCGCAGGTGTTCGAGCTGCTGCGCACCCAGGGCTATGTGCGGGTGCGCGTGGACGGTAGCCTGTACGAGATCGACGAGGTACCGGCGCTGGCGCTGCGGGTGAAGCACAGCATCGAGGCCGTGGTCGACCGCTTCCGCCCGCGAGAGGACCTGCGCCAGCGCCTGGCCGAAAGCTTCGAGACCGCGCTGAAGCTGGGCGAGGGCCTGGTCAAGGTCGCCGACCTGGACGATGCCAAGGCGGCCGAGCTGCTGTTCTCGTCCAAGTTCTCCTGCCCGGTGTGCGACTACTCGCTGCCGGAAATGGAACCGCGGCTGTTCTCGTTCAACTCGCCGGTCGGCGCCTGTCCGGGCTGCGACGGCCTGGGCGTGACCCAGTTCTTCGATCCTTCGCGCGTGGTGCTGCATCCGGAGCTGAGCCTGGCAGCGGGCGCAGTGCGCGGGTGGGATCGCCGCAACCACTATTACTTCCAGCTGATCGCGGCACTGGCCCGCCACTACCGCTTCCAGGTCGATACACCCTGGCTGGAGCTTCCGGAGGCCGTGCGCCATGCGGTGCTCTACGGCAGCGGCGGCCAGGTCATCGGTTTCACCTACGTCACCGAGGGCGGCACGCGCACCCAGCGCAAGCACCGCTTCGAGGGCATCATTCCCAACCTCGAGCGGCGCTACCGGGAAACCGAATCGGCCGCCGTGCGCGAGGAGCTGGCCAAATTCATCAGCGACCGTCCCTGCCCCGAGTGCGGCGGACAGCGCCTGAACCGGGCGGCGCGCCACGTGTTCGTGGCCGGGCGCGGCCTGGCCGAGATCACGGCGATGCCGATCGACGAATCCCTGGGCTTTTTCGAGCAGCTCAAGCTGCCGGGCTGGCGCGGCGAGATCGCCGCCAAGATCGTCAAGGAGATCCGCGAGCGACTGCGCTTCCTGGTCGACGTGGGACTGGACTACCTGACGCTGGAGCGCCAGGCCGACACCCTGTCCGGCGGCGAGGCGCAGCGCATCCGCCTGGCCAGCCAGATCGGCGCCGGCCTGGTCGGCGTCATGTACGTGCTCGACGAGCCGTCCATCGGACTGCACCAGCGCGACAACGCGCGCCTGCTGGGCACGCTCACGCGCCTGCGCGACCTTGGAAACACGGTGATCGTGGTCGAGCACGACGAGGACGCGATCCGCACCGCCGATCACCTGGTCGACATCGGACCCGGCGCCGGCGTGCACGGCGGCGAGATCGTCGCGCAGGGCAAGATCCAGGACATCCTGGACGCCGGACGCTCGCTGACCGGGGACTACCTGGCCGGGCGGCGGCGCATCGAGGTTCCCGGCAAGCGGCGCAGACCCAACCCGAAGCTGACGCTGAAGCTGGGCGGCGCCTCCGGCAACAACCTCCGGGATGTGGACCTGGAGATCCCGTCCGGACTGTTCGTGTGCGTGACCGGGGTCTCGGGCTCGGGCAAGTCGACCCTGATCAACGACACCCTGTACCGGATCGCCGCCAACGAGATCAACGGCGCCAGCCACAAGCCGGCGCCGTACCGGGAGATCGATGGCCTGGACCTGTTCGACAAGGTCGTGGACATCGACCAGTCGCCGATCGGCCGCACGCCGCGCTCGAACCCGGCCACCTACACCGGGCTGTTCACGCCGCTGCGCGAGCTGTTCGCGCAGGTGCCCGAAGCGCGCGCGCGCGGCTACGCGCCGGGGCGCTTCAGCTTCAACGTGCGCGGCGGCCGCTGCGAGGCCTGCCAGGGCGACGGCCTGCTCAAGGTCGAGATGCACTTCCTGCCCGACGTCTACGTGCCCTGCGATGTGTGCCATGGCAAGCGCTACAACCGCGAGACGCTGGAGATCCGCTACAAGGGCCACACCATCCACGACGTGCTGGAGATGACCGTCGAGGACGCCCTGGAGCTGTTCGAACCGATCCCCGCCATCGCACGGCGCCTGGAAACGCTGCTGGACGTGGGTCTGTCCTACGTCAGGCTCGGCCAGCCGGCGACCACGCTGTCGGGCGGCGAGGCGCAGCGGGTGAAGCTGTCCAAGGAGCTGTCGCGTCGCGACACCGGCAGAACCCTGTACATCCTGGACGAGCCCACCACCGGCCTGCACTTCCACGATATCGACCACCTGCTGGCCGTGCTGCACAAGCTGCGCAACGACGGCAACACGATCGTCGTCATCGAGCACAACCTGGACGTGATCAAGACCGCCGACTGGGTCATCGACCTGGGCCCGGAGGGCGGCCATCGCGGCGGACAGATCATCGCCACCGGCACGCCCGAGCAGGTGGCTGCGCTCGAGCACTCCTACACCGGCCGGTTCCTGGCCAGGCTGCTGGGGTCGGCGAAGAAGCAGGCGGCGGCATGACGCAGAACCCGAAGTCCGGCTCCACCGCGGTGGACGAGACGGTCGGCGCGGCGCAAGCGCCGGGCCGGCTGCTGATCCGGGTGCCGCTGGCGGCACGCTGGCGCGACCTGGACGCCTTCAACCACGTCAACAACGCCAGCTTCCTGACCTACCTGGAGGAGGCGCGGCTGGAATGGCTGACCGGGCTGGACACCCCCTGGGTCGACGACAACCTGGCACCGATCCTGGCGGCCGCGCATGTCAACTATCGCCGCCCGATCGGGTGGCCCGAACACCTCGTCATCGAGCTGTACGCAGGACGCGTCGGCAATTCCAGTCTCACGATCGCCCACCGCATCGTCTCGCAGCGGGACCCCGGCGTGCTGTATGCGGACGGGCACGTGGTCATGGTGTGGATCGATCGGCGCAGCGCCCGCGGCAGCGCCCTGCCGGCAGGGGTGCGGGCGGCGTGCACCGGCGCGCCGGGCGCCTGATCCAGCGCTTCCGGTGCGGGCGGCCGGCGCCGCGCTTCAGTGGCCGGAGTAGTCGCTGCGATCTTCGGCCCGGGTGCGTGCGTCCCGTACCGGCAACTTCAGTTCGAGCGTGAAGTCTCGGCTGGAGATGCAGATCAGCACCACCTGTCCGGGCTCGACCGGACCGGTGGGTTCCGTCAGCATCAGGTGCGTGCCTTCCGGTTCCAGTGCGACGCTCTCGCCCGGAGCGACCACCAGCTCGTCGACCGCACGCATCCTGGCCACGCCCTGCTCCATGTCGGTGCGATGGATCTCGGCACCGGCGAAGCTGCTCGATGCGCAGGCGCGTATGCGCAGCGGCCGCTTCCCATCGTTGTGGATCGTGCCGTAGCCTGCGTATGTGGAAGCACCCGGGGGGCCCGCGCGCACCCAACCTTCGCTGAACTCCACGGCACCGGCGCAGGCACCGCCCAGCGCCAGTACGAGCAGCAGCGGCAAGGATCGGATACGGATATCCATACAGCTATCATAGCGCCCAGTGTCCCGCTGGAGAGAGCGATGATCGAAACCCGGCCGCATGGAAAAATCCTGGAGGTCCACCTCGCCCGGCCCCCGGTCAACGCCCTGAACGGCGCACTGCTTGCGGCGCTGCGCGATGCGCTGGTCGATGCGCCGGCGCACGGCGCCGAGGCCATCGTCGTGTCCGGCGGCGACAAGGTCTTTTCCGCCGGCCTGGACGTGCCGGAACTGATGACACTCGACCGCGATGCGCTCGAACGCACCTGGCGCGAATTCTTCGGCGTGTGCGAGACCCTGGCACGCTCGCCGGTCCCCGTGGCGGCGGCGATCGGCGGGCACGCCCCGGCCGGCGGTGCGGTGCTGAGCCTTTTCTGCGACTACCGCGTGATGGCGCACGGCCCGTTCCGGATCGGACTGAACGAAACCCAGGTCGGCCTGGTGGTCCCGGACTGCATCCAGTACGCCTACCGGCGCCTGCTGGGTCCCCGCAACGCCGAACACCTGCTGATGCTCGGGGCGATGCTCGAGGCCGAGGAAGCGCTGCGGATCGGGCTGGTCGACGAACTGGTCGCGCCCGAGCAGGTCCTCACGCGCGCCGTGGCGTGGCTCGATGCCCTGCTGCTGGTCCCGCGCAAGCCCATGCTCGCGACCCGGGCGATGGCCCGGGCCGACCTGGTGGAGGCGATCTCCGATCCGCGCCGCCTCGACCTGCCGCGTTTTCTCGACGAATGGTTCACCGAGGAAACCCAGGCCGTGCTCAGGGCGCTGGTGACCCGCCTGAAGGGTGGTTGAAACCACTCCACGCTGCCATGCACGGAACGTCAGCAGCCTTTCGCAGGCTTCCTACCCGTGCTCGTGGCGGGCAATCGGACGCGAAGGGTCGGAAATCCACTCGCTCCAGGATCCGGCGTAGACGCGGGCGCCGTCGATGCCCGCATGCGCCATCGCCAGCAGGTTGTGACAGGCGGTCACACCCGATCCGCACATCAGCATGACCTCGCCCGGCGCAGTGGTGCCCAGCAGTTCCGAGAACTCGCGCGCCAGCCTGGCCGACGACTTGAAGCGACCGTCCGTCTTCAGGTTGGCCGCATAGGGCCGGTTCACGGCACCGCGGACATGGCCCGCCACCGGATCGATCGGCTCGATTTCGCCGCGAAAACGCTCCGGTGCCCTGGCGTCGATCAGGGTGCCGTTGCCGCTGGCCATCCGCGCCGCCACCTCGGCCGTCGTGGCGATTGCACGCACATTGAAACGCGCCGAGTAACGGCCGGCGAGCGGCTTGGGCACCTCGCTTTCCAGCGGCAGGCCGGCCGCGACCCAGGCCGAGACCCCACCGTCGACCACGGCGACCCGCTCGTGCCCGAGCAGGCGCAGCATCCACCACAGGCGCGCTGCGATACTGCCGTGGCTGGTGTCGTAGACGACCACCTGGGTCTCGCGCGTGATGCCCCACTGCGCCAGTCGGGCGCAGAAGGCCGGGCCATCGGGCAACGGGTGCCTTCCCCGGTTGCTCCGGGTCGGATCGGACAGGTCGCGCTCCAGGTCGGCGAACACGGCGCCGGGTATGTGCCCGGCCAGGTAGGCGCGCCGGCCGGCGCCGGGATCGCGCAGGTCGAATCGGCAGTCGACGAGGACGAGATCGGGCGCGTCGAGCGCTTCGTCGAGCTCATCGACCCGGACCAGGGTGCGCCAGTCCATGCTTGTGTCAGGCCTCCAAGGCGGGTGCGGGGGCGCGTGCGCGCGCTGCCGACGTTCGTTGCCGGGCGTGCTTCATGCCGCGACCAGCCGCTCGCGCAGGTTGATCACGATCGCTGCGGTCGCGCCCCAGATGCGGTGGTCACCGTGGTGAAACTCGAAATAGTGTCGCATGCGTCCGCACCATGGCACGCTGCAGCGCCGGAACGCACCCGGTTCCAGCAGCGCCGCGAGCGGTACCTCGAACGCCTCCTCGACCTCGGCCGGGTCCAGCCGCGGCCGGAATGGCTGCGCCACGCCCACCACCGGCACGATCCGGAAGCCGCTCACCGTGAGATAAGGATCGAGCAGCCCGATCGGTTCGACCAGCCCCGCGCCGAGACCGACCTCCTCGTCCGCCTCGCGCAGGGCCGCCTCCACCGCGCCTGCGTCGCCCGGATCCACGCGCCCGCCGGGAAAGCTCACCTGGCCGGCGTGGCGGCTGAGCTGCTCGGTCCGGCGCGTGAACAGCACGGTCGGCGCATGTACGCGTTCAATCAGCACCAGCAGGACGGCGGCCTCGGCGGGTGGCTGGATCACCAGGTCCGCGATTTCGCCTTCGTTCCAGGCGGCGGCAGTCAACGCGCTGCCCGCGAGCGGGTGCAGCGCCCGGGCAAGGCGCCGGCGATCCAGCGGATCGCCGATCCTCACTGCGCGGCCGCCTCCCGCTGCGGCAGGATCTCCCCCAGGAAGCGCAGACGCTGGTCATCGTCCATCTGCGACCAGTGCGCGATCTCCAGGGCGGTGCGACGGCAGCCCAGGCAATAGCCCCGGTCGTCGAGCGCACATACGCCGATGCACGGCGTCAGGATCGGACGGAATGACATCGGGCCGGCGCGGCGGGCGCGCCCCTGGCCTGGACCGTGCGACTCAGCGCACTTCCACCAGCTTGACGTCGAACACGACCGCCTGGTTGGGGCCGACCGGCGCGCGCGGACCCGCGCCGTAGGCCTTCTCGGGCGGCAGGAAGATCTCCCAGCGCGAACCGGCCTTCATCAGGGGCAGGACTTCCTGCAGCCCCGGCAGCGGCGCATCGGAGACCTTGAGTGTCACCGGCTCATTGCCGGTATAGGTGCTGGCGAACTCCTGCCCACCGGAGAGCGAGCCACGGAAGTGCACGCGCACGGTGCTGTTGGTGTTGGGGCGCGCGCCGTTGCCGTCTTCGATCACCCGGTAAAGAACGCCGCTGGGCAGCGCGACGACACCCGACTTGGCGCGGTTCTCGGCGAGAAAGCGGTCGCTCTTGGCCTTGTTCTCCGCGGCGACCTTGTCGAATTCCGCCTTGGCCTTGGCCAGCATGTCCTGCTGCATCTTGGCCAGCGCGGCGCGCATCTGGTCTTCCGGCACGCCGGGGCTGCGCTTGGCGTAACCGTCCTGGATGGCGCGGATGACGGTCTGCAGGTCCACGTCCATCTTGCGATCCGTGAAATCGCGGCCGATCTCGTAGCCGATGGCGTAGCTGAGCTTTCCCTTTTCGCTGTTCAGGTCCTGCGCCGAAACCGTGGCGACCAGACACAAGGCCGCGAGGACCGCGACCGCAGAGCGCAACTTCATGGATTGACCTCCTGATGACCCGACAGGCCGCCAGGCGGCCCTCAAAGAACGCGTAAGGATACCTGCGGCACCGCTGAATGGATAGTTACCGCCCGGTGCGGACGTTACCGGTGCGTGAAGACTTGCCGGCCCCGCGATTACCATGGCCGGCCGCCCCACCGACCCGGAGCCGACGATGTCGTTCGTGAACCTGCTCATCGAAACCCGCGATGCCGTCCGCATCATCACCGTCAATCGGCCCGACAAGCTCAACGCCCTGGATCGGGCCACGCTGACCGAACTGGACCGGGCCTTCGCGCAGGCTGGCGGCGAGGGGGCGGTCCGTGCCGTCGTCCTGACCGGCGCCGGCGACAAGGCGTTCGTTGCCGGCGCTGACATCGCCCAGATGCAGGGTCTGACGCCGGTCCAGCTGCGTGATTTCTCGCGGCTGGGTCAAGGGCTGATGAGCCGCATCGAACGGCTGGGCAAGCCGGTCATCGCAGCGATCGGCGGCTATGCCCTGGGTGGCGGCATGGAACTGGCGATGGCCTGCCACCTGCGCCTGGCCTCGGACCGGGCCCGCTTCGGGCAGCCCGAGGTCAACCTGGGCCTGATCCCCGGCTTCGGCGGCACCCAGCGCCTGATCCGGCTCGCCGGCCGGGCGGCGGCGCTGGAGCTGTGCCTGACCGGTGCGCAGATCGACGCTGCGCGGGCGCACCAGCTCGGGATCGTCTCGCGCGTGGTCGCCGCCGAGGAGCTGGAGGGCGAGGCCCTGGCGCTGGCGCACCAGTTCGCTGCAGCTGCGCCACAAGCCCTGCGCGGCATCCTCGACGCGATCCTGATCGGGGGCGAGTGCGCGATCGACCAGGGACTGGACTACGAGACGCTCGTATTCTCGCTGTGCGGCGCCACGCAGGACATGCGCGAGGGCACGACGGCATTCCTGGAACGCCGCAAGCCCGCGTTTACCGGCCACTGAATCCCCGCCCCGGAAACGAAACGGCCCCGCGATGCGGGGCCGGGGAGATGCTGCAAGTGTGGATCACCGGGTCAGTCGCCCATCAGCTTCTGGCGGTGCTCCCAGCGCTCCTGTGCATCCAGGCACAGCGTCGCGATCGGTCGCGCTTCCAGGCGCTCCAGGCCGATCTCTTCGCCGGTTTCCTCGCAGTAGCCGTAGGCGCCTTCGTCGATGCGCTTGAGCGCCTTGTCGATCTTGCCGATCAGCTTGCGATAACGGTCGCGCGTGCGCAGCTCGAGCGAATTCTCGGTTTCACGCGTGGCCCGTTCGGCCTCGTCGCCGACGTCGCGCACTTCCTCGCGCAGGTTGTCGATAGTCTGCTGCGACTCCTCGACCAGGTCCGAACGCCACCTCATGAGCTTCTGGCGGAAGTACTCGAGCTGGTAGGCGCTCATGTACTCCTCGTTGGCGCGGGGCCGGTAGGAGGCAGGCAGCTCTACGCGCGTGGGGACCGGCGCACGCAGCAAGGCTTCACCGCGGGCGCTGGGCCGGACTGCGCGCGCCTTCGCACGCGCCGGAACCGGTGGCTGGGACTTGCTGATGTGGGTGGATTTCACTGTGGCCTTCCGTGGCTGTGCCGTGGCGGTCGCGGTCTTCCGGACCGCGGGTTTCGGTGCCGGCCTCGCGGACCTGGCCGGCGGGGTGGTCCTGGCGGCACTTTTCGCCGTGGCGCGCTGGTTCGTCGCTGCCTTCTTCGCCGCCGACTTGGTCGGGCCGCCCTTCTTCGGCGCGACCTTCTTTGGAGCGACCGTCTTCGGTGCGGCCTTCTTCAGTGCGGCCTTCCTGGGGGCTGCTTTGGTAACAGGCTTTCGCTGGGCGGCCTTCTTCGGCGCGACCTTCCTGACCGCGGATTTCCTGGGAGGGCTTCCCTTCGCCGCCGCCTTCTTTTGCGGTGCCTTCCTTGCCGGCGGCTTCTTCGCGGACGTCTTCTTCGCCGAGGCCTTCTTCCGGGGCGACTTCACGGCCGATGCCTTCTTCCCGGCGACCTTCCCGCCCGGCGCCTTGCGGGCCGCGGCGGGCTTGCGCGCGGGCGCCGCACGTTGCTTGCTCTTGCTGGCCGCGGCGGCCGACCTGGCCGTCTTCTTCTTCGCGGTCGCACTCTTGCTCGATCGGGTTCTGGTTGCCACGGGGGCTTCCTGCATTCCTTGAGGCGGGCGGCGGCGTGTTATAGCCTAGTCGGATTCCCGCGGCAACCGCTGTTGCGCGGTCGCCCGATGCGGACTACTGCGCGCCGGTGAAAAGCATCCTGATCCTGCTGTTGCGCGGCTACAAGCGGTTCCTAAGTCCCTGGCTCGGCACGCGTTGCCGGTTCCAGCCGACCTGCTCGGCGTATGCCATGGAAGCGATCGAACGCTTCGGTGCGCTGCGCGGCTCGTGGATGGCCGCTGCGCGGATCCTGCGCTGCCATCCACTGCATCCGGGCGGTTACGATCCGGTTCCCGATCCTGCCCCGACATCCAAGCATGGCCGCCACACCTGACCAGCCCGCCTCCGACCAGTTGATCCTCAACGCCCGCCTCGTCAACGAAGGCCTCGAGCGCGACGCCGACGTCAGGCTGCGCGCAGGGCGCATCGAGGCGATCGGCAGCGGGCTGGGCCCGCGCGCGGGCGAGCGCGTGATCGACGCCCGCGGGCGCTGGCTGCTTCCGGGGATGATCGACGACCAGGTTCACTTCCGCGAGCCGGGCCTGACCCACAAGGGCGATATCGCCACCGAGTCCGCCGCGGCCGTAGCCGGTGGCATTACCAGTTACATGGAGATGCCCAACACCCGGCCGCCTGCGGTCGACCGCGATTCGCTGGAACACAAGTTCGGCTTGGCGCAGGGGCGCAGTCGTGCCAACTACTCCTTCTACCTGGGCGCGACCAACGACAACATCGATGCGATCCGCGCCCTGGACCCGCGCCGCAGCTGCGGTCTGAAGGTGTTCATGGGCGCCTCGACCGGCAACATGCTGGTGGACGATCCGGCCACCCTGGAGGCGATTTTCCGGGACGCCCCCGGTATCGTGATCACGCACTGCGAGGACACGCCGACGATCGAGGCCAACCAGGCCAGGCTGACGGCGGAGCTCGGAGACCATGTGCCGGTGGAACGGCACCCGGACATCCGCTCGCGCGAGGCCTGCCTGAAATCCTCGACCCTGGCCGTGGCGCTGGCCCGCCGCCACGGCACGCGCCTGCATGTGCTGCACATCTCCACCGCCGACGAGCTGGCGCTGTTCGAACCGGGCCCGGTGGCCGGAAAGCGCATCACCGCCGAAACCTGCGTGCATTACCTGCACTTCGACCGCCGCGACTACGCCACGCTGGGCAACCTGATCAAGTGCAATCCCGCGATCAAGGATCCGGCCGACCGCCAGGCGCTGATCCGCGGGCTGGCCGAGGACCGTATCGACGTGCTGGCCACCGACCACGCGCCGCACACGCTTCAGGAGAAGCAGCAGCCTTACCTGCAGGCGCCCTCCGGCCTGCCGCTGGTGCAGTTCGCACTGGTGGCGGCGCTGGAGCTGGTGCACGAGGGCCATGTGTCGCTGCCGCACATGGTCGAGAAGGTCTCCCACGCGCCAGCGCGGCTGTTTGGGATCACCGGACGTGGCTTCGTGCGCGAGGGTGCGCACGCGGACCTGGTGCTGGTGGACCCGGATGCGCCGTTCACGGTCGAGCGTTCCCGGGTGCTCTCGCGCTGTGGCTGGTCGCCGTTCGAGGGCCGTCGCTTCCGGTCGCGGGTGGACATGACCTGGGTCAACGGCGTGCTCGTGTACCTCGATGGCGAACTGACCGGCGCGATCCCGGGCCGGCCGCTGGAGTTCACCGGTGTCCCTTAGCGCCGCAGCCGTGCTGGCTGCAGCCGTGCTGGCCGCATCGTCGGTGGAGCTGCCCGCGACCGTACAGCCGGGCCAGCTGGTCGTGGGCCGGCTCCCGGCCGGTACCTCCGCGCATTGCCGCCTGGCCGCCGGCGACCGCGAACTGCGCATCGCGCCCGATGGCCGGTTCGTGTTCGGCGTGGCGCGGGACGCGCGCGGAAGCGTGGAGGTGTCGATCGCGGCGGATCCGGGTTGCCCACTGGCTGGCCAGGCGCAGACCGTGGCGGTTGCCGCGCGCGAGTTCCCCGTCGAGCACATCGACGGCTTGCCGCAACAGACCGTGACCCCGGCTCCCGCGATCGCCGCGCGCATCGCCCGCGAGCAGGCGGCAGTGGCCGCGGCGCGTGAACGCGACGATCCCCGCACCGATTTCGCCGACGGATTCCTGCGCCCGGTCGACGGCCGCATCAGCGGCGTGTACGGCAGCCGGCGCATCCTCAATGGGGTGCCGAAGAACCCGCACTACGGCCTGGACGTGGCCGCACCGGCCGGCACTCCGGTGCGGGCGCCGGCCGCCGGCATCGTCAGTTTCGCGGAAACCGCCCTGTACTTGACCGGCGGTACCGTGCTGATCGACCACGGCCATGGCCTGTCGTCGAGCTTCCTGCACATGAGCCGCCTGGATGTCGGGCCTGGACAACGTGTGGAGGCCGGCGAGGTGATCGGCGCGGTCGGCGCCACCGGGCGCGCCAGCGGACCGCATCTGCACTGGGGCTTCAACTGGTTCGACGTGCGCCTGGATCCGGCGCTGCTACCGGCACCGGCGGCGTCCGGCCGGGACTGATCGCGGGGTCGCAGGGCCGGCTTGCTGCTGCGGTCGGCTGCGTCGGCGATACATGTCGGGCATGTGGCTTGAAGCCGCGCGGATCGGGCCAGCGTACGCCGAGGCGACCGGCGCGTTCACGACGCTGGAACGGATTCGCCACCGGCAACGATCGCCACCGCGTCGTGTGCGTGCAGGCTTTCGTGGTGGGCCACGCGCACACGGTAACCGGCGATGCGCGGGTCCGCTTCGAGCATGCCTTGCAGGCGCCGCGCGGCATCCTCGCAGAACATCAGGTTCCTGGCATTGGCGCGGGCAAAGGCCTGCTCGTCGGCGCGCTTGACCGCAGTCTGGACGGGCGTGCCCAGCACCTGTTCGCCGGCGTCGATCAGATCCAGCACGGGCAGGTCGGCAAATGCCGGCGCCAGGCACACGTGAAGCGTCGCCGTGCTGCGCTGCGCGTGCGGGGTGGCGGCCAGCGCCGGCTCGCTGGCGAGCCATTGGGCCACGATCGCGGCCTCCACCGCCCCGGACCGGCCGAACTGCTGCGAAAACGTCTCGGCAATCTCGGCGCGCGAAAGCGCGGCCGACGCCGGACAGGTGCTCGAGTAGGTCAGCTCCAGCGCCAGCTCGATCGCCAGTTCACCCTCGTGCAGCGTCGCGGCGATCCGGACCGGATAGCTGCGCCAGCCCGAGTGCCCGCTGGCCAGCGCCGGTCGCCGGACCGGGAGCTCGAAGTCCACCCGCACCCGCGCACGGGTGGACAGGCCCTGGTGGCTGTCCAGGAAATCGTTGAGCAGGCGCCGCAACAGGCATGGGGTCAGCGGTTCGGCCGGAAGCAGCGTGTCGGCAGCCAGGTACAGCCGCGACATGTGGATGCCGCGCTCGTCCGGCGCCGCCAGGTCTACGTGCGCGGCCACCCGCGCCGGAACCCGGACCGCCCCGTGGGCGTCGCCCGGCAACAGCACCGGCATCGAGATGGCTTCCATGCCGACCCAGTCCAGCCGGGCGGCCGGCCCGGGCGAAGGCGCCTCGGACAGGTCGGGCAGGCACGCGCGCGAGGACTCGCGGCTGGGCGGGGTCATGGGCACTCCGGGACGGCGGCCGGGCGGCGGCCGCATGCAGACATGAGGGCGCGATTATCCCCGATCAAGGCCGGGGCGCGCCACGCGCTGCACCATGGGCGATCCACAATGCACGCAAGGGCGGTACCCGGCCGGCCGGAGCGCCGGCCTTCCATCGGCCCAGGCGCCAGCGGTCGAAGCCGGTGCGTGCGCGTCGGAACAGCACTCCTCCTGATGCCCCGGCGCCTGCGGTCGCAAGCAGCTGCACGGCGAGTTCGCGATGCAATGCGCTGGCGTCGTCGGGCTCGGTCAGCGGCCAGCGCGCCAGCAGGTCCAGCGGCATGCGCTCGCGCCCCAGCGGCCGCCCGGCGCCGGCGTCGAACGCCGCACGTGCGACCAGGCTGGCGGCGATCTGCAGCTGCGGTGCGGGCACCGACGGGTCGAACAGCTGCTGCTCGGCGCGCGCGATCGCCGCGGCCAGGGGGTCCATGCTGGCCATCGCATCGGCCAGCGTGCGCGGTGCGCGCCCCTCCCCGGTGAGCTGCAGCGCGGCCAGCGCCACCTCGGCGACCGGCGCGGCCCCGACCCCGCACTCGTGCGCCATCGCGCTGACCGGATGTTGGCGAGCAGCCCCGCGCAGCTCCGCGAGCCACCACTGCAGCCGCGCCTGCGCCACGGCCGGCTCCGAGGGTGCGTGCAGCGACTCGAGCAGTTCGTTCAGCAGCACGCCCCACCAACGGAAACGCGCGCGGTCGGAGGGCGCGCAGAACACCTCGGCGAACTCCATTTCCGGTTCGCGCGCACGCCAGTTTCCGAGGAAGGCGTCGAACGCCTGCATGGGCACGCCTCAGCCCGCGCAGGCCAGGCATCCCGGCGCCAGCAGCTCGCGCGGTTCGGCTGCCAGGCGATCGGCATTCCAGTCCGCGACGTGTTCGTGGTCGAGCCGGTATCCCCACAATGCCGCCACCGAAGGCATCGGCGCGGCGCGGGCGGCAAGGATGTCGCGCTCGTCGTCGCCGACATAGACCGCCTGGATCACGCTCATGCCGAGCCGGGCGCAGGCTTCGCGCAACGGCAGTGGATGCGGCTTGCGTTCGGGCAGCGTGTCGCCGCCGATCAGCACGGCGCAGTCCGCCCGCATGGCAAGTCCTTCGAGCAGTGCCAGCGCCAGGGCTTCGGGTTTGTTGGTGACCACGCCCCAGCGCGAGCCCGCCGATGTGATCGCCTCCAGCACCTCCGCGATGCCGTCGAACGGCGCGCTGTTCACGGCGATGGTCTGGGCATACAGGCCCAGGAAGCGCGGCAGCAGGGCCTTGCGCCCGGGCTCGGCCAGCTCCGGGAAGCCGATCCCCAGCATGGCCATGCCGCCCTTGGACACCACCGGACGCAAGCGTGCCGCCTCGACCGCGGGACGATGGTGTTCGGCCAACAGGCGGTTCAGCGACGTCAGAAGATCCGGGGCCGAATCCACCAGCGTACCGTCCAGGTCGAACAGGACCAGCGGCGCGATGGCGCCGCTCACCGTTCCGCTTCCCGCCTTGCGCAGGCCAGGTAGTTCACGCGCGGACGGCCGCCCAGGCGCGCGCTCCGGGACCATGGTTGGTACTGGAGGCCGGCCACCGCCTCTAGGCGGCAGCCGGCCTCGCGCAGCCACGCCGCCAGTTCCGACGGGCGCACGAACTCCCGATAGCGGTGGGTGCCGCGGGGCAACAGGCGCAGCAGGTACTCGGCACCCACGATGGCGACGGCGAAGGCCTCCGGCGTGCGGTTCAGCGTCGAGACGAACAGCGCCCCGCCCGGGCGCAGCAGGTGCGCGCAATCGGCCAGCAGTGCCGCCGGATCCGGGACGTGCTCGATCAGCTCCATGCAGGTGACGGCATCGAATGCGCCCGGACGCTGGCGCGCCAGCTCTGCCGCATCGCATTGCAGGTACTCGACTTCGACGCCGGACTCCAGCCCGTGCAGGCGGGCAACCTCCAGCAGCTGCGGCGCCAGGTCGATCGCGGTGACCCTCGCACCCTCGCCGGCGAGCACCTCCGACAGCAGCCCACCACCGCAGCCCACGTCGGCAACGGCGGCGCCGCGCAGATCGATCCGTTCGCGCACGAAATCCAGGCGCACGGGGTTCAGGTCATGCAGCGGGCGCATGGGCCCTTCCGGGTCCCACCACCGTTGGCCGAGTTCGTCGAACCGCGCGATCTCGGCCGGATCGACATTGGCGCCGCTGGCGGGCCGGTCCGTCATCCACTGCCCCGCGGCGGCAGCGCGCCGATCCGATCGTGCCATCGATGTGCCAAGGCCATCACTTCGTCCAGGTCGATGGTGACCAGCTCGCGCTCGAGAAGCCGCGGCTCGCCGGCGATCCACACGTCGTGCACCTGCTGCCGGCCGCCGGCGTACACGATCTGCGAGACCGCGTTGAGCAGCGGCTGCGCCTCGAGCACATCGAGCCGGAAAGTCGCCAGGTCGGCCAGTTTGCCGACCTGGATCGATCCGATCTCCCCGTCCTGGCCCAGCGCGCGGGCGCCGCCCAGGGTGGCCATGCGCAGCGCGCTGGCCGCGTCCACGGCGGCGGCGTCCCCGGCGACCACCTTGGCCAGCAGCGCCGCCGTGCGCATCTCGCCGAACATGTCCAGGTCATTGTTGCTGGCCGCGCCGTCCGTGCCCAGCGCCACAGTGACCCCGGCCTGGCGAAGCGCCTGGACCGGACACAGGCCCGATGCCAGCTTCAGGTTCGACTCCGGGCAATGCACGACGCTGACGCCGCGCTCGGCGCACAGCGCGATCTCGGCATCGGTGAGCTGGGTCATGTGCACCGCGATCAGGCGATCGTTGACCAGGCCGAGCCGCTGCAGCCGCGCGATCGGCCGCTGGCCGTCCCGCGCCAGCGCTTCCTCGACCTCGTGTGCGGTTTCGTGGATGTGGCAGTGGACCGGGATGTCGAGCTGGTCGGCCATGGTGCGGATGCGCCCGAACGCGGCATCGTTCACCGTATAGGGCGCATGCGGAGCGAACGCGGTCCTGATCAGCGCATCGCCACGGTAGCGGTCATGGACTTCCTGCGCCTTGTCGAAGTACTCGTCCTGGCTCGACGCCCAGGCACTCGGGAAGTCGATCACCGGCAGGCCGACCACTGCGCGGAATCCATGGCGACGGTAGGTCGCCGCGGCCACGTCCGGAAAGAAGTAGTTCTCGTTGCAGCAGGTGGTGCCGCCGCGCAGCATCTCGGCAATCGCCAGCTCCACGCCGTCGCGCACGAACTCCGGGCCCATCACCGCGGCCTCGACCGGCCAGATGTGCTCGGACAGCCATCGCATCAGCGGCAGGTCGTCGGCAACGCCGCGCAGCAGCGTCATCGGATTGTGGACGTGGGCATTGACCAGCCCGGGCAGCAGCGCGCAGCCGGGTCGGGCAACGCGCTGCCTGGGCGCGTAGCAGCCGGCCTCGGCACGCGGCAGCACCGCGACGATGCGGCCGCCGTCGATCGCGACCGCATGATCCTCCAGGACGCCGGCCGGCTCGACCGGGATCACCCAGCCGGCCTCGATCAGCAGGTCGATCGGCTGCGCGTCCATCACGGGTGCGTGCCTACTTGACCCGGGAGACGTATTCACCGGTGCGCGTGTCGATGCGCAGCATCTCGCCGTTCTCGATGAACAGCGGCACGCGGACGCTGGCGCCGGTTTCGAGCTTGGCCGGCTTGCCGCCGCCCGAAGCGGTGTCCCCGCGCACGCCGGGGTCGGTCTCCACGATCTGCAGCTCCACGAAATTCGGTGGCGTCACCGACAGCGGCACCCCGTTCCACAGCGTCACCACGCACATCTCCTCGCCCTTGAGCCACTGCGCGGCCTCGCCCATTGCGACCGCGTCGGCCTGGTACTGCTCATAGGTGTCGGGCTGCATGAAGTGCCAGAACTCGCCGTCGCCGTACAGGTACTGCATGTCGGTATCGACCACGTCGGCACCTTCGACGGTATCGTTGGCTTTCAGGGTCTTCTCGGTGACCCGGCCGTTCTTGAGGTTGCGGATCTTGATCCGTGTGAAGGCCTGGCCCTTGCCAGGCTTGATGAAATCGGCGTCGACAATCGCATAGGGATCGCCCTCGACGAGGATCTTCAACCCGTTGCGGACGTCGTTGAGGCCGTAGGTCGCCATGCGGACTGCGCTCCAGATACAAAAAGGCCGCCTCGGCAAGCGGCTAGAATCGAGGATCCCGGTAACCGGCCGGCCCAGTGCCGGCATGGGATCGTTCATGATACCCGCAACCCGACCGACCACGCAGCCCTGCGACTGGCGCACGCTCTGGCGCCAGGCCATCCGCGACCCGCGCGAGCTGCTCGCGGCCCTGGACCTGCAGGACCTCGCCGCGCGCGTCCAGCCCGGGGCCGCAGGTGCGTTCCCGCTGCGCGTGCCGCGTGGGTTCGTGGCGCGGATGCGCCGCGGCGACCCGGCCGACCCCCTGCTGCGCCAGGTGCTGCCGCTGGAAGTGGAGGATCGCCGCGTCCCCGGTTTCGGGCTCGACGCGGTCGGCGATGCCGCCGCGCTCGCCGGTCCGGGCATGCTGCACAAGTACCACGGCCGCGCCCTGCTGATCGCCACCGGCAGCTGCGCCGTGCACTGCCGCTACTGCTTCCGGCGCCACTTTCCGTATGCGACGCACACGGCCGCGGCGGACCGCTGGCGCGGCGCGCTGGACGCGGTGCGCGGCGATCCATCGATCACCGAGCTGATCCTCTCCGGTGGCGACCCGCTGTCGCTGTCGGATGCGCGCCTGGCCGAACTGTTCGAAGCCCTGCCCGGGCTGCCACAACTGCGCACGCTGCGCATCCACACGCGGCTGCCGGTGGTCCTGCCCGAGCGGGTCGATGCCTCTCTGACCGCCCTGCTCGCCGCACTGCCGGTGCGCAAGGTCGTGGTCGTGCACGCCAACCACGGCAACGAGATCGACAGCGATGTCGCTGCCGCCTGTACGCGCCTGCGCACAACCGGGGCGCTGCTGCTGAACCAGAGCGTGCTGCTGCGCGGCGTCAACGACTCGGCGGATGCGCTCGCGCGGCTGTCCGAGCGGCTGCTCGATGCCGGCGTGCTGCCCTACTACCTGCACCAGCTCGACCGGGTCGCGGGCGTCGCCCACTTCGAAGTGCCCGAAGCCGAGGCCGCGGCTATCCTGTGCCGGTTGCGCGAGCGCCTGCCCGGATACCTGGTCCCGCAATGGGTCCGCGAGACCGCAGGCGCACCCTGCAAGACACCGATGCCAGCGAGGGGCGGAGCTGTGGTCATTTCTGGGAATTACGTGTAAAAGGCTGATCAGCAAGGAGACCCAAGCCGATGCCGACACAGGAAGCCGTCATTCGCCTGCTGATCATCGAGGACCGCATGGAGGATGCCGAGCAGATCGTCAGCATCCTGCGGAACGGCGGCATGGCGGTCCGGCCGAACCGGCCCGAGACCGGCGAGGAAATGGAAGCGATGCTGGGCGAGCAGGCGCTGGACCTGGTCGTGGCCGCATTGGACGCCAAGGCGGTGCCGTTCGGCGAGGTCATGCAGGCGGTCAATGCCAGCGGCAAGGACCTTCCGGTGGTGGCGGTCCTGGGCAAGCTCGAGACCAAGAAGGTCATGGCCGCACTGGCTTCCGGCGCGCGCGACATCGCGCTGCGCGGCGAGCCCGAGCACGTGCAGTTCGTGATCCGCAACGAATTCTCCACCCTGGCCCAGCGTCGCCAGGTCCGCCGCCTGGAAGCGGCGCTGCGCGAAACCGAGCGCCGCTGCGATTCGCTGATCGCCTCCTCGCGCGATCCGATCGCCTATGTGCACGAGGGCATGCACATCCGCGCCAACGAGGCCTACCTGGAGATCTTCGGTTACGATACCTTCGAGGACATCGAAGGCCTGCCGGTGCTGGACATGGTGGCCGGCAAGGACGCGGACGGCTTCAAGACGCTGCTCAAGCGCCTGAGCAAGGGCGAGCCGCCGCCACGTACGCTCGAACTGCACGCCCAGCGCGCCGACGGCTCGACCTTCGACGCCGTCATGGAGTTCGCCCAGGCCAGCTACGAGGGTGAGCCCTGCCTGCAGATCGTGTTCCGCCAGCAGGTCCTGGACCCGGACATGGTCGCCGAACTCGATGCCCTGCGCTCGCGCGACCAGGTGACCGGCCTGTTCAACCGCACCCATTTCATGGGCGAGCTCGAGCGCACCGTCGCGGCCGCAGCCGGAGGACGCGACAATCAGGCGCTGCTGCTCGTGGAGATGGACAACTATGCGAGCCTGCTGAACGACGTGGGCCTGGGCAATGCCGACGGGATGCTGCGTGCCGCAGCCGGATCGATCTCCAGTTCGGTACCCGAGGACGCCGTCTCGGCGCGGTTCACCGACCACAGCTTCGGCGTGATCTGCCACTGCGACCACAGGCAGACCCATGCCCTGGCCGAAACGATCCGGGACGCGTTCAAGAAGCACATCGTGGAAGTCGGCGATCGCTCGCTGACCCTGTCGGTCAGCATCGGCGGTGTGCAGATCGGAGAGAAGATCGCCTCGGTGCAGCAGGTCCTGGGCAAGGCCAGCCAGTGCCTGCAGACGGCCCTGAACGACGGCGGCAACCAGATCCAGATCTTCGACCCTGCCGCGCGCGACCGCGCCGAGGAAGAGCGCGTCGCGCAGTGGATCAAGCGCATCCAGACGGCGCTGAAGACCGGCGATTTCGTGCTCCACTTCCAGCCCATCATCAGCCTGCAGGGCGACGAGCTCGAAAACTACGAGGTGCTGCTGCGCATGCGCTTGGCCGGCGGCGAGATCGTGCCGCCGCTGACGTTCCTGCCGATCGCCGAGGAACACGGCCTGATGGACGACATCGACCGCTGGGTGATCGGCCGCGCCATCGCCATGCTGTCGGAACGGAGGAAGGCCGGCCACAACACGCGGCTGTTCGTCAAGATCACGCCCTACAGCCTCCAGAACGAGTCCCTGGCAGGATGGATCGGGGAACAGGTCGCCAAGGCCGGGATCGACGGTGCGCATCTGGTGATGGAAATCCCCGAGGCCAAGGTGTTCACCAACCTCAAGGCGGCACAGGAGTTCCAGCAGGCGATCGCCACGTTCGAGTGCGGCTTCTGCCTGGAGCAGTTCGGTTCCGGTGTCAATTCGTTCCAGATGCTCGAACACATCCACGCCAGCTACCTGAAGATCGACCGCTCCTTCATGGACGAGCTGGGCAAGAACGCCGAGAACCAGAAGAAAGTCCGCGAGATCGCCGAGAAGGCGGCCGCCGCCGGGGTGCGCACCATCGCCGAGTTCGTACAGGATGCCGCCAGCATGACGGTCCTGTTCACGTGCAGCGTGGACTACGTCGAGGGCAACTTCCTGGCTCCCGCGTCGCCCGATATGACCTACGACTTCGGCTGACCGCGGACCGCCAGCCCGCGATGCCCCGGCCGGCTCGATTCTGGTCCTTTCCGGGGAACTGCGGGATCTGCCCCGGGGTTCCTCAGGAAAAGTCTGAACAAGTCCAGAGGTTCCTCAGGCGAACGGGTCGCGCAGGATGATGTTTGCGTCCCGCTCCGGCCCCGTGGAGATCATCGCCAGCGGGCAACCGACCAGTTCTTCCAGCGAGCGCAGGTAGGCGCGCGCCGCCGGTGGCAGCCTGGCGAACCCGGTGACCCCGTGCGTGGACTCCTGCCAACCGGGGAATTCCAGGTAGACCGGCTCGCACTCGTCCCATCCGGCCGCGTCCAGCGGCGCGTACTCGGTCTCCTTGCCGCGATAGCGGTAGGCGATGCACATCTTCAGTGTGTCAAGGCCGTCCAGGACGTCGAGCTTGGTCACGCACAGGCCCGAAACGCCATTGATCATCACCGCCCGCTTCAGGGCGACCAGGTCGATCCATCCGCAGCGACGCGGGCGCCCCGTGGTGGCGCCGAACTCGTCGCCGCGCGTGCGGATCGCCTCGCCCAGTTCGTCTTCTAGCTCGGTGGGAAACGGACCGCCGCCCACGCGCGTGGCGTACGCCTTGGCGATCCCCAGCACGTAGTCGATCGAATCCGCGCCCACACCGGTGCCTGCCAGGGCGCCGCCGACCGTCGTGTTGCTGGAGGTGACGTAAGGATAGGTGCCGTGGTCGATGTCCAGCAGCGAGCCCTGCGCGCCCTCGAACAGCACGCGCTTGCCGTCGCGGCGCAGCTCATGCAGCAGCCCGGCGACGTCGGTTTTCATCGGGTCGACGTACTCGCCGAACTCGAGGGCCTCGTCCAGCGTCTCCTGGAAGTCGATGGGGTCCACGCCGTGGTACCGGGTGAGCACGAAATTGTGGTAATCGAGCACCTCGCGCAGCTTCTGTGCCAGCTCGTCGGGGTAGTTGAGGTCGGCAACGCGCACGCTGCGACGGGCGACCTTGTCCTCGTAAGCCGGTCCGATGCCACGGCCGGTGGTGCCGATGGCCCTGCTGCCGGAGTCCTTCTCCCGCGCTTGGTCCAGTGCGACGTGGTAGGGCATGATCAGCGGCGTCGCCGGGCTGATCTTCAGGCGCGAACGCACCTCCACACCCTTGGCTTCGAGTTCCCCGACTTCCTTCCGGAGCGCGGCGGGCGAGAGCACCACGCCATTGCCGATCAGGCACAGCACCCCTGCGCGCAGGATGCCCGAGGGGATCAGGTGCAGTACCGTCTTGTCGCCGCCGATGACCAGCGTGTGGCCGGCATTGTGACCGCCCTGGAAGCGCACGACGGCGGCAACCTGCTCGGTCAGCAGGTCGACGATCTTGCCCTTGCCCTCGTCGCCCCACTGCGCGCCGAGCACCACCACCGACTGTCCCATTGTTCGAAGCCTTGCAGGAAGAATCCGGAATGTCGCGGCCGGAACAGTTCCAGTTGCCAGTTCCAGTTCCAGTCCAGAGCCGGCACCACAGGCCCGCCGCCGCCCAGCGGCGGCACTGGCGACTGGAACCGGTGACTGGAACAGCCCCTTCGCGACCCCCTCATTGTCTCGCGAACCGCACCCGGCGGCTACCGGACGAGCTGCAGCAGCACCAGCCCCAGGCCGATCATCACCGCACCGTAGATGCGCAGGCTGCGCGAGGGAAGCTCCCGCAGCGTATCGGCCGCGCGCTTCCACGCGTTGGGCGCCGCGAACAGGAACAAGCCCTCGATCACCAGAACCAGGCAAAGCGCCGCCAGAAGGTCGGCGCTCATGTCACCGGTTGCGGCCGGGCCCGCCGAAGTAGCGGAAGAAGTCCGACTCCGGGTCCAGCACCATGACGTCCTCGCCGGCGCCGAACGCCTCGCGATAGGCTTCGAGGCTGCGGTGGAAGGCGTAGAACTCCGGGTCGGCGCCGTAGGCCTGGGCGTAGATCTCGGTCGCGCGCGCATCGCCCTCGCCGCGCATGCGCTGGGCGTCGCGCTCGGCCTCGGCGACGATCACCCGGCGCTCGCGTTCGGCGTTGGAGCGGATGTTCTCGGCCGCCTCGAAGCCTTCCGAACGCAGCTCGTTGGCCACGCGCTTGCGCTCGGCGCGCATGCGTTCGAACACCGATTCGCTGACGCGCTCGGGAAGGTCCAGACGCTTGATACGGATGTCCACGACCTCGATGCCGAAGCCGTCGGCGGCCTCGTTGGCCACCGCCACCAGGACCTCGGACAGGTTGGTGCGCTCGCTGGCGACCACGTCGCGCAGGTTGCGCTGGTTGATCACGTTGCGCAGCGCTTCCTTGACCACCGGGCTGAGCAGGCGCGCCGGTGCGTACTGCTCGTCGCCCTGGGTGGCGAGGTAGTAGGAATCCACGTCGTCGATCCGCCATTTGGCGAAGAAGTCGACGTTGACGTCCTTCTTCTCGTTGGTCAGATAGGGCTCGGGCTCGGAATCGAGCGTGCGGATGCGCGCATCGAACACCTGCACGTCCTCGACCATCGGCAGCTTCAGGTGCAGCCCCGGCTCGATCGCCGTTTCGGCAATCCTGGAAAACCGGAACCGGATCGCGGTCTCGCCTTCCTTCACCACGAAGAAGGAATTCAGCGCCAGCAGCCCTGCGATCACGACCAGCGCAACGATCAGGGTTCTCATCAGCGTTCTCCGTCACGGCCGGAACGGCGCGCCTCGCGCGCCGGGCGCTCCTCGCCCGAGGGCGAGAGCGATTCGACCACCGCCGGCAGCCGCTCGCGCAACGTCTCGGCGCTGCCGCGGCCGCCGCCGTCCAGCGGCAGGTACAGCACGTTGTTGCCGCTATCGTCGACCAGCACCTTCCGGCTGCCGCCGAGCACGCTCTCCATGGTCTCCAGGTACAGGCGCTGGCGCGTCACCTCCGGCGCACGCCGGTACTCGGCGGCCAACAGTTCGAAGCGGGCGGCATCGCCCTGCGCCTGGGCGACCTTCGCGGCCTTGTAGCCCTCGGCCTCCTGGCGCACGCGCGCGGCCTGGCCGCGCGCCTCGGGTACCACCTTGCTGGCGTAGGCCTCGGCCTCGTTCTCGATGCGCTCGCGGTCCTCGCGCGCGGTGATGGCGTCGTCGAAGGCGTCCTTGACCTCCTGCGGCGGGCGCGCGTTCTGTACATTGAACTCGCTCACCAGCAGGCCGGTGCGGTACTGGTCCAGAGACACCTGCAGCTTGCGACTGGCGTCGGCGGCGAGCTGCGCCCGCTGCCCGGTCAGGATCTCGTCCATCGCCGTGTTGCCCATGACCTCGCGCACGGAACTCTCGGCTGCAGCCTTGAGCGTGTCCTCGGGGTCGCGCGAACCGAACAGGAACAGAGCCGGGTCGGCCACACGGTATTGCACGTTGTACTCGATGTTGACGATGTTCTCGTCGCGGCTGAGCATGCGCACCTGGTCGGAAACCGAGCGCACCTGGCCGACATCGACCTTGATCACGCGCTCCACGGGGCGCGGCCACTTGAAGTTGGCACCGGGCGCCAGGATCCGGTGGAACTCGCCGAATCGCAGCACCACGCCGCGCTCGCGCTCGTCGATCAGCTGCCAGGAGTCGAACACCAGCCAGAAAGCGAACAGCGCGCCGATGATCCAGCCGAATCCGCCGAGCCCGCCGCCGCCGCCGCCGGGTCGGCCGTCGCCGCCACCGAACACGCGCCCGAGGCTGCCCTTGAGCTTTTCGAGGAAGGCGTCCACGTCGCCGTCGGATCCGCGGCGGTCCCACGGGTCGCGCTTCTTGCCGCCTCCGGGTTCGTTCCAGGCCATCGAGTGCTCCATCAGGTCAGAGAAAGTGCCGTCCCGCGCCAGGCACGGCGCGACCAGTCCGATATCGTAACAGTGCCTCGCCCCGTAAGGCTCCGCTGCTGCGAAAGGTCCGAACAGGTCCCTCGTGGATCTGCCCGGACTGGCCGCAGCCGGCACCTGTCCGGACCCGGCTCCACCGGATCGGGCAATTGCGTGCCGGATCCGCGGGCGCGCCATCCCTGGCGCACGAACTTCTGGACAGGTCCGAGATCGGCTACGCGTGCGCCGGCTCCAGCAGCTGGCCACGCAGCGCCCGGCTCTCGGCGTCACCGGCGCTGCAGATCTGCTCTACCAGTGCCTCCGGCACGTCCAGTTCCAGGCGCCAACCGTCATCCTCGCGGTCGTAGTGCTCGGCGACCACTGCGCCAGCCTGGAACAGCCGCGCGCGCAGGCGCCCGGCGCGGGCGGGCAGGAACACGGTTCGATGGATCCTGCGCCGCTCGATCCGCGCGGCGATCGCCTCGCGCAACAGTCCGAGCCCGAGGCCATCGCGGGCACTGACGTGGATCCGGGGCCTGGCGTGACCGATGCCGGCATCGCTGCGCGGGTCCGCACCCTCGACCAGGTCGATCTTGTTGAACACCAGCAGCTGCGGAATGTCGTCGGCGCCGATCTCGGCCAGCACGGCATCGACCTGCCCCATGCGCTCCTCGCGCTGGGGATCGGCGGCATCGACCACGTGCAGCAACAGGTCGGCGTCGCGGGCTTCCGACAGCGTGGAGCGGAACGCGGCAACCAGGTCGTGGGGCAGGTCGCGCACGAAACCGACCGTGTCCGCGAGCACGATCCCGCCGCCGGCGATCGCCTCCACGCGGCGCACGGTCGGATCCAGCGTCGCGAACAGCTGGTCGGCTGCATAGGCTTCGGAGCCGGTGAGTGCGTTGAACAGCGTGGACTTGCCGGCATTGGTATAGCCGACCAGCGCTACCCTCGGCACTTCGCTGCGAAGGCGCGCGCGGCGCGCCTGGGTGCGCTGCGTCTGCACCTTCTCCAGCCGCCGGGCCAGCATGCGCACGCGCTCGGCCAGCAGCCGACGGTCGGTCTCCAGCTGGGTTTCGCCGGGGCCACGCAGGCCGATGGCGCCACCGCGCTGGCGCTCCAGATGGGTCCAACCGCGCACCAGACGCGTCGAAAGATGCTTGAGCTGGGCCAGCTCGACCTGCAGCTTGCCTTCGAATGACCGCGCACGCTGCGCGAAAATGTCGAGGATCAGCCCGGTACGGTCGACCACGCGCGCGCCCAGCAGCTTCTCCAGGTTGCGCTCCTGCACCGGCGTGAGCGGATGATTGACCAGCACCAGGTCGGCACCCTGCTCCTCGCAGATGCGGCGCGCCTCCTCGGCCTTGCCGGTGCCGATCAGCAGCGCAGGGCTGGGGCGCTCGATGCGCGCAGCGAGCCGGGCCACGACCGTGGCGCCGGCAGAACGCGCCAGCTCGACGAATTCCTCCAGCGACTCGGCTTCGGAACGACCGGGGGCATGCGGCTGGATCAGCAGCGCGCGCTCGCCTCGGCGGGATCGTTCGAACACTTAGTCGTGGTCCTCCCCGGCCTCGCCATCGGCGTCCTCGCCGGCCTCGTCGTCCTCGCCGGCACCGCCGGCACCGACCGTACCGGTGGACACGTGGCCGCCGCCCGGCCCTACGCGCACGTTGCGCGCGGGCACCACGGTGGAGATGGCGTGCTTGTAGACCATCTGGCTCACGGTATTGCGCAGCAACACCACGAACTGGTCGAAAGACTCGATGGTGCCTTGCAGCTTGATGCCGTTGACCAGGTAGATCGATACCGGAACGCGCTCGCGGCGCAAGGCGTTCAGGAACGGGTCCTGCAGCGACTGGCCCTTCGACATTTTTTTTCTCCCGCTGATGTGTTGTTCTGGGCCGCCGTGCGCAACGCAACGGCGGAAAGCCCCGGCCCGCGCCGGGGCAACAGGCCCGGTCGAAGGTGACCGGACCCAGGTGGAGGAACCGTCGCGCCCCCTCAAAATGGGGCGCAGCCCCGCCGAAATCAAGCACATCCTACACTGGCGATCGAACCGGGCCCGTCCCTGCTGCGGCCTTCATGCGCCGCCCAGGAACGCGGCCAAGGCGCGGTCGAACTCGCCGGTGCGCAGTTCCGGATCGAGCCAGCGCACGTCCGGGCGGGCCCGCAGCCAGGTGATCTGCCGCTTGGCCAGTTGCCGGGTGGCGGCGATCGCGGCGCTGCGGAAGCCGTCCGCGTCGCACCGGCCCCGCAGGTGCTGCCAGGCCTGCCGGTAGCCGACCGAACGCAGCGCCGGAAGCGCCGGGTCGAGCCCGGCGTGCTGCAGGGCGCGGACTTCCTCCAGGAAGCCCTGCGCCAGCATCGAATCGAAACGCACCTGGATGCGCCGGTGCAGCAGCGCACGATCACCGGGCACGGCGGCCAGCCGCAGCACGCGGAAGCCGAGGCGGCGGGCAGGCCCGCGGACCTGCCACCGGCTCAGCGGGCGTCCGGACACACGGTACACCTCCAGTGCACGCTGGATGCGCTGCGGGTCTGCCGGATGGATGCGCGCGGCCGCCTCCGGATCGACCCGCGCCAGCTCGGCGTGCAACTGCGGCCAGCCCGCGCCGGCGGCTTCGTGCTCGATCCGTGCGCGCACGGCCGGATCCGCGGGCGGCAAATCCGACAGGCCCTCCAGCAGGGCGCGGAAATACAGCCCGGTGCCACCGACCAGGATCGGCACGCGTCCGACTTCCACGATCCGGCGCATCGCGAGCTCGGCGTCGGCGGCGAATTCAGCTGCCGAGTACGGCTGGTCCGGGTCGCGGATGTCGATCAGGTGATGGGGCAGCGCCCGCAGCGTCTCGCGGTCGGGCTTGGCCGTGCCGATGTCCAGCCCCCGGTAGACCAGCGCAGAATCCACGCTGACCGCCTCCAGCGGCCAGCGCGCTGCCCAACGCGTGGCCAGTGCGGTCTTGCCCGCCGCGGTCGGCCCCATCAGCGCGATCGCGCAAGGCCGGAGGTCCTCGCGCGCATCAGGGTCCATCACGGGCGCGGGCGCGCCGCTCAGGTGGCGGCGGCTTCGGGGACGGGCGCGGGCAGGCGCTGCAGCAGGGCCAGCATCGCCGCCAGCCGCTGGCGCATCTCGCGACGATCGACGATGGCGTCGATGGCGCCGTGCTCGAGCAGGAACTCGGCACGCTGGAAGCCCTCCGGAAGCGTCTCGCGGACGGTCTGTTCGATCACGCGCGGCCCGGCAAAGCCGATCAGCGCCAGCGGTTCGGCCAGATTGATGTCGCCGAGCATGCCCAGACTGGCAGAGACGCCGCCGGTGGTGGGGTGGGTGAGCACCGACACGTACGGCAGGGCCCGCGCGCGCATGCGCCCGATCACGGCGGCCGTCTTGGCCATCTGCATCAGCGAGAACAGGCCCTCCTGCATGCGCGCGCCGCCGGTGGCCGAAAAGCACACCATCGGGCAGCCCAGCTCGAGCGCGCGCTCACCGGCCAGTGCGAAGCGCTCTCCGACCACCGAGCCCATCGAGCCGCCCATGAAGCGGAACTCGAAGGCGCAGGCGATGATCGGGCGCGCGAACAGCGCACCTTCCATGGCGATCAGCGCATCCTTCTCGCCGGTCTGCCTCTGTGCCGCGATCAGACGGTCGCGGTACTTCTTCGAGTCCTTGAACCGAAGCACGTCGACCGGCGCCAGATCGGCGGCGAGTTCGCGCCCGCTGCCCTCGTCCAGCAGCGCGGTGATGCGCTCGCGCGCGCCGATCTGCAGGTGGAAGCCGCACTTGGGGCACACATTGAGGTTGCGCTCCAGCTCCGGGCGGTACAGCGCCGCCGCGCAGCTCGGGCACTTCTCCCACAGGCCCTCGGGCACGGTGCGCTTGGTGCCGCCTTCGGTGCGGATGCGCGCGGGCATCAGTTTCTGCAACCAGCTCATCGGTTCGAGTTCACGGTCCCTGGAGGGCGAATTCTATCAGCCTGTTGACAAGCGATCGTCCTGATCGCTTGTCAAGTCGCGAGTCCGGCGCAGGTCCGGACTCGCTCACGGTGAATCAATCGCTTGCGCGCTTGCTTCCCCACGCCGCCATCCATGGCGGCGACCAGCAGGTTGTTTTTCAACAACCTGCTGGCGCGGCGCGGCGCTTCAGGCGGGGCGGACGCCCGGCGCGTCGACTGCGGCCCGGATCGGCGCCAGGAACTCGCAGGCGAGCCCGGCCGCCTGCGCCGCATCCTGGGCGCCGGCCAGTCTCTGGACCAGCGCGCTGCCGATCACCACCGCGTCGGCAAACCCGGCGATCCGGGCGGCAGAGTCGGCGTCCTTGACCCCGAACCCGACCGCCAGCGGCAGCGTCGCGACCGTGCGCAGCTCGCGTATGCGCTCGCGCACCTCGGCAGGGCGGAGGCTGCCGGCACCGGTCACGCCGGCCAGGGACACGCAGTACAGGAAGCCCGAGGCCTGCGCGGCGATGCGACCGGCGCGCTCCAGCGGCGTGGTCGGGGACACCAGCGCGATCCGCCGCAGGCCCCTGGACTGCAGTTCGGCGTCGATCGGCGCGGCTTCCTCGACCGGGCAGTCCACCAGCAGCACGCCATCGACGCCCGCGACCCTCGCCTCATCGGAAAATCTCGCAAGCCCGTGGATCTCGATCGGGTTCAGGTAGCCCATCAGCACCACGGGCGTGTCGGCATCGTGGCGCCGGAAATCGCGCACCATCGCGAGCACGGCGCCCAGGTCCACCCCGCGCGCCAGCGCGCGTTCGCTGGATTGCTGGATCACCGGCCCGTCCGCCATCGGGTCGGAAAACGGCACGCCCAGCTCGATGAGGTCGGCCCCGGCCGCGACCAGCGCGTTCATGATCGGGACGGTCGACTCCAGCGACGGGTCCCCGGCGGTCACGAACGGGATCAGCGCGGCGCGGCCTTCGCCGCGCCGCTGCGCCAGGCGGGTATCGATGCGGTTGCCCGACGCCGTGCTCACAGCGGGATTCCCTCGCGCTTTGCGATCGTATGCACGTCCTTGTCGCCGCGGCCGGACAGGTTGACCAGGATGAGCTGCTCGGCCGGACGCTCGCGCGCCATACTGATCGCCTGCGCCACCGCATGGCTGGACTCCAGCGCCGCCAGGATGCCTTCGGTACGCGCCAGCAGGTGGAAGGCCTCCAGTGCCTCCTCGTCGGTGACGCCCACGTACCGCGCGCGGCCGGTGTCCTTGAGCCAGGCGTGCTCCGGGCCGACGCCCGGATAGTCCAGGCCCGCCGAAACCGAATGCGTTTCGGTGATCTGGCCGCCCTCGTCGCACAGCAGGTAGGTGCGGTTGCCATGCAGCACGCCCGGGCGGCCGGCCACCAGCGAGGCTGCGTGGCGGCCGCTGTCGAGCCCCTCTCCGGCGGCCTCGGCGCCCACGATCTCCACCCCGCGGTCGTTCAGGAACGCATGGAACAGTCCGATCGCATTGGAGCCGCCGCCGACGCAGGCGACCAGCGCATCGGGCAGGCGGCCGTAGCGTTCGAGCACCTGTGCGCGCGCCTCGCGGCCGATCACCGCGTTGAAGTCGCGCACCATCACCGGGTACGGGTGGGGGCCGGCCACGGTGCCGATGATGTAGAAGGTGTCGTGCACGTGGGTCACCCAGTCGCGCAGCGCTTCGTTCAGCGCGTCCTTGAGCGTCCTGGAACCCGAGTTCACCGGCACCACTTCGGCGCCCAGCAGCTTCATGCGGAACACGTTGATGGCCTGGCGCTCGATATCGACCGCGCCCATGTAGACCACGCACTCCAAGCCCAGGCGCGCGGCCACGGTGGCGCTGGCCACGCCGTGCTGGCCGGCGCCGGTCTCGGCGATGATGCGGGTCTTGCCCATGCGCTGCGCCAGCAGGGCCTGGCCGACGGTGTTGTTGATCTTGTGGGCGCCGGTGTGGTTGAGGTCCTCGCGCTTGAGCAGGATCTGTGCACCGCCGATGCGCTCGGACAGGCGACGGGCGTGGTAGATCGGGCTGGGCCGTCCCACGTAGTCGGCCAGGTCCGCATGCAGCTCGGCCAGGAATTGCGGATCCTGGCGATAGCGGTCGTAGGCCGCGGCCAGCTCGCGCAGCGGCTCGATCAGGGTCTCGGCGACGAAGGTCCCGCCATAGGGGCCGAAATGACCGCCGGCGTCGGGATACGCGTGGAAATCCTCAATCGCGGGTGGAACTGTCGGCACGCCTGACCTCCGCGACGAAGCGTCGCATGGCATCGATGTCCTTGATCCCGGGCGCGCGCTCGATGCCGCTGGCCACGTCGACCGCGAACGGCCGCACCTTCGCGATCGCCTCGGCCACGTTGCCGGCATCGAGCCCGCCGGCCAGCACCAGCGGGCGGTCGGTCCGGGGCAGACGGGTCCAGTCGAAGCGGCGGCCGCTGCCGCCGGCGCCACCCCTGCGGTGGCTGTCGAACACGAACCCGGCCGCCGAAGCGTAGCCGGACACGAAGGCCGACGCATCCCCTGCCCCTGCGGCCTCACCCATGGGAACCGCCTTCAGGTACGGGATGCCGGCACCCGCGCAGGTGGCCTCGCTCTCGCAGCCGTGGAACTGCAGCAGGTCCGGCCGCAGCGCGTCCGCAATCCATTCCAGCAGGTCCGGATCCGGATCCATGACCAGCGCCACCGCCGCCACCAGCGGCGGCACCTGTGCCCGAAGCTCCAGCGCCTGGGCCGGCTCCAGCCGGCGCGGGCTGGACCCGGCCATGACCAGTCCCACCGCATCCACGCCCATCGCAACGGCCGCCGCGATGTCCTGGCCGCGGGTCATGCCGCAGAACTTGATCCGGGTCCGCATGCGCCCAGTGTAGCCGCGCCGCGGCCCTCATCCGGCCGCGGCCGGATGCCCGGGCGGAAGGGTCAACTCCGCCGGCAGCCCCCACTGCGCCGGATAGCTTGGGCCCAGATAGCACAGGCCCTGCGGCGGTGCGGTGGGCCCGGCAAGGGCCCTGTCGCGCCCGGCCAGCAGCTCGCCGATCCATCGGGGCGGGCGCTCGTTGCAGCCCACCGGGACCAGGCTGCCGACGATGTTGCGGACCATGTGGTGGAGGAAGGCATTGGCCTCGATCTGGATCGCGACCTCCTCGCCCTGGCGCCGCACTTCGATCGAGTGCACGCGGCGGATCGGATGCGGCGCCTGGCACTGCGCTGTGCGGAACGCGCTGAAGTCGTGCTCGCCGACCAGCGCCTGCGCGGCCTCGTGCATCCGGTCGGCATCGAGCCGGCGACGCTCCCAAGCCAGGTACTGGTGCCCCAGCGCGGGCTTCACGGCGCGATTCAGAACGCGGTACAGATAGCGGCGTGCGCGGGCGCTGTGACGCGCATGGAAATCGCCGGCGACCGGCTGCGCCCAGAGTGCTGCCACCCCGGGCGGCAACCGCGAGTTGCTGCCCAGCACCCAGGCCCGCATCGACCGCTGCACGGGCGCGTCGAAATGGACCAGCTGGCAGCGTGCATGCACGCCTGCGTCGGTGCGCCCGGAACAGGTGATCTGGACCGGAGTGTCGGCGACCAAGCCGACCGCCGCCTCCACGGCAGCCTGCAGCGTCGGGCCATGGGACAGGCGCTGCCAGCCCAGGAATCCGGTGCCCTCGTACTCGATGGCCAGCGCGATGCGCATTCCGCCTCCCGATAATGCGCCGGGCCGGAAGCGCGCTCGGGGTGGCGTCAGCGGATCTCGTCCAGCAGTCGCCGCGCCTCGTCGCGCTGCCCTGCGTTGCCCTCGTTGACGACCTCCTCGAGCATCCCGCGCGCACCCTCGATGTCGCCCATGTCCAGGTAGGCCCGCGCCAGTTCGAGCTTGGTGGCCGCGGCATCGTCGGTGCCACCGAAGTCGTACTCGGTCGCTGCCGGCTCGGGCGCCTCGGCCGGCTCCGACCCCGCCTCGGGTGCAGGCAGTTCCGTTTCCGGGCGACCGGCGCTGGGCTCGGCCGGCACCGCTTCGAGGTTTTCGATGCGGAAGCGTTGCGTGGTCCCGGCATCGGCGGCCGGCTCGGGCGCCGGCACGACCGGCGTCGCGGTGTCCCAGTCGATCTCGTGGCGGCCGGTGACGCCAGTGTCGGGCGCCTCCGGATCCGGAGCCTGCCAGGCCGCTTCCTCGATCGGTTCGGGCGGCTCAGGAACCGCGAACAACGGATGGTCGGGCAGCAGTTCGCGTCCCATGGCCACGACCTGCCGCCACTCCAGGCTGTCGGGGTCGTCCACCTGGGCGTTCATCGCCTCGGCCACGCCTTCGAAGGCATCGACGTCGCCTTCCTCGTAGTAGAAGCGCGCCAGTTCCAGGTGGCGATCGAGATCCTCGGGGTGCTCGGCCAGCGCATCCACCAGTTCGGCCTCGCGCTCAGCCTGCAGGTCCTGGGCAGGCGGCGCGGCCTTGGGCGCAACGACCGTCGCCGCCGCCGGGCGGGCAAAGGAATCGGCCAATGTGCTTTCGCCCAGAGAACGCGGACGCCTCGGCTCGCTGCCGCCGCGGCGGCGCAGCAGCAGCGCCAACAGGCCCAGCAGGACCAGGCCGGCCCCGACGATGAACCAGATATTGCGGTACCACGGCAGCGTGCGCGCACCCGCCGGGGCCGGCTGTGTTGCCGGCGCCTGCTCGGCTGCGGGCGCGGTCGCGCTGACCTCTTCGGCTGCCTCCTCGGCCGGCGCCTCCGGTTCCAGCGCCACCGCCTCGTCCTCTACGGGCGCGGCCCCGGTTTCCGCATCCGCATCCGGCCCCGCCTCGCCGGCCTGCGCCTGCGCCGCGACCCGCTCGGCCTCGAGTTCGGCCAGCCGGCGCTGCAGCACCGCCAGCTCGGAGTCCTTCATTTCCAGCAGGCGCGCATTGTCGGTCTGCAGCGCTTCGAGTTCGGCCACCCGCGACTGCAGTTCGCCGATCTCCTGGTCGCGCGCAACGACTTCTTCCTGGGCACGCGCCAGTTCGGCGCGCAGCTCGGCACCGGCCTCGGATTCGGTGTCGGCGCCCGATCGTGCCGATTCCGGCGATGCCGTCTCGCTGCGCGGGGCGACCAGCTCCAGGCGCGCATCCTCGCGCCGGACCGGCGCAGGCTGCGCGGCCACGGCCTCGGGTTCGGGCTCTGCCGGCTGCGGCTGCGGTCGCGACTCGCCGCGCCAGGCGTCCATCTGTTCGCGCACCAGCACCGCGGCCTGGCTCGCCGACAGGGCCGCCAGCTCGGTGCTGTCGGGGATGCGCAGCACCGCACCGCGCTTGAGGCGGTTGATGTTCTCGCCGATGAAGGCCTCCGGATTGGCCTGCTGCAGCGCGATCATCATCTGGTTGACGCTGATTCCGGCGTCCGGTCGGGTGCGCTGGGCGATGCTCCACAACGTTTCGCCCGAGGCCACTGGACCATACTCACCCACCGGCGCGGTCGGCGTGGGGGTCGGTGCAGGGGCAGGTGGCGCCGGGAGCGGCTCGAACGCGGGGGCCGGGGTCGGCTCAGGCGCGACCACCGCCGGTTCGACCGGTGCCGGCTCGGCAACGGTCTGCACGGGCGGCGGCGAGGGTTCCGGCTCGGGCACCGGTGCGGGCGGCGGCTCGGCCACCGGTGCCGGCGCCGGCGCCGGCGCCCGCTGTGCCGGCTG
>DASRZM010000020.1:0-2034 GCA_035686365.1 Lysobacteraceae bacterium | reverse complement strand
TTCGCCGATGCCATGCTCGAGCTCTACCGCTCTTCGGGCGTCGCCGGGGTGCCGTGGCTGGAGGTCGGCGTGATCGGGCTGTGGGGCGTGATCGGGGTGCTGCTGGCGCTGCGCTTCTTCAGCTGGGAGCCGCGGCGCTAGGGGTCCTCGCCAGGGTTCCTGCCACCCATTGGTTCACCCATGGGACCAACGGCCAGGATGTGGCCGTTCGTCCCGGGCGTTGACCGTGGACAGCGAAGTTGGGCTCGGGTGCATGGCCGGCCGTCCCAGGGGTCGACCAATTCGGCCAGGAAGTGGCTGTTAGTGCCGGTGGCCTCAAGCAGTGAATGCATCATCTGCCGGTTCAGCAGTCCACGGGGGGCTGGTCGATCGGGAGGCAGATGAGTGCGACGTCGGCATCGGTATCAGCGGTTCAGCGAGGCGCAGCAGGATGAGATCTGGCGCCTGGTGGCGTCCGGAGAACGGTATGTCGACGTGGCGGCGGCCCTCGGCGGCACGCGCCAGGGGGTGCGCGCGCTGCTGGGTCGGACTGGTGGGCTGCGACCGCGGCCACGGCACCGCTCGCCGCGCCACCTGTCAGCGCTCGAGCGCGAGGAGATCAGCCGCGCGCTGCTGAACGGCACCTCCCTGCGCGGCATCGCCGCTCGGCTGCGACGCGCGCCGTCGAGCATCGCGCGCGAGGTGCGTCGCAACGGTGGCCGTGCCGCCTATCGCGCGGTGCATGCCGATCGTCGAGCGTCCGATCGCGGCCGTCGTCCGAAGGTGGCCAAGCTGGTGCGCCAGCCACAGCTGCGGGGCGCGGTCGAACGTCGCCTGGCGCGGCGCTGGTCACCCCAGCAGATCGCGGTCAGCCTGCGTCGCGACTACCCTGACGATCCGGCCATGCACGTCAGTCACGAGACCATCTACCAGTCGCTGTTCGTCCAGAGCCGCGGTGCCCTGCGTCGGGAGCTGACCCGCTACCTGCGCCGGCCGCGCCTGCAGCGCCGCACCCCGCAGCGCGTCGACGACCGCGGCCGGCTGCCGGGCATGGTGAACATCCGCGCGCGGCCGGCCGAGGTGGCCGACCGCGCGGTGCCCGGCCACTGGGAGGGCGACCTGCTGATCGGCCGCGGCAGCCGTTCGGCGATCGGGACCCTGGTCGAGCGCCGCACCCGCTTCGTGCTGTTGCTGGCACTGCCCGACGGCCGCAGCGCACCGGCGGTGCGCGACGCCCTGACGGCTCAGATCCTGACCTTGCCCGCGCAGCTGCGACGCAGCCTGACCTGGGACCAGGGTCGCGAGCTGGCCGAGCACGCCCGGTTCACGGTGGATACCGGGGTGGCGGTCTACTTCTGCGATCCGCACAGCCCCTGGCAGCGGGGCAGCAACGAGAACACCAACGGCCTGTTGCGCCAGTACTTCCCGAAGAACCTGGATCTGTCGCTGGTGACCCAGCAGCAGCTCGACGCTGTCGCCGCCGAACTCAATGGCCGACCTCGACAAACCCTCGGCTGGATGAAACCATGCGAAGCGCTGGCCGAGGTGTTGCGCTGACTGCTTGAGGCCACCGCCGCGATGGCAAACACGCCCCCAGCCGCTCATACAGACTCTTGTCGCCCATCGTCGCCTCCTAAGCCGCTCGGCGCGGTGTGCGCCGCTGATCAACTAGACGGCTCCCGTTACAACCCGCCTGGACATCAGTAACCCGGCACTACGCGACTCGGAGTAGCACCCGGCGTCGGAGCCGCCGCGAAGCCCCGGCAACTAGTCCGCCGACTGTTCTAGACGGTCGGGAAGGTGCGTTGGGATAGCGGCGGCTTCCGATACCGAGGAGGTGTGGGCTTGCCACACGATGATACGGTGGGTAGACCGACCGGCGGGTGCCCACGCCGACTGTCCACCGCTCAACTGTGGCGTTACTGGGTTCAACTCGCCAACCTCCGGCGCCGAGCTGTCCAGGCGGTGCCCGCAAGGCACGGCGCCGCGCAGCTCCCGACGGGCACCGCGCTGGAGGACCATTCCAAATGGTGCATCAGCTCCGGAGGACAATCG
>DASRZM010000019.1:0-22614 GCA_035686365.1 Lysobacteraceae bacterium | reverse complement strand
TCGCGGGCAGCCTCGGCCAGCACGCTGAGCGAGCTCAACGACTCGGCCAAGTCCGGCGCGCTGGAACCCACCCGGTCGGACGCGACCGGCCAGGCGATGACCACCAACCAGGGCGTGGCAGTCGGCGACAACCAGAACTCGCTGAAGGCCGGATTGCGCGGTCCGACCCTCCTCGAAGACTTCATCCTGCGTGAAAAGATCACGCACTTCGACCACGTGCGCATTCCCGAGCGCATCGTCCACGCGCGCGGTTCCGGCGCGCACGGCTACTTCGAGTGCTACGCGCCTTTGACCGACCTGACCCGCGCGGCGCCATTCCAGGCCGCGGGCAAGATCACGCCGGTGTTCGTGCGCTTCTCGACCGTCGCCGGCGAGCGCGGCTCCAAGGACACCGCGCGCGACGTGCGCGGGTTCGCGGTGAAGTTCTACACCGACGAAGGCAACTGGGACCTGGTCGGCAACAACATCCCGGTGTTCTTCATCCAGGACGCGATGAAGTTCCCCGACCTCGTGCACGCAGTGAAGCCGGAGCCGAACAACGCCATGCCGCAGGCGGCGTCGGCGCACGACACGTTGTGGGATTTCGTCTCGCTGATGCCCGAGTCCACCCACATGCTGCTATGGGTGATGAGCGACCGCGGCATACCGCGCAGCTACCGGATGATGCAGGGTTTCGGCGTGCACACCTACCGGCTGGTCAACGAATCCGGCGAGTCCGTGTTCGTGAAGTTCCACTGGAACCCGGTGCTGGGCACCCACTCGCAGGTCTGGGAAGAAGCGGTGAAGGTTTCCGGCTGCGATCCCGACTTCCACCGCCGCGACCTGTGGGACGCGATCGAGGCCGGCGCCTATCCGGAATGGGAGATGGGCCTGCAGGTGTTCACCGAGGCGCAGGCGGAGAAATTCAGCTTCGACGTGCTCGATGCGACCAAGCTCGTCCCCGAGGAACTGGTGCCGGTGCAGCCGGTCGGGCGCATGGTGCTCAATCGCAATCCCGACAATTTCTTTGCCGAGACCGAGCAGGTCGCGTTCTGCACCGCGCACGTGGTGCCCGGCATCGACTTCAGCAACGACCCGCTGCTGGCCGGTCGCATCCACTCGTATGTCGACACCCAGATCTCGCGGCTGGGGGGGCCGAACTTCCACGAGCTGCCGATCAACGCGCCGATCTCGCCGGTGCACAACCACCAGCGCGACGGCATGCATCGCCAGGCGATCCATCGCGGCCGCGTCTCCTACGAGCCCAACAGCCTCGGCGGCGGCTGCCCGTTCCAGGCCGGCGCGGCCGGCTTCGTGTCGTTTCCCGAACCCATCGAGCACGACGAGGTGCGCGGCAAGCCGGAAAAGTTCGCCGAGCACTTCAACCAGGCGACGCTGTTCTTCGACAGCCAGACGCCGGTCGAGCAGGCGCACATCATCGCCGCGTTCCGCTTCGAACTCAGCAAGGTGACGGTGCCGGCGATCCGCGAGCGCACCGTGTCGATGCTGGTCAATGTTTCGCCGAAACTCGCCGCGGCCGTCGCCGAGGGCCTCGGCATCGCCGTGCCCAAGGCGATGCCGCGCGCACTGGCGAAGCCGCCGAAGGCCGAGGTCAAGGCGTCGCCGACGCTGTCGCTGACCGCGCGACCCGGCGATGGCGGCATCCGCACCCGCAAGATCGCGCTGCTGGTCGCCGACGGCGTGGATGGCGCATCGATCGCGGCATTGCAGGCGGCGCTGCTGAAGGCCGGCGCGACGCCGCGCCTGGTCGGGCCGCGCATCGGCCAATTCAGGACTTCCGGGGGTGGGACGATCGAGGCGGAAGCGTCACTGGAGAACGAGCCGGGCGTGCTGTTCGACGCGCTGGTGCTTCCCGATGGCGCCAAGGCGGTGGCGGCGCTCGGCCGCGATGCCCACACCACCGAGTTCATCCAGGGCCAGTACCGACACTGCAAGACGATCCTTGCGCTTGGCGCATCGAGCCGGTTGCTCGACGATGCCGGGGTGTCGGCGACGTTGCCCGACGGCAAGGCGGATCCGGGCGTGTTGCTCGCCGGTGCACGGGACATGGGCAAGACCGCCAAGGCCTTCATCGCCGCGGTGGCGCTGCACCGCCACTGGGCGCGCGAGACCGATCCGCCGCGGGTGTAGTGCGCGCGGCGACGGGCACGGCTTCGAGGACAAGAGCGCGCCCGCCGCCGACTGAACCGAAACAGGGGTCGCCATTTCGCCGCTGGCGTCAACGCGTTTCGAGTTCGCAGTGGACAGCACCTGCGGCTTCAATCCCCCGACGTCCCTTCGGTGATCGCGTCGTCCGCTTCTTCCTTGTCGCCGGCATCGGCTTCGGGTTCTTCGCGCGACACGACGGCGGTGGGATCGAAGTCGAGGACCACGAGCATGGGAAAGTGATCCGAACCGATGGCAGGAAGCCGGCGCAGTTCGACGAAGCGGAAGTGCCCGGATGCGAAGACGTGATCCAGCGGGTAGCGCATGACCGGATTTCGGGCGTCGAAGGAGTTGTACAGGCCCCGGCCGATCCGCGGGTCGAGCAAACCGCCGATCCGCTGGAACAGGCGCGTGGTGTGCGACCACGCAACGTCGTTGAAGTCGCCGCCGACAATGACCGGTCCATCCATGCCTTCTGCAGTTTCCTTCGCCACCAGCAGCAGCTCGGCATCGCGTTTGTCGGCGTCCACGCGCTCGCCGACGTCGGCTTTGCCGGCGTCACCTTCCGAAACACCTGCGTCGCCTTCTCCGCCTGCGCCAGCTGCCTGGGGCTCCTGACGCTCGGCACCGGGTGGTCGGGGGTGCACGCCATACAAGGTCACGACCTGCCCGGACCGCAATCGAACCTTGACGCGAAACGAGGGAATCTTCGGCTCGACCAGAAAGCGGACCTCGGGATCGATCAGCTCGAACCGGGAATACAGAAGCATCCCATAGTCGTTCTCCTGCGGCGCAAGCATGGTGTGCGGGTAGTCCTTCTCGAGACCATCGAGTTGCGCGAGCCACCATGGCGTTGGTTCGCTGAGCAGGATGACATCAGGATCGGTTTCGCGGATGAGACGGCGCAGTGGCTCCACTTCCCGGTTGTCATGGAGCACGTTGTAGATGAACAACGACAGGCGGTTGTCGTCGTTCTCCGCAAGGCTTGCCTGCATCTGCTTGGGATACAGGGGTGTGTAGGGAGCGATGAAGAAAAGCTGCAGGCCCAGCGCCAGGCCCACCGCCCCGGCCAGCGCCATGTCTGATATCTGCAGTCCGGCCTGGAGGTGGATCCAGCCGTAGCCCGCCAGCGCAACCGCAAGCAGCACGGCAATCTGCATGCGCGGAAAGTCGAAGATGCGGATCCACCATGTGCTGCCATGAAGCAGCGGCAGGAGCGTCGCGAACACCAGCGCGAGCGAACACGCGCCCAGGACCAGACGGAAAAAGATTTCCATGGCGCTGCCGTGGAAGCTGGGCATAGGGCGGGCTGGGAAATTGGGCGAAGCCGGCGCTCAGATCACTGGCTCGCACAGCGCACCGCGGCAGGCTGAATTTACTTCAACCAGTCCGGCGTCCGAGCGCACGTTCCGCCGACTTCGACCCGCGATCGGCACCCTTCGTCAGTGGGCCGTCTTGCGCGAGCGCAGCATCTCGTCTCGCTTGTGCTCCGCGCGCGAAGCGCCAATCGCCGTCTCGACGTTCTTGCGCTCCTCCGGCGGCGGCAGCACCGCGGGCAGGCCGAGCGAATCGATCCACAGTTCGCGGGTGAATCCAGTGGTGTGGTACAGGTGGTGGTCCTCGTCCTGTTCCACCGCATCGTAGGCGGCCTTGAGCACCTTGGTGGCCTCGCCCTTGCCCTTTTCAGCGACCAGGCCGATCAGTTCCCAGTTCAGGTGGTCCTTGGTCTCGGCCAGCACCACGCACTCGCCTGAGACAAGTTCCGCGAGGGTCGGATCGCCCGCGGCCTTGGCCATCTCCATCGCCTGCACCAGCGACTTGCCCAGGTGCGCCACGACTTTGCGCCCCGGCGTCTGCCGTTCCGGGTCCAGGCCCAGGTCGGAAAAGACGTTCAGCAGCACCTCGCGGTGTGTGCGGGTCTGCTCGAGGTACTCCTTCCATTCCTGGCGCAGGTCCTCGTTGACCGCGCAGGTCAGGGCGGTTTCGTAGACATCGATCCCGCCGATCTCGGTTTCCAGCGCCTGGTAGAGCAGTTCTTGTAGCTGGGCCCGGTCGTACTCGTGCTTTGCCATCTCGCGTCGCTCCGTAGCTTCGTGCCGGGCCGGGCCCGGCGTGGGGGAGCGGACAGAATCGCGCTGCGGGGGTCGTGCCACCGTGAAACAGACGGGCCCCGTGTTGGGGAAGATGAACGACGGCGTTGCTGCGCTACTGCGCGCGGCCGTGCTGGGCGTCCGAGCGCTTGGCCGAGACGGGCGATGGGGTGCACCTGATCTGCACGCTGCCCCAACCCGCCCTCGACAGCGCGACCCAGCTCAGGCTGGGGTGAGGCGGAAAAGGCGAAGCGGGACGATGCATTGCCACGGACAGAATTCCGCTGGATCAGTGACGCCATCGCTCCATCGCGAGATTCAGATAGAACCGGGCTGCCGCCGGCAGGTTCAGCGGCACCGACGAGGCATCCGTCGTCGGGTACGGGAGCGCATTCGCCGCTTCGCCGAGCACGCGTCGCGCCAGGACGCTGCCGAGCGCGGTGCCGATCGCCAGACCGCGACCGTTGTAGCCGAGCGCCGAGAACATGCCCGGCGCGGGCTCGTAGAGATGCGGCAGCAGGTCGGGGGTCAGCGTATCGCGCGCGGCCCAGCGATACTGGAAACGGGTGCCTTCGAGTTGCGGGAACATGCGGCGTGCCGAGTGTTCGAGCACGCAGAAGCTGATCGCCGATGCCGAACGCGGCGGCGTGATCCAGCCCGGCCCCCCGATGACGAGGCGGCCCTCGCCGTCGAGACGGAAGTAGCGCAGGCGCAGATGCCCGGTGTCGCCGCAGGAATGTCGTTGCGGCAACAGGGTTTTGCGCTGCGATTCGCTCAGCGGTTCGCTGGCGAGTTGCACGCTATAGGCGGAGAGGTAGGTGCGACCGAGCAGCGCCTTGGCAATGCCCTGCAGTTGTGAGGTGTAGACATTCGTCGCGAGCACCACCGTTTCCGCGCGCAGCTCTCCCCGATTCGTCGAGAGTATCCATTGCTGATCGCGACGCGTCAGATCGGTCACATCGACGCCGCAGCAGATCGCGGCCCCGGCGCGCGCCGCGGCGTCGGCCAATCCCCGCGCGTAGGCGAGCGGCTGGATCATGCCATTGCGTTGATCGAGCCAGCCGCCGGCATACACGCGCGTGCCCAGCACCTCGCCGATCTCCTGGCGATCGAGCATCCGTGCCGGCGCTCCGCGTTGCTCCCACGAACCGGCGAGTTTCTCCAGCGCCTTCAGCCCACGCGTCCAGCGCGTCGCCTGCACCCAGCCGCTGCGTTCGGCGTTGCAGGCGATGCCATGCCGCGCGATCAGGTCGAACACCAGATCGGGCGCCTTGCCGCTGAACTCGACGATACGTTCGCCTGGATCAGCGCCATACGTAGCGACGATCGCGTCGGGGGACTGCTGCAGTCCTGCGATGATCTGCCCATTGGCGCGTCCGGAAGTTCCGAGCCCCGGACCCTCGCGTTCCAGCACCATCACCGAGGCGCCGCGCTCGGCCAGGTGCAGCGCCGCCGAAAGGCCGGTGACGCCAGCGCCGATCACGATCGTCTGCGCAGACCGTGTCGCAAGTTCCACGCCGGCGTCCGCTGCGGCCGATGCACCTTCCCGCATTGGCGGCGCGGTCGCGTGCCACAAGGGCAGCAAGGGGTCCGGACTACGGATCATGGGCTGCAGTGTAAGCCGTTGCGGCCGACGGCTGGGGCGCCCGCCTCAGCGGTCGGAGTGCCCCGGCGCGTAGTAGTCCTGGCGCTCGAACAGCCCCGGCTGGATCAGGTCCACGAACGCGCGCGCGTGTTCGGACAGGTACTTGCCCTTGCGGATCACCACACCGTAGCTGCGCGAGGGAAACCAGCGCGCCAGCGAGCGCACGTGCAGGCGCTCGCGGTCGGCCGCCGTCAGGCAGAAGCCGGTGACGATCGAGATGCCCAGGCCCATGGCCACGTACTGCTTGATCACCTCCCAGCCGCCGACCTCCAGCGCCACGGTGTAGGGCACCTTGTGCTGCTGGAATACCAGGTCGACCAGCCGGTAGGTGGTCAGGCGCTGCGGCGGCAGGATCAGGCCGTGGCCGGACAGGTCTGCGAGCTCCAGGGTGTCGATGGCGGCCAGCGGGTGGTCGGGCGGTGCGATCAGCATCGGCTCGAACCGCGTCACCGGCGCGTAGTCGATGTCGTTGGGCACCTCCAGCATCGAGCCGAAGGCGAGGTCCACGGCGTCCGAGCGCACCAGCGCCAGGCCGTCGCGGCCGGTGACGTTGTGCAGCTTCAGGCGGGTCTCGGGGCGTTGTGCGCGGTAGGCCTGCACCAGCGGCGGCAGCAGGTACAGGATCGTGGATGAGCCCGCGGCGATGTCGAGTTCGCCGGCATCGAGGCCGCGCAGGCGGTCCCGGAACTCCCCGGCCAGCCCGTCGAAGCCGTCCACCAGGGGCCGCGCCAGCTCGTACAGCGCCTGGCCGGCGCGCGAAAGCGACAGCCGCCGGCCGATGCGCTCGAACAAGGGCACCGCCAGTTCCGCTTCCAGGGCCTGCAGCTGCAGGCTGACCGCCGGCTGCGAGACGAACAGCGCCTCGGCCGCCCGCGTCACCGAGCCCAGCCGCGCCACCTGGCAGAACGCGCGCAGCTGCTTGAGGCGGTTGCCCTTGTAGTAGTAGCGCGGGGCGCCGGCCACGCCCGGGCCTCAGCGCGGCGGCAGGCCGCGCCCGCCCACGGCGAAGGCCGCGCCCAGCGCGATGCCGATGGCGATGCCGAGCACGAGGCTGTCCAGCGCCACGCCGATGGCCACCCCGATGGCGATGCCCAGCGTCAGCCCCAGGGCGGTGCGCTGCAAGCGCCTGTTCTGGTTGGGTTCCATGGGGGCTCCTTCGGTTCGACCCATCTAGTATAAGCAAAAACAATACAAATGATTGAAACATTTGCTTAGGTGATTCGAGTGTCACCGGCTACGGTCACAGCCCACCGGAACGAGGGCTCAGGCAGTGGCGGACGGCATCGGTACCCGCGGCATCGCAATCCAGCCCCCGGGCCACGACCACCCGGTGCTCGATGCCGCCGCGCAGGCGCTGCTGGCCGAACTGCACCAGCGCTTCGAGCCGGCCCGACAGCGGCTGCTGGCGGCGCGCCGGCAGCGCCAGGCCCGGATCGACGCCGGGGCGCTGCCGGACTTTCGCGCCGAAACCGCGGCGCTCAGGGAGGCCGACTGGCAGGTGGCGCCAATTCCGCCCGCGCTGCGCGACCGCCGCGTCGAGATCACCGGCCCGGTCGACCGCAAGATGGTCATCAACGCGCTCAACTCCGGCGCGCGCGTGTACATGGCCGACTTCGAGGACTCCACCAGCCCGGATTTCGCCGCGCTGCTGGCCGGTCAGGTCAACCTCAGCGACGCCGTCGCCGGCACCATCGAGCACACCGCGCCGGACGGCCGCCGCTACGCACTGGCGGACGCGAACCTGGCCACGCTGATGGTGCGCCCGCGCGGCTGGCACCTGCCGGAGAAGCACGTGTGCGTGGACGGCGCGCCGATCGCGGCCGCGCTGTTCGACGCCGGGCTGTTCGTACACCGCAACGGCGCGGGTCTGGCTGCGCGCGGCAACGGCCCGTACCTGTACCTGCCCAAACTCGAGGCCTTCGAGGAGGCCGCGCTGTGGGACCAGGTGCTGGCCTTCCTGGAGAGCCGGCTCGGCCTGCCCGAGGGCACGGTCAAGGTCACCGTGCTGATCGAGACGCTGCCGGCCGCGTTCGAGATGGACGAGATCCTGCACGCACTGCGCGGCCGCATCGTCGGACTCAATTGCGGGCGCTGGGATTACATCTTTTCCTACATCAAGACCTTCCGCCGGCACCCGGACCGGGTGCTGCCCGAGCGCGGGCAGGTGACGATGGCGGTGGGGTTCCTGCGCGCCTGCTCGGAGCTGCTGATCCGTACCTGCCACCGTCGCGGTGCGCTGGCGATGGGCGGCATGGCCGCGCAGATCCCGATCGCCGGGGATCCGGTGGCGAACGCCGCGGCGCTGGAGAAAGTGCGTGCCGACAAGCTGCGCGAGGCCAGCGCCGGCCACGACGGCACCTGGGTCGCGCATCCGGCGCTGATCCCGGTGGCGATGCAGGTGTTCGACGCGCACATGCCCACGCCGAACCAGCTGCACGTGCTGCGCCAGGACGTGCGCGCCGACCGCGACGCGCTGATCGCGCCGTGCGCGGGCACCATCACGCGCGCCGGGTTCCAAAGCAACCTCGACGTGGCCGTGCGCTACCTGGCCGCCTGGCTCGACGGCGCCGGGTGCGTGCCGCTGCACCATCTGATGGAAGACGCCGCCACCGCCGAGATCGGCCGCGCGCAGCTGTGGCAGTGGCTGCATGCAGACGGCGTCGTGCTCGAGGACGGCACGCCGGTCGACCGTGCGCTGTTCGACGAAGCCGAGCGCGGGATCGCGCAGCGTCTGGGTGAGGACACGCTCCCCGGCCGCGACCGCATCGCCGAGGCCACCGCGATGATCCGCGAACTCACCCTGGCCGACGAGCTGGCCGACTTCCTGACCCTGCCCGCTTATGACCGCCTCCCGTAGGAGCGGCCGTTGGCCGCGAATGGATCGCCCGACCGCGGCAATGATTGCAGTGCTGATCGCGGCCAACGGCCGCTCCTACAGGATCACTACCGACCCATTCACGGGACCTCGACCATGAAAACCACGCAGCCCACCGCCGAACAGATCGCACTGGACTGGACCAACAACCCGCGCTGGCGCGGGGTCTGCCGGCCCTACGGCGCCGAACAGGTGCTGCGCCTGCGCGGCACCGTGCACGTGGAGCACTCGCTGGCGCGCCGCGGTGCCGAGCGGCTGTGGCGATCGCTGCACGATGAGCCCTTCGTCCATGCACTGGGCGCGCTGACCGGCAACCAGGCCATGCAGCAGGTCAAGGCCGGGCTGCAGGCGATCTACCTGTCCGGCTGGCAGGTTGCGGCCGACGCCAACAGCGCCGGCGCCATGTATCCGGACCAGTCGCTGTATCCGGTGGACTCGGTGCCGCAGGTGGTGCGCCGGATCAACAACACGCTGTTGCGCGCCGACCAGATCCACCACGCCGAGGGGCACGACGGCATCGACTGGCTGGTGCCGATCGTGGCCGACGCCGAGGCCGGCTTCGGCGGCGTGCTCAACGCCTATGAGCTGATGGCGCACATGATCGAGGCCGGCGCCGCCGGCGTGCACTTCGAGGACCAGCTCGCCAGCGCCAAGAAGTGCGGGCACATGGGCGGCAAGGTGCTGGTGCCCACCGGCGAGGCGGTGCAGAAGCTCGTGGCCGCGCGCCTGGCCGCCGACGTCGCCGGTGTGCCGACCCTGATCGTGGCGCGCACCGACGCCATGGGCGCGGGCCTGCTCACCGCCGACATCGACGAGCGCGACCGCGGCTTCTGCACCGGCAAGCGCACGGTCGAGGGCTTCTTCGAGACCATGCCCGGCATCGAGCAGGCGATCGCGCGCGGCCTGGCCTACGCGCCGTGCGCGGACCTGGTGTGGTGCGAAACCGGCACGCCGTGCCTGGACCAGGCGCGGCGCTTCGCAGAGGCCATCCATGCGCGGCACCCGGGCAAGCTGCTGGCCTACAACTGCTCGCCGAGCTTCAACTGGAAGAAGCACCTGGACGACGCCACCATCGCGAAGTTCCAGCGCGAGCTCGCGGCCATGGGCTACCGCTTCCAGTTCATCACGCTGGCCGGTTTCCATGCGCTGAACTACTCGATGTTCACGCTGGCGCGCGGCTACCGCGAGCGGCAGATGAGCGCCTACGTGGAACTGCAGCAGGCCGAGTTCGCAGCCGAGCCGCTGGGTTACACCGCCGCCCGGCACCAGCGCGAGGTCGGCACCGGCTACTTCGATCAGGTCAACCAGGTGATCGCCGGCGGAGTCTCGTCGCTGGGCGCGCTGTCGGGTTCGACCGAGTCCGAACAGTTCCAGGCGCGCACGCCGGCCGCCAGCGTCGCCGCCTGAGTTTCACCGCTCGGGGAGGGGAAGAGCCGCCGCCGCGACGCAGCGGCGCGCAACCCCCTCCCTTTCGCGCAGCGAAGGGGAGGGATGGGGAGGGGTCGCGCGGCGCAGCCGCGCGCGGGGCCTGCGGCAACAGGGCGTGTGCTCGCCGCGTGCGCAGCACGCTCCGCCCGCTACCCCCTCCCGACCTCCCCCTCCGCGCCTGCGGCGCGCCAGGGGAGGGGAAGAGCGGCCGCCGCGACGCAGCGGCGCGCACGGGGAGGGGAAGAGCAGCCGCCGCGACGCAGCGGCGCGCAAGGGGAGGGGAAGAGCCGCCTCCGCGCCGATCGGGGCGCACCGGCGTGCAACCCCCTCCCTTTCGCGCAGCGAAGGGGAGGGATGGGGAGGGGTCGCGCGGCGCAGCCGCGCGCGGGGGCCTCAAGCCACGGACAGCTGCGAGATGTCTGCGATCGCCAGGAAGCGGTCGGACAGGCGCCGCAACAGCGCCAGCCGGTTGCCGCGCACGGCGGCATCCTCGGCCATTACCATGACGTGGTCGAAGAATGCATCGACCACCGGCTTGAGCTGCGCGAGCCGGCTCAGCACCGCGACGTAGTCGCGGCTGGCCAGCGCGGCGGCGGTGTCGGCCTCGGCGGCGAGCACCGCCGCCTGCAGCGCGCGCTCGGCCTCCTCGGTCAACAGGCCGGTCTCGACCCGGTCGGGCACCGGCTCGCCGGCCTTGCGCAGGATGTTGCGGATGCGCTTGTTGGCTGCGGCCAGCGCCTCGGCCTCGGGCAGCTTCACGAACTCCCCGAGCGCGCGCAGGCGGCGGTCGAAGTCGTACAGCGAGGCCGGCCGCACCGAGGCCACGGCCTCGAAGCGTTCCACCGGGACGCCCTGGTCGCCGTAATAGCCGCGCAGGCGGTCGAGCACGAAGTCGTAGAGCTCGGCGGCCATGCGCATGCGTTCGCTGCGCAGGTCGCCGACGGCCGGGTCGACCGCGCCCGAGGGCGTGGCCCACGCGGCTGGCGCCAGCGCTTCGACGGCGAGCTCCAGGTGCGTGGGCAGGTCCAGGTCGACGGCGCCCTCGATCAAGGTCCGCGCCAGGCCCAGGCCGCTGCGGCGCAGCGCGAACGGATCCTTGTTGCCGGAGGGCTTCAGGCCCGCCGCGAAACCGCCCGCCAGCGTGTCCAGGCGCTCGGCGATGGCCAGCGCGCGGCCGGTCGGGGTGGCGGCGATGGCATCGCCGGCATAGCGCGGGCGGTAGGCCTCGTCGATGGCGATGGCGACCTCGTCGTCCTCGCCGGCCGCGTCGGCGTAATAGCGCCCGGCGATGCCCTGCAGTTCCGGGAACTCGCCGACCAGCCGCGACATCAGGTCGGCCCTGGACAGTGCGGCGGCGCGTCGCGCCTGCGCCGGATCGGCGCCGGTGTGCGGCGCCACACGCTCCACCAGCGCTTCGACCCGCTCGACCTTGTCGGCATAGCTGCCCAACCGGGCCTGGTAGGTCACCGAAGCCAGCCCGCCCTGCATCGACTCCAGCCCCTGCCTGAGGTCTTCGTCGAAAAAGAACCTGGCGTCGGCGAAGCGCGGCCGGATCACGCGCTCGTAGCCCCGGCGCACCTGGTCCGGATCGCGGCTTTCGAGGTTGGCCACGCCGACGAAACGCGCGCTCAGGCGACCGTCGGCATCGAGCACGGGAAAGAACTTCTGGTTGGCCTCCATGGTGGAGACCAGGGCCTCGGCCGGAACCTGCAGGTAGTCGCGGTCGAAGTCGCAGGCGATCGCGACCGGCCACTCGACCAGGCCGTTGACCTGCTCGAGGTTCTCGGCGGTGATGCGCGCGCTGCCGGCGGCGCCGGCGGCCGCTTCGACCCCGGCGCGGATGCGCTCGCGGCGCTCGTCCGGGTCCACCAGCACGTGCGCGCCGCGCAGGGCGTCCACGTACCCGTCGGCGTCGGAGATCCACACCGGGCCGGGATGGTGGAAGCGGTGGCCACGGCTCATGCGGTCGGCGCGCAGCCCGAACAGGTCGGCCTCGACCACCTCCTCGCCCAGCAGCAGCACCAGCCAGTGCACCGGCCGCGCGAAACCGGCCTCGCGCGCGCCCCAGCGCATCGGTCGCGGGATCGGCATGGCGGCGACGGCTTCGAGCAGGATCTGCGGCAACAGCGCGGCCGTGCGCTCGCCGGCCTTGACCGCACGGTGCACGTACCAGGCGCCCTTGTCGGTCTGCACCGTCTCCAGGTCCTGGACCGCTACGCCGCAGCCTTGCGCGAAGCCCAGCAGCGCCCGGGTCGGTTCGCCCTGGGCATCGCGCCCGGCCGCCAGCGCCGGACCGCGGCGTTCGCTGCGCTGCTCGGGCTGCGCCAGCGCGACCGCCGGCACGTACACGGCCAGCCGCCGCGGCGTGTACAGCGCACGCGCTGCGCTCGCATCGTGCGCGATCCCGCGCCTGGCCAGGCCCGCTAGCACGCCCTCGCACAGCGAGCGCGCCAGTTCCGGCAAAGCCTTCACGGGCAGCTCTTCGGTGCCGATCTCCAGCAGCAGCGAGGCGTGCGCGGCGGCCATCACGCGGCCTCCGCGCGCAGGCCCGGGAAGCCGAGCTTCTCGCGCTGGGCGTAATAGCCGGCGGCCACCGCCCGCGCCAGCGTGCGCACGCGCAGGATGTAGCGCTGGCGCTCGGTGACCGAGATCGCCCGGCGTGCGTCGAGCAGGTTGAAGCAATGCGAGGCTTTGCACACCTGGTCGTAGGCCGGCAGCGGCAGGTCCCGCTCGACCAGCTTCAGCGCCTCGGCCTCGCAGGCGTCGAAGCGGTGGAATAGTTCTGCCACGTCGGCATGCTCGAAGTTGTAGGCGCTGTGCTCGACTTCGTTCTGGTGGTAGACGTCGCGGTAGGTCACCGGGCCCTGCGGCCCGTGCGTCCAGACCAGGTCGAACACGTTGTCCACGTCCTGCAGGGACATGGCCAGGCGCTCGAGCCCGTAGGTGATCTCGCCGGTCACCGGGCGGCATTCCAGGCCGCCGGCCTGCTGGAAGTAGGTGAACTGGGTCACTTCCATGCCGTCGAGCCAGACCTCCCAGCCCAGCCCCCAGGCGCCCAGCGTCGGCGATTCCCAGTCGTCCTCGACCAGCCGAAGATCGTGCACGAGCGGATCCACCCCCAGCGCGCGCAGCGATTCGAAGTAGCGCTCCACGAGGTCGTCGGGACTGGGCTTCATCACCACCTGGTACTGGTAGTAGCGCTGCAGCCGGTTGGGGTTTTCGCCGTAGCGGCCGTCGGTCGGACGCTGGCACGGCTGCACGTAAGCCGCCTGCCAGGGTTCGGGGCCGAGCGCGCGCAGGAAGGTCGCCGGATGGAAGGTCGCCGCGCCCACTTCCAAGTCCAGCGGCTGCACCAGCACGCAGCCCTGCCCGGACCAGTAGCGGTTCAGGGTCTGGATCAGTTCCTGGAAGGTGGGCAGCGGTTGCGGGGCGCTCATGCGCTGGGCCATGCCGAAAAGCCCGGTAGTATAACGGTCGCACCCACGATCCACCGGCGGCCATCGACCGGTCCGGGTCCCGGAGGGGGCAGAGCCCGTGGCCCGCTGCGGATGCTGGAGCGATGAGCAAACCCGTGCTGATCATCGAAACCGGGCAACCGGTGCGGCCGCTGCGGCGGCACGGGGGGTTCCCGCACTGGATCCGGGTGGCCGCGGGAATGCCGCGCGAGGCGGTGCACGTGTGCGCTGTCCATGCCGGCGAACCACTGCCCGAGCACGCGCAGGTGTCGGCCGCGATCGTGACCGGCTCCGGCGCGATGGTCACCGACCGCGAGCCGTGGAGCGAGGCCACCGCGCAGTGGATCCGCGCCGGCGCGGACCAGTCGCTGCCGATGCTGGGCATCTGCTACGGCCACCAGCTGATCGCCCATGCCTTCGGCGGCACCGTCGGCGACAACCCGGCCGGGCGCGAAATGGGCACGGTCCAGGTGCAACGGCTGGCGGCGGCCGGCGCCGATCCGCTGCTGGGGACCGCGCCGGAACGCTTTGCCGCCCAGACCACGCACCTGCAGACGGTGCTGCAGGCGCCGCCCGGAGCGGTGGTTCTGGCGCGATCGCCGCAGGATCCTTGCCAGGCACTGCGGATCGGGGAGCGGATCTGGGGCCTGCAGTTCCACCCGGAGTTCAGCGCCACGGTCATGCGCGGCTACCTGGCCGCCCGCGCCGACCGTCTGCGCGCCGAGGGCGCCGATCCGCAGGCGCTGGCGGCGGCGGTCACGGCGACACCGCGGGCCCGCGCCGTGCTGCGCCGCTTCGTCCGCCACGCGTTCGCCTGACCCGCCTGCCTGCCTGCGGGCGGGCTTCGGCGCTATGCTTGGCGCCCTGCGCCCACGTCAACCGGGGAGGGAGAGATGAGCCACACCAAGGTCGAGGCCGCACGCGGCGTGAAGTGGATCGGTGAGGGCGCGCAGCTGGCGCTGAAGAATCCGGCTGCGTTCGCGGTGATGGGACTGATCATCGGCGTGATCGGGATCATCCCGATCCTGGGCGGGCTGGCGCTGCTGGTCCTGGCGCCGGCGCTGTACGGGGGCATCGTCTACGCCGCCCGCGAGCAGCAGCAGGGCCGCAAGGCCGAGATCGGGCACCTGTTCCAGGCCTTCCAGACCGAGGGCCGGCTGCCGCAGATGGTGCTGCTGTGCCTGCCGCTGATCGGCGGCTACATCGTGGCCGGCATCATTGCCGCGATCCTGCTCGGCGGCGCGCTGCTCAGCGCCGGCGTGGCCAGCGCCGCGGATTCCGAGGGCATGCTGCGCGCGCTCATGGGCGCCGGCTCGGTCGTGCTGTTGTTCGCGCTGGTGCTGGTGATCGCGATCATGCTGCTGGTTTGGGCATTGATCTTCTTCGCGATCCCCAAGCTGATCCTGCAGGGTGGCGAGGCCTTCGCGGCGATGAAGCTGAGCTTCGCCGCGGCGAAGGCCAACATCGGCGCCTACCTGATCTTCGTGGTCCTGGTCGCCGTGGCCTACGGGGTGGTCGCCTGGCTGTTCGCCCAGATCTCGCCCTGGTTCGCCGGACTGGCCGCGTCGGTGGTGGTTCTGCCGGTGGCCTGCTGCGGCATGTACCTGGCCTGGCGCGATGTCTTCGGCGCCGGCGAGACGGTCGAACTGCCGGTGATGGGAACCTCACCGGAGCCGGCGCCGCCGCCGTCGGAACCGCCGGCGGAGTAAAGCCCGCTCCCGACTGCACTTCCGCCGCGACGGTTCGGATCGTCCCCCTCCCTTTCGCGCAGCGAAGGGGAGGGTCGGGGAGGGGTCGCGCGGCGCAGCCGCGCGCGGGGGCCTGCGGCAACAGGGCGTTTGCTCGCCGCCTGCACAGCGCGCTCCGCCCGTTACCCCCTCCCGACCTCCCCCTCCGCGCCTGCGGCGCGCAAGGGGAGGAGAAGAGCGGCCGCTGCGTCGATCGCGGCGCAGCCGCGCGCGGGCCGCGCGCGGACGCCCCGGATCCCTGCCGGCAATTCAGATCTCGATCGTGCCCACGGCCAGGAAGTACGCCAGCGCCAGTGTCGGCAGCAACGCGACCAGCACGAACAGCGCCACGGTCAGGATGATCAGCACCAGCGCCCAGATCGGCAGTTCCGGGCGCGTCGGGTCGAGATTCTCCACGCGGGTGCCGGCGACGTAGTCGTGCAGCGCGCGCTTGTGCGGGGTCCATGCTGCCAGCGCGTGGCCCAGGTTCAGCGTCAGCCACGACAGTGTGGTGGCGAAGAAGCGCGCACTGGCGCGGCCGAATCCGATGCGCCGGCCTTCGAAGTCCGTCACCCGGATGCCCACGGCCAGCTTGCCCACCGTGGCCTGCTGCGCCGAGCTCTCCATCAGCGCAAAGTACGGCCAGGCGAGCACGACGTAGGCGGCCAGCGAAACCGCGGCCAGCCAGGGGGCGCGGTCGGCGAGCGCCCACATCAAGGCCTGCAGGTCTTCGATCGCCGGTGGGGCGGCCGGATCCAGCAGCGCCAGCATCGGCCCGAACAGGTCCGCCAGCAGCAGCGGTGCCAGGATCGTGGTCAGCACGCTGGATGCGAAGTTCACCAGCAGCGCATCCAGGAAGTACGCCGCGTAGCGCTTCCAGAAACCGGCATCGCGCCGCGGGGCGCTCACACAGGATCTCCGTCACGGCGCGGCCTCGCCACCGCGCGCGCGGCCACGATGCCGACCTCGTAGAGCAGGGCCATCGGGATCGCCAGCATCAATTGCGAGACCACGTCCGGCGGCGTCACGATGGCGGCGACCACGAAGGCGCCCACGATCACGTAGCGGCGCGCCGCGGTCAGCTGCGCGATGCTGACCCAGCCCATCGCCGCCAGGATCACCACCGCCACCGGCACCTCGAAGCACACGCCGAAGGCCAGGAACATCACCAGCACGAAGTCCAGGTAGCGGCTGATGTCGGTCATCATCGCCACGCCCTCGGGCGCGATCGCCGTCAGGAACGCGAAAACCACCGGCATCACCAGGAAATACGCGAACGCACACCCGGCGTAGAACAGCAGCGTGGCCGAGACCAGCAGCGGCATCGCCAAGCGCTTCTCGTGCCGGTACAGGCCCGGTGCCACGAACGCCCACAGCTGGTAGATGACCACCGGCATGGCCACCAGCAGCGCGACGAAGAAAGCCAGCTTCAGCGGTGCGAAGAACGGGCTGGTGACCTCGATGGCCACCATCTGGGTGCCCTCGGGCAGGGCCTTCAGCAAGGGCTTTGCGACCACCGCGTAGAGGCGGTTGGCGAAGGGCACCAGGGCAAACAGGACCACCAGCACGGCCAGCACCGCGCGCAGCAGCCGCGTGCGCAACTCCACCAGGTGCGACAGGAAGCCCTGTTCGCGGTCGGTCTCGGGCGCCTCGGAGTTCACGGCGGGCTGGTTCCGTTTTCGTCGCGATCACCGGTCTTGCCGGAGTCGGCGTCCCCGGCCTTGCCATCAACTTCGCGACCCAGCGCCTGCGCGGCGGCCTCGGCCTCGCGGCGCTGGCGTTCCATGCTGCGCTTGAGCTCGTCGGCGGCCAGTTCGCGCTCGATGTCGGCCTTGACCGAATACCAGCTCTGGCGTGCGCGGCGCAGGTACAGTCCGGCCGTGCGCGCAGCCCGCGGCAGCTTCTCCGGGCCCAGCACGAGCAGCGCGACCAGCGCGACCACGCCCAGCTCGACCAGGCTCAGGTCGAACATGGGGCGCGCTTACTCGGGCTTCTCGCGGGACTTCTCGCGCGTGCCCTCGCGCTGCTCGCCGGCCGCACCCCCGGCTTCGCCGGACAGGCGCGCGCGCTCGGCCTCGGAGCCGGTCTCGCCCTCGCCCTCGCTGAGCCCCTTGCGGAAGCCCTTGATGGCGGCGCCCAGATCCGGGCCGAGGTTGCGCAGCTTCTTGGTGCCGAACAGCAGCACGAGCACGAGCAGCACGATCACCCAGTGCCAGATGCTCATTGCGCCCACGGGATCACCTTCATGCTTGAGGACAGACGATCAGCATAGCGCACCGGGCCATGAGCCATCCCGGGTCCCGACGGCTACTGCGCCGTGTACTCCTCCAGCTTGTCGCGGAAATCGACCACCACGCCTGGCGCCCGCCCGGCGCGGCCCTCGAAGATCATGCGCGGGGTGGTATTGAGCCCGTAGATCGATTCGTTGCCGGCATCGTCGATGGACAGCACGGCGCCATCGAGTGCCACCCCGGCGAACAGTCCGCGGGCGCGCGAGTACGAATAGATCTCGGCCTTGAGCTGGCCGTCGGTGGACGCCTGCGCGGCGCGGCCGACCGGGCCGGCGGCCACGGCGGCGTCGGCGCCCAGGGTGAACTTGCCGTGCACGATCGAATCCACGCCGCGGCGCGTGCGGAACACCAGCACCACGTCGGTCGACTGCACGCCGGCCTGGAAGCCGATGCTGCCGCCGGTGAGCTTGATGTAACTGGGTGCGCTCCACACGCCTTCGGGCGTGCGCACCGAGATCAACCCGGCGCCATGGCGGCCGCCCACCACGAAACCGGCCTTGACCACGTCGGGGATGACGGCGATCGCGTAGGCGTCCTGGAGCAGGTTGGCCGGCAGCGCGCGCTCGGGCATGCGCATGATCTCGTCGAGCACCTCGACCGCGCGCTGGGCGCGCGCAAGCTCCTGGCTGCCGGCTACGGCGGGTGTGGAAGCGCAGCCGGCCGCGCTCATCACGGCAACGAAGATCAGAATCAGCAGACGCATCGCAGTCTCCGGGGATCAGGCAGGATGCGGCGAGTATGGAAACGCCGCGATGAACCGCGGTATAGCGAGTTGAAGCTCAGCCGCCCGCGTGGCGACGCAGCGCCGGCCACGCCAGCAAGGCGATGAGCGCTGCCAGCAGGCCCAGACCCAGGTCCGAGGTCGAGGGAATCGTGGTGACCCGCACGGTGCCGACGCTGCATCCTCCGGGCGGGCCGATGGCGAATCCGCGCGCGCTCACCGAATCGGGCAGGCCGGCGATCGGCGCCACGATGGTGGCGGCGCCGGTGACCGGATCGATCCGCGCCAGCCGCGAGGGGAACGAGACATCCGGGGGCTGCGAGTCCAGCGTCGCCCACAGTTGCCCGGCCGCGTCGAAGTCGGCGCCGCCGCTGCTCAGGGATTCGGCGATGCCCAGCGGACCGATCAGGATTGCCGCGCCGGTGACCAGGTCGATCCGGTACAGGTTTTTCTGCGTGCCCACGCCGATGCCGTAGAGCACGTTGCCGCGGCCGGCCAGGCCGGTGATGGCGGCGCCGGTGCTGCCGACCAGGCGGGTGCTGCCGGTCGCAGGCGAGACCTCCCACAGCTGATCGGTGGTATCGGAGGACAACCACAGGCGGCCGTCGCAGGTGAAGGCCAGGCCATAGTCCAGGTTGCCACCCGGTCCCAGGCCCGCGAGTCCGGACAGAGGGCCGACCAGGGTGCCTTGCCCCGTGGCCGGGTCGATCCGGAGCAGCAGGTCGGTCTGGGACGCACCGGAGGACAGGCCCAGGTCGGCGGCGCCATAGAGCATGCCATCGGGCGAAAATGCCAGGCCTTCGACGTCGGAGTAACCGATCGGACCGATGTCGGTGGCCTGGGCGGTGGTGAGGTCGACGCGGGCCAGCCGGTCGAAGACCGTGGCATAGCCGGACGGCTGCGCCATGCCCGCAACGGGCAGCACATACACCACAGCCATCAGTAGCTGGCGCAGGGAACGCATGTTCGTTTTATCGTTCTAGTAGTATTTTGCAATCGTCACGGCTGGACGCAGCCACACACCACGGCGCGCCCAACTCCGCGCGAGCATACCATCTTCCCGTTACGCGTCAAAGCCTTACCGGACCCACCCCCTGTCCGAGCCGAGCGCATGCCCGCCACCTACATCGGTCACCCCGACTACCGGCACCAGACACGGGAGCGCTGCGCGGTGCTGCTGGTCAACCTGGGCACCCCGGCGGCGCCGACCGCACGCGCCGTGCGCCGGTACCTGGGGCAGTTCCTGGCCGACCCGCGCGTGATCGAGCTGCCACGCTGGCTGTGGCTGCCGGCGCTGTACGGGGCGATCCTGCCGCTGCGCGCCCCACGCACCGCGCACGCCTACCGCCAGGTGTGGACCGAGGCCGGCTCGCCGCTGCTGGTGGGCACGCGTGCCCTTGCCCGGGGCCTGAACGCGCGCATGGGCGGGGCCGGCACGCTCACGGTCGCCGCCGCGATGCGCTACGGCGAGCCTTCGATCCGGAACGTGCTGCGCACGCTCAACGCCGACGGCGGGCTGCGCCGCCTGCTGGTGCTGCCGCTGTATCCGCAGTACTCGGCCACCACCACCGCCTCGGTGTACGACGCGGTGACCGCGGAGCTGGCGCACTGGCGCTGGCTGCCGGAGCTGCGCCTGGTCGCCGATTACCACGCCGAGCCGGTGTGGCTGGACGCCGTGGCCGCCTCGATCGCCGAGCACAGGCGCACCCACGGCGACGGCGAGAAGCTGCTGTTCTCCTTCCATGGCCTGCCCGAGCGGTACGTGCGCGCCGGCGACCCGTATTTCTGCCAGTGCCAGCACGATGCGCGCGAGATCGCGCAGCGGCTCGGGCTGGACAGCGGCCAGTGGGCGATCGCGTTCCAGTCGCGGGTCGGGCGCGAGCCCTGGCTGCAGCCCTACACCGACCAGTGGCTGGGCGAGCAGGCGCGCGCAGGGGTCCGGCGCATCGACGTGGTCTGCCCGGGCTTCGCGGTCGACTGCCTGGAAACGCTCGAGGAAATCGCCCTGCGCAATGCCCAGGACTTCGTCGCGGCCGGCGGCGAGGCCTTGCGCTACATCCCCTGCCTCAACGACTCGCCGGCCCACCTGGACGTGCTCGAAGCGCTGCTGCGCCGCCACTGCCATGGCTGGCCCGAACTCGAGGGCGAGACCGATCCCGGCCGCTGGCAGCGCCGCGCAGAACGCCGCAGCGCGTTCGATGCGTGGGCTGAGCCTGATGCGTGAGCTGAGCTTGGAAACCGCGCGCGGGCGGCTGGCGGCCGTCCGCCACGGGCACGCCGGCGGGCCACGCGTGCTCGCCCTGCATGGATGGCTCGACAACGCCGCCAGCTTCGCGCCGCTGGCGGCGCTGCTGCCGGGGCTCGACCTGGTCGCACTGGACCTGGCCGGCCACGGGCAGTCCTGCCACCGGCCCGAGGGCGCCTGGTACCACCTGGTCGACAACAACGAGGACGTCGCCGCCGCGCTCGATGCGCTGGGCTGGGAGCGTGCCGCGCTGCTGGGACATTCGCTGGGCGGGGCGGTGGCCACGATGTTCGCGGCCGCCGCGCCCGAACGGGTCGCGCGGCTGGTGCTGGTCGAGGCGCTGGGGCCGCTGCCGTTCGAGCCGGGCACGGCCGCACGCTCGCTGGCCGGTGCGCTGCGCGATCGCCGGGCCGTCGCCGGCAAGCGGCTGCGCGTGTTCGAGGACGTTGCCGAAGCGGTGCAGGCCCGCATGGCGGCCAATGCGCTCTCCGAAGCGGCGGCGCGCACGCTGGTCGAACGTGCGCTGGCGCCGGTGGAGGGTGGCTTCGTCTGGCGTTCGGACCCGCGCCTGACGCTGACCACACCGGTGCGCGCGCACGAGCAGCAGATCCGCGAATGGATCGCCGCCATCCAGTGCCCGACTCTGGTCGTGGCCGCGGATCCGCCCGGCAACGTGCTCGGTGCCGAGTTGCGCAACGCGCGCTTCGGATCGCTGCGCGAGGGTCACCTGGCAACGCTGCCCGGTGGTCACCACCTGCACCTGGAAAACGCCGCCGCGGTGGCCGCGGCGATCGGGCCGTTCCTGTCCGGCGAAGGCTGAGACCGGCGGCACGCGGCGGCCGTGGGTCGGTGCTTCGACCGGTCGGTGTGTGTGGATCCGGTTGGATGCGAAAACCGACCCGTTCGTGCTGAGGTATCGAAGCACGAACAGCGCAGCATCGGATCAGACGCGCGCCCTGCGCACACGCAAGGAACCGTCCGCCGGACGTGTCGTGCCAACGCGGTGGATCAGGCGCAGGTCAGCCGCTTCAGCTCCGCCTTCAGCGCCAGTCCGTCGGTGCGCAGGTAGTCGCGCTGCGCGCGCCAGTCGGGGAAGCGCGCCTCCACCTCGCGCCAGAAGCGGCGCGAGTGATCGTCCACCAGCAGGTGGCAGAGCTCGTGCACCAGCACGTACTCGAAGGCCGCCGGCGGACCCAGGATCAGCGACAGGTCCAGCGAGAGTCCGTCGCGGATCGACATCGAGCCCCACAGGCTGGCCAGCGGACGCATCCGGAAGGACAGCGGCGGACGCGGCAGCGTCGGCAGGTAGCGCGGCAGCAGCCGGCCCAGTTCGCGGCGCGCCTCGGCCTCGAACAGCGCGCCCAGCGCAGCGCCGGCGGACTGCGGGCGGCCGCGCGGTGCGGTCAGGTGGATCAGATCTGCCGACGGGTCCAGGTCGGCGCGGCCGAACACGCCCTCGTGCCAGCACAGCGCATGCGGCTGGCCGCGCACGGCCACGGGACCGGCGTCGCCGAAGCGCAGTGGCCGCCGCGCGGCGTGCTCGGCAAGCTGGCGCACGACCTGCTGCTCGATCCACTCGCGGCTGGTCACCAGGAAGCGCGCGGCCTCGCGGGCGCTGGCCCACGGCGGCACGGTCAGCCGCACGCGGCCCTCGCTGACGATCAGGCGCAGCCGCCGCGCGCGCGGATCGCGGACGCGGTCGATGCTGTACGGACGTCCGTCCGAGAGCCTCAGCGGGATGGTTTCGCGGCGGATCTTGCGGGTGCGCAGGCGCGGCATGGCGATAGCATGCTGCCGCCGCGGCTGGAATCAAGAGGGGGCAAAAACGCCTTTTGCATCAGGCGCTTGGGTGGGGCTCCGGCGGGCATCGAGCGTGCGCTCCGCGCCGGACCCCCTCCCGGCCTCCCCCTACGCGCCTTCGGCGCGCAAGGGGAGGAGACAAGCCGGCTTGTCTCCCTCCCTTTCGCGCAGCGAAGGGGAGGGCCGGGGAGG
>DASRZM010000018.1:0-13924 GCA_035686365.1 Lysobacteraceae bacterium | reverse complement strand
TCTCCTGTGGCGTGCCGATGCTGATGCGCAGGCAGTCCTCCAGACCCGGCTGGTGCGAGACATCGCGCACGAGCACGCCTGCGGCGGCGGCGCGCTCCCGCACGGCGGCGGCGCCGGCCATGCGCACCAGCAGGAAGTTGGCGTCGGACGCGTACACCCGTTGCACGCCGGGCAGCGCCCGCAGCGCGGACGCAAGGCGCTCGCGTTCGCCCAGCAAGGTGGCCACACGCCGCCGCGTGGCCTCCAGCGCATCCTCGCAGGTGGCGCGCAGGGCCGCCGCCACGCACGGCGCCGCCAGCGGGTACGGCGCCATGATCGCGCGCAGCACCGCGACCAGCGCCGGTGGACCGAGCAGTGCGCCCACGCGCGCGCCGGCCAGCGCATGGGCCTTGGACAGCGTGCGCAGCACCACCAGGTTGCCGTGTACCGGCAGCAGGCCGGTGGCTGGCGCCGTGCCCGAGAACTCGACGTAGGCCTCATCGACCGCCACCACGGCGCTCTCGCGCAGCGCCCGGGCAATGCGCGCGATCTCCCCGGGCCGGATCGAGGCTCCGGTGGGATTGTTCGGCGAGCACAGGAAGACCAGCCGGGCAGCGCCGGCCAGCGCGGCCGCGATCACGCGCTCGGGCGCGACCGCGAAGCCCTCGTCGGTCTGCGCAAGCGCCGCCTCGATGAGCGGGGCCTCCTGTACGCGCGCGCTGACCGCGTACATGCCGAAAGTCGGCGGGCACACGAGCACTGCATCGCGGCCGGGACGGCACAGCGCGCGCACCAGCAGGTCGATGCCCTCGTCGCTGCCGCGGGTGACCAGCACACCGGCTTCATCGACGCCGTACAGCCGGGCCAGGGCCGCGCGCAGCGCCGGCGGCTGCGGATCCGGGTAGCGGTTCAGCCCCAGGCCCGGGTCGCCGACCGGGGGCCACGGCGATTCGTTGGCGTTGAGCAGCACCTCGCCGCCGGTCGCCTCGCGGCGCGCCGAGCGGTAGCCATCGAAGCCCCGCAGCGATTCGCGGACCAGGTCGATCGCGCTCATGCCGGCGCCCCGGCACGGTCCAGACGGCACTGCACGGCACGTGCGTGCGCCTCCAGTCCCTCGGCCTGCGCCAGCGTCACCGCGCACGGGCCGATCGCGGCCAGGCCCGTGGCGCTCACGCTCTGCACGGTCATGAATGTCTGGAAGCTCGCGACCGAGACGCCGCTGCATGCACGCGCAGCGCCGCCAGTGGGCAGCACGTGGTTGGTGCCGCTGCAGTAGTCGCCCAGCGCCTCGGCCGCGTAGTCGCCCAGGAACACCGAACCGGCCGCCCGCACCCGCGGCAACCAGGCGCGCGCATCGCGCAGCGCCAGCACCAGGTGCTCGGGCGCGTAGTCGTTGCTGATCGCCAGCGCGGTGGCGATGTCCGGCGTCTGGATCAGGCTGCTGCCGTCCAGCGCCGCGCGCGCGGTGCGCGCGCGCGGCAGGCTCGCCAGCTGGGCCTGGATCCGGCCCGCCACCGCATCGAGCAACGCCGGTGCGTCGCTGAGCAGCAGCGCCTGCGAATCGGCGCCGTGCTCAGCCTGCGAAAGCAGGTCGGCGGCCACGAAGTCCGGATCGGCGCCGGCATCGGCCACCACCAGCACCTCCGAGGGCCCCGCCGGCATGTCGATGGCCGCACCCTCCGGGTCGGCGGCGACCTGCAGCTTGGCCGCGGTGACGTAGGCGTTGCCCGGGCCGAACAGCTTGTCGCAACGCGGCACCGAGTCGGTGCCGTAGGCCATCGCTGCGATCGCCTGGGCGCCGCCGAGACGGAACACCCGGTCGATGCCGGCCACGCGTGCGGCGTACAGCACGACCGGATCGATGCTGCCGTCGCGGCGCGGCGGCGTGCAGGCCACCACCTCGGTGCAGCCGGCCAGGCGCGCCGGAATCCCAAGCATCAGCGCGGTCGAGGGCAGCGGCGCCGAGCCGGCCGGAATGTACAGGCCCACGCGTGCGATCGGGCGCGACAGGCGTTCGCAGCGCACGCCCGGAGCGGTGTCCACTGCCACATCGCCAACCATGCAGGCACGATGGAACCGTTCGATGCGCGTGGCGGCATCCCGGATCGCCTGCTTCAGCTCCGGATCGATCGATGCCTCGGCGCGCCCGAAGCGCTCGGCCGCGACCTCCAGGGTGTCCAGCTCGCAGCCGTCGAAACGCCGGGTCAGCGCGCGCAGCGTGGCGTCGCCGTCGGCGCGCACCTGCGCGATCAGCCGCGATGCCAGCTCGCGTACCTGCGGCGAGTGCGGGTGCGCCGGCCGGGCGATCGCCGCGGCGCGCTGGGCGGCGTCCAGCCCGCTCCAGACCAGCCGCTTCATGACAGCATCTGCTCGACGTTGAGTACCAGCACCTGGCGCCCGCCGGCGCGCTTGATGTCTTCCAGGTGCTGCCAGGTGATCGCGCCGCGGCACACCGCCTGCAGCGCGACGGCATCCCCGGGGCCGTCCAGCGCCATCACGCTGGGCGCGTTGGCGGCGGGCAGCAGAGCGATCAGGCGCGGCACATCGGCGCGCGCGGCATGCAGCATCACCAGCTTGCTCGCCTGCACCTGGATGACGCCTTCGAGCCGGCGCAGCAGCAGCGACATGGCGTCCGCCCGCTCGTCGGTCAGTGCCTCGCGCGGGCCGGCCAGGATCGCTTCACTGTGCAGCACGACCTCGACTTCGCGCAGCTGGTTGGCGACCAGCGTGCCGCCGGTGGACACCAGGTCGCAGATCGCCTCGGCCTTGCCCAGGCGCGGCGCGATCTCGACCGACCCGGACAGCGTCACCACCCGGGCGTCCACGCCGTGGCGCAGGAGCCAGTCCGACAGCAGGTGCGGGTAGCTGGTGGCGATGCGCAGCCCGCTCAGGTCCTGCGGGCCGGCGTAGCCGGTCCCGGCCGGCACCGCGATCGACAGCCGGCAGCGGCCGAAGCCCAGCGGACGGATCTCCACGAAGCTGGCCGGCGCGCCGGCGGTCTGCGCCTGCAGCCGCGCCTCCTCGAACACGTTGCGTCCGACGATGCCCAGGTCCGAAACACCCTCGGCGATCAGCCCGGGAATGTCGTCATCGCGCACCAGCAGCAGATCGATCGGAAGCGACTGGCCGTAGCAGAACAGGCGGTCGCGGCTTTCGCGGAACTCGAGCCCGGCGCCGGTGAGCAACGCGCGCGCGGGCTCGGACAGGCGTCCGGACTTCTGGGTCGCGATGCGCAGGCGATCGCGGGTCATGATCGACATCGGCAGGTCCACTCTCAGGTCGGTACGACGGGGCCATCCAGCGGCAGGCCCAGGCGCCCGGCCACGCGCCGGTAGCCGCCGGCCCCGTGCCCGAGGCAGCGCGCGACACGGCCGATGGTGGTCACGCTCACGGCCGTGCGTTCGTGGATTTCCCGGTACGGCACGCCCTGCACCAGCATCGGCACCACCCGCCAGCGGTCCGACAGCGCTTCGAGTTCGGCGGGCGTGCACAGGTCCTGGAGGAAGGCGCGCAGCTCGGACACGCGCTCGCACTGCAGCAGGGCGTGGCAGAGCTGGTCGAGCGGATCGACCGGTTCGGGCTCGGGTTGCAGGGCGCGGCGTTTCATGGCGAATCGGGACCGGGGCAGGCTAATGTATTAGCGTGTTAATACATTAGCTGAATCGCGCTCCGAAGCGCAAGTCCCCGCCGCACGGCCGTTTTGGCTGGATGTGTGGCCGTCCGTGGGCGCCCCCCTTGGCGTATCTTCGGCCGCAGGGGAATCCATGAAAAACCGTCCCAGCCCACGCCAGGCACGACGGATGCTGTGCCGTGCACGTATGGCACGGGCGCGTGTGGTCGTGCTGCTTGCCCTGCTGCTGGGACTGCTGCCTGCGGCAGCGGCGCAACCACTGAAGCTCAGTTCGGGCACCGACTACGTGACGGCGATGCCGCACGCCTGGCAGCTGCTGGATCCGGACGGGGAAATGGGTCTGGAACAGGTGCGCCTGGCCGCAGTCGACGGGCGCATGCAACCGGTCCAGCGCACCGCCGGCAATTTCGGCTTCGTCGACGGGGCGCTGTGGCTGCAGGTTCCCGTGGTCAATACCGACCACTCCGAGTCGCGCTGGCTGCTGGTCGTGGACTACGCCCTGGTCGACCACATCGCCCTGTACGTGATCGGCGGCGACCAGGTGCTCGACGAGCGGCACTCCGGCGACCGGACGCCGTTCGCGACGCGCGACCTGGACCTGCGCGAGTTCAACTTCCTGGTCGAGCTGCCGGCCGGAGAGCGCCGCGACCTGTGGCTGCGCTTCGCCAGCGAAAGTTCGATGCAGGTGCCGCTGGTGCTGGCCACACCGGCCGCCTTCCTGGAGCGGCGCCAGTCCGTGCAGATAAAGATCGGACTGTTCTACGGCATCATCTTCGCGCTGCTGGCATACAACCTGGTGCTGTACGTCTCGGTGCGCGACCGCACGTTTCTGTGGTACGTGTGCTACGCAGCCAGCATGCTGGCGATGCTGCTTACGCTCAACGGGCTGGCGTTCCAGTACCTGTGGCCGCGCAGTCCGGACTTCGCCAACCTGGCCGTGCTGCTGAGCATCGCCGTGACCGCGGTGCTGATCGTGCAGTTCGCGCGCGTGTTCCTGGAACTGCGCACGCATTTCCCGGCTGGTGACCTGCTGATGCGGTGGTTGATGGTCGCGGCGGCGGCGCTGGGCGCTGCCGGGTTCTTCCTGCCCTACGGGCTGGTCGTCGCCGCGGAAACCTGGTTCGCGCTGCTGGTGGCCCCGGCGATCCTGGTCTGCGCGATCGCCTGCCTGCGCCGCTACCGGCCGGCACGCTTCTTCCTGCTGGCCTGGACCATGCTGCTGATCGGCACGGTGGTCTACGCCTCGGTCTCGCTCGGCCTCCTGCCCAAGATGTTCCTGACCGAATACGCCATGCAGCTGGGCGCGAGCGCCGAGATGATCCTGCTCTCCTTCGCCCTGGCCTACCGCCTGAACCTGCTCAAGGCCGAGAACGTGCGCATCCAGCACGAGGCCAGCGCACGCCTGGCCGAGCGCGTGGAGGAGCGCACCCGCGACCTCGCCTCCGCACTGGCCCGGCTCGAGGACGCCAATCGCCAGCTCCAGGACTACTCGCGCCGCGATGGCCTGACCGGCGCCTACAACCGGCGCCACTTCGAAGTGCTGCTGCGCCAGCACCTGGCGCAGGCCGCCGCGCACGGGCAACCGCTGTCGCTGCTGATGATCGACGTGGACCATTTCAAGCCGATCAACGACCGCTACGGTCATCTGCTCGGCGACGACTGCCTGCGTGCGATGGCCAACGCCTGCACCCAGCTTCTGGCGCTGAGCCAGGGCGTGTTTGCCCGCTACGGCGGCGAGGAGTTCGCGGTGCTGCTCCCCGGCTACACGGCCGATGCGGCCGTCGATCTCGCCGAGAAACTCCGGCGCGAGGTCGCGGCGCAGCGGGTGGTCTCGAACGGGGACAGCATCGCGCTGACGATCAGCGTCGGCGTGGCCGAGCAGGTGCCTGACGGGCCGCCGGGCAATGGCGAGGCCGATGCGCTGGTGTCGGCGGCCGACGCCGCGCTGTACCGCGCCAAGTCGCTGGGCCGCAACTGCGTGGTCCGCGCCGACGAAGACCTCGATCCACCGTCGCTGGCGGATCAGCCCGGCTAGCTGACTGTTGGAACCCGATCGTCCTGCGGTCCGCAGCCTTCACCGTAGGTCGGCACTAGTCGCCGAAAGCCGCCTCGAGCAGCGCGCCGGACTCGACCAGCCTGCAGGCGGCGGCGATGTCGCGGTCCATCGCGCGGTCGCGCGGCATGAATCCGATGTCCTGGCGCAGGCGCGCCTGGGCGCGGGCGACCGCAGGCGCCGGATGGAATTCCTCGCTGGCTGACAGTTCGCGCATCAGTGCATCGACTTCCTCCAGGAACTGGCTGTGCTGCGGCCGGGCCGGATCCGGCGCGCCCGCGACCTTGCCGGCCAGCGCATCGCGGTCGCCGCGCCGGGCCAGGCCGCGCGCGGCGTTGATCATCTGCCGCCGCAGATCCAGCGCCTGCGCGGCCGTGTACAGCTCCAGCGCCAGTACATGGCCGAGGTCTTCGGTCATCGCCAGCACCTGGCGCGCCTCGTTGGCGCCCATCGAGACGTGGTCCTCGGCGTTGGCGCTGGTGGGTATGTTGTAGACGCAGGCCGGGTGCGCGCGGCTGGCCAGGTCGTTGACCAGCGCCGCAGCCGTGTACTGCACGATCATGAAGCCCGAATCGGTGGCGTCCTCGTTGCCGATCAGGAACCCGGGCAGGCCGTCGGACGTGGCCGGGTCCACCAGCTTGTTGAGGCGGCGTTCGGAGATCGAGGCCAGCACCGGGATGGCCGCCTTGACGTAGGCCATCGCCAGCGCCAGCGGCATTCCGTGGAAGTGGCCGGCCGAAACCACGCGGTCCTCGATGCGGCCGCTGTCGGCCAGCTCCGGGAACACCAGCGGATTGTCGGTGACTGCATTGAGCTCGACCTCGAGCACACGCGCGGCCTGCGCCAGCGCGTCGCGCACCGCGCCGTGCACCTGCGGCACGCAGCGCAGCGAATAGGCGTCCTGCGGCTGGTGCTTCTTGCCGCCGCGGAACGGCAGGAATCGCTTGTAGAAGCGCTCACGCCCATGGCGCTGGCTCGCCGGCACCCAGTCCCAGGCGATGTCGAAGCTCAGCGCCTGGTCCTGCTCGCGGACCCAGGCGTCGGGCTGCCACGGCCGGAACCGGGGCACCAGGTGATAGGGAATGTCCACCAAGGTGGAGCCATCCAGCAGGCGGCGGAGGTTGGCCGCGGACTCGAGCTGCCCCGGGTGCGGCCGCAGCGCGTGCACGTGCTCGTCGAAGGCGCGCATGCGCCCGGCGAACGCCTCCAGCGACATCGCCGCGGCGAGGTCGGCGGTGGCGACCAGCGTCTCCAGGCGGGCCAGCGCCAGCACGCCGCAGGCCAGCATCTGCGCGGTGCCGTTGTTCAGCGCAAGGCCTTCCTTAAACGACAGCCTGACCGGTTCGAGCCCGGCCCGTCGCAGCGCCTCGGCGCCGGACAGGCGCTCGCCGTCGAAGAATGCCTCACCGCCACCGAGCAGCACGATCGCCAGGTGCGAGAGCGGCGCCAGGTCGCCGCTGGCGCCGACCGAGCCCTTCTCCGGCACCACCGGCACCACCCCGGCGTTGAGCAGCGCGGTCAGCGACTGCAGGGTCGAGCCGCGGATGCCCGAATGCCCGCGCAGCAGCGTGTTGATACGGATCGCCAGCATCGCGCGCACGACTTCGGCCGGGATTGGCTCTCCCACGCACACCGCATGGGACAGGATCAGGTTTTCCTGCAGCTCCTCGAGCAGCGAGCTGTCGCGCTGCGGCGGTTGCGCCGAGGCCAGCTCGTCGCGCAGGTGGTGCGCGCCGAGCAGGCGATCGGCATTGCTGCCGAAGCCGGTGGAGACCCCGTAGATGGGCTCCTGCCGGCGTACCTGGTCGGCCAAAAACGCGGCTGCGCGTTCCACCCGCTCCAGCGCCGCCGGAGCGAGCGCGACGCCGGCGCCGTGCCGCGCGATCGTGACCAGTTGTGCACGGGTGAGACTGAGTCCATCCAGGACGATGGTCTGCGGATCGTTCATGCGCCGCTGTCCGCCTCCGGCTGCATGGCCCGCGACTGCTCCAGTTCCACGCGCAAGGTGCGCGCCAGGTCGGCGGGCGCGACCTCGAACTGGACGCCACGGCGCAGGTCCTTGACCGTGACGCTGCCGCGCGCGATCTCGTCCTCGCCGGCGATCACGGCGAAGCGGATGCCGGCGCGGTCGGCATGCTTGAGCTGCCTACCGAGCCGGGCCGGCTCCAGTTGCACCTCGGTGTTGATGCCGCCCTCGCGCAGGCGCCGGCCCAGGTCCAGGTAGACCTCCAGCGCGGCCGGATCCATCTGGCACACCAGCGCCTGCACCGTGCTGTCGGCGGGACCGACCAGGCCCGCCTCGCGCAGTTGCCAGTACAGCCGGGTCAGGCCGATCGACAGGCCCACGCCGGGCAGGTGCGATCTGCTGTAGTAGCCGGCCAGGTTCTCGTAGCGTCCACCCGCGCACACCGAGCCGATTTCCGGGTGCGCGTCCAGCGTGGTCTCGTAGACGGTTCCGGTGTAGTAGTCCAGTCCGCGTGCGATCGAGAAGTCCAGCGCATAACGGTGATCGGGCACGCCGAACTGGCGCACGCGCTCCAGGACCTCGCGCAGCTCGGACACGCCCTGCTCCAGCGTGGCGTTGCCGCCGCCGAGCGCGTCGAGCCTGGCGAGCGCGTCCTCGTGCCCCTGCGAGCGGGTGCCGACGAACGCCAGGATCGCGTCCACGCCCGCGGCCGGCAGCGCGAACGCCGATCCGCACAGCGTCTCGCGCACGTGGCCTTCGCCGCGCTTGCCCAGCTTGTCGACCTCGCGCATCACCAGCATCTGGCGCTCGGGATCGACGATGCCCGACTTCTCGAAAAAGCCGCGCAGCAGCCTGCGATTGTTCAGCGCGATGGTGAACTCGCCCAGGTCCAGCGCCTCGAACACCGCGTTGATCACCGCCGGCATCTCGGCGTCGTAGGCGAGCGCCAGCGTGTCCTTGCCGATCACGTCGATGTCGCACTGGTAGAACTCGCGGAAGCGCCCGCGCTGGGCGCGCTCACCGCGGTACACGCGCTGGATCTGGTAGCGCCGGAACGGGAACGCCAGTGCATGCTCGTGCTCGGCCACGTAGCGCGCCAGCGGCACGGTCAGGTCGAAGCGCAGCGCCAGCTCGGGCGTGCCGCCCTGCTCCAGCGCCCCGGTGGACTGCACGAAATAGACCTGGCGCTCGGTCTCGCCCCCGGACTTGGTCAGCAGCACCTCGCTGAGCTCCATCACGGGCGTTTCCACCGGCACGAATCCGTAGCGTTCGAACGCGCTGCGGATGGTGTCGAGCATGGCCTGGAACGCGATCTGGTCCGGCGGCAGCAGCTCGAGGACGCCAGGTGGCGTGCGGGGCTTGATCATCGCAGGCGGGCGCGGCTGGGGAAGCGCGCTAGGTTATCAGGGGGCGCGCAGCGGGCCTAGGCGCGGTGCCGGCGTGCCGGGGCCGCCGGGGGCACGGATCGCGCGCCGTGAACGGTCCGGCGGCGGGCGCCCCGGAGCGGTTGCCTGCGCTTGCGCGGCCCTACCCCCGCCGCTAAGATGCGCGGCTCATTCGGGGTGTAGCTCAGCCTGGTAGAGCGCTACGTTCGGGACGTAGAAGTCGCAGGTTCGAATCCTGTCTCCCCGACCACCGATTCCCGGAAAGCCCGGCCCCGCGCCGGGCTTTTCCTTTTCGCCGGTGCGATCGTCCCGCTCCGTAGGACGGGCCGTCGCGACAATCTCACAGGGCCTGGAGCCGCGCACGCAGCACATCGAGCCTCAGGTCGGCGGCGCCGCCGGGGGAAACCCGGGCAGCCAGGCTGGCATCGGGGTCGGCGCCGGCCGCGGGCAGCGGCTCGGCGGCTGCGCGGCGATAGGCTTCGCGGAACGGGACGCCGGCGCGCGCCAGCTCGATCGCCTTGTCGGTCGCGTACATGCCCGCCTCGCAGGCATCGCGCATGCGCTGCCGGTTCCAGGACAGCGCGGCCAGCAGCCCGGGCACCAGCGCCAGCGCGGACAGGCCGTGGCCGAAGGCGCGCAGCAGCGGCGCCTTGGCGTACTGCAGGTCGCGGTGATAGCCCGAGGGCAGTGACAGCAGGCTCTCGATCTCGGCGCGGGCGCCGGCGGCCACCGCGTAACTGCCGCGCAGCAGTTCCACCAGGTCCGGATTGCGCTTGTTGGGCATCAGCGACGAACCGGTGGTGTACGCGGCCGGCAGCTCGACGAAACCGAACTCGGCCGTGGTGAACAGGCTCAGGTCCCAGGCCAACCGGCGCAGATCCAGCAGCGCCGAGGACAGCACCGCGAGTGCCTGCAGCTCGAACTTGCCGCGCGAGAGCTGCGCCTGGATCGGGTTGACCTGCAGCCGCGCGAACCCCAGCGCCTGCGTGCCGGCGTCCCGGTCCAGCGGCAGGTTGACGCCGTAGCCCGACGCGCTGCCCAGCGGGTTGGCATCCACCGCCGCCAGCGTGGCCACGGTCCAGGCCGCATCGTCGATGAAGCCCTCCGCCCACGCCGCCCACCACATCCCGGTGGAGGAGACCATCGCGCGTTGCAGGTGGGTGTAGCCGGGCAGCGGCAGCATCGGCTCGGTGCCGGCGCGCTCCAGCGCGACGCCGGCGATCGCAGCGCAATGCTGCTGCAGCTGCGTGAGTGCTGCCCTCATCCACAGCCGCAGCGCGACCAGCACCTGGTCGTTGCGCGAGCGCCCGGTGTGGATCCTGCGGCCGGTGTCGCCCAGGCGTTCGGTCAGCCGTGCTTCGATCGCCGAATGGCCGTCCTCGTAGCGCTCGTCGAGCACGAAAGCGCCGCTGGCGAAGTCCGCCGCCAGTTCATCGAGTTCATGCGAGAGCGCGGCCAGTTCCTGCTCCGAGACGATGCCGATGCGCGCCAGGCCCTGCGCGTGCACGCGCGAGGCCTCGATGTCGTGCGCGAACAGCTCGCGGTCCAGGATCACGTCCTCGCCGGCGAGGAAGCGCTGGATGCGTTCGTCGATCTCGAACCCGGGCTTGCTCCAGACAGGCTCCGTCATCGGTCGTCTCCGATCAGATCCTCTCCCGTGGGGGAGGGGAGTGGTCCGCGGCCGGTCATGCGGGTTGGCCCGCGTCGACCGGGATGCCCGCCAGCTCGTCGAACCCGAATGCGAGGTTGAGGTTCTGCAGGGCCTGGGTGGCGGCGCCCTTGAGCAGGTTGTCCAGCGTGGCCACGACGACCGCGCGAGGGCCGTCGACGGCGAATCCGCCCAGCACCGCGCCGTGCCTCCCGGCGATCCGGCTGACCCAGGGCGCCTGCTCCTGCACCGAAACCAGCGGCTCGTGCGCATAGGCGGCTTCGAAACGTGCACGCAGTGCCGGCAGCGTCGGCGCATCGTCCAGGTGTGCGTTCACCGTCACCGTCAGGCCGCGGAAGTACGGCGCCACGTGCGGCAGGAACTCGACCGGGTGCCGGAGCTGCCGGCTCGTCTCGCGCTCGTGGACATGACCGACCGGCGTGTACGGCATCAGGTTCCCGCGCAGCTTGTCCGGGTCGTTGCGGTCCGAGGCACTGGTGCCCGCGCCCGAGTACCCCGACACGCCGAAGCATTGCGCCGGTCCCTGCAGCAGCTCCACCAGTGGCGCCAGGGCGAGCTGCATCGCGGTGGCGTAGCAGCCGGGGTTGCTGATCCGGCGGCGACCGGCGGCCTGCGCCCGGGTCCGTTCGGGCAGGCCGTAGTGCCAGGCATCGTCGAACCGGTAGTCGGCGGACAGGTCCAGGATCACGACCTGCGGCGCCCGCGCGTCCAGTGCCGCGATGAACGGTGCGGCGAGCCCGTTGGGCAGGGCCAGCACGACCCCATCCACGCCCTGCCCGGCCACTGCGACCGGATCCAGCGACACGTAGCGCAGGTCGCCGGCGCAGCCGTCCTCGTGGTCGGCCAGGCGCTCCCCGGCGCGCTCGCGCGAGGACACGAAGGCCAGCTCGAAATGCGGGTGCGCACCCAGCAGGCGGATCAGCTCCGAGCCGACATGACCGCGGGCGCCGACCAGCCCGATGCTGCAGACCTGTGTGCTCATGGCTTCAGGGTCGCCGGTCGCGCATTGCAGTGCGCGACCGCATCGGTGATCTGTGCGAAGGAATCCAGGCCGTACCAGAACACGTACCAGGGATCGCCCTTGATACAGCCGTCGGACTCGGCGAAGTAGAACTCGTTGACCGGATTCTCGCGGCGCGAGCGCCAGAACAGTTTCGGGTTCTCCGCGCGCATCACCTGCCAGGCCGCGCGTCCCAGTCCCTCGCCCTGGGCATCGTCGCTGACTGCGAACTTGTCCAGGTGCGGCGTGCCGTTCTCGCGCGTGAGCACCAGCGCGGCGCGGTAGTTCTCGCTGACGTAGATGCGGTATGGCCGGGTCTTGTCGAAGTAATCCGGTGCCAGCCGCCGGCGGAAGCTGGATTCGATCAGCGCCGCCAGCCGCGAGCGGTCCAGCGCGTCCCAGCGGGTGAGGCGACGGATCTTCTCGCCGCGCCGCACCAGCGTGCCCGAGCCGCGATGGGTGAACAGCTCCTTGGCCAGCTCGTCCGGACGCGTGATCGAGACCGAGGCCTCTCCGGGCAGCGCCATGAGCAGATCGTGGATCTGCTGCAGCTTCACGCGCATGCCCGAGTGCACCCAGTCCTGGCGCATCAGCCCGGCGAACTCGGTGCGCAGGTTGATCGAGTCGATGACCTGGCCATCGGCGTCGAGCAACCCGCCGGTACCGGTCAGGAACACGATCTTGTAGGGCTTGAGCGTCTTGACCAGTTCGTTGGCGGCCCAGTCGGCGTTGACGTTCAGGATCTGGCCGCCCCCGGTCTCGCCCAGCGAGGCGATCACCGGGATCGAGTGGGCCTTGATCGCCGCATCGATGGAGTCGCGGTGCACGCGCTCGACCTTTCCGACCAGCCCGAACCGGCGACGGCCCAGGAAGGCGCACTCGAACACCCCGGTCAGGATCGAGGTGGCGCGCACGCCCTCGGCCTGCAGGGCCTCGACCAGGCGCAGGTTCTCGGCCTGGAATACCCGGCGCACGATCGCCAGCGCCTCGGGCGAGGTATGGCGCAGGCCATCGATGATGCGCTTGTCGATGCCGGCGGCGGCCAGTTCCACGTCCAGCTGCGGACCGGCGCCGTGCAGCACGATCGGCGTCAGGCCCACCTGCTGCAGGAAGGCCAGCGAGGACACCAGTGCCGGCAACTCCTCGCGCAGGACCGCGCCGCCGACCTTGACCACGGCGAAGCGCGCCGCATCCAGCTGCGAGAAGCGCTTCAGGTACTGGTGGATCTCCTTGGCGCTGGCCATGTTGGACAGCAGTCGCACGATGGTGGGTCGGACGTCGATGTGCATGGTCATGCGAGCAGCCGGCGGTAGCTTGCGAAAGCGGTGGCGAGCTGGTCCAGTGCGACCCACTCTCCGGCGGTGTGCGCCTGGGCGATGTCGCCGGGCCCGTACACCAGCGCGGTGAGCCCGGCGCGCGAGAACAGCGAGGCCTCGGTCCAGAAGTCCACGGCGTGACCGACCGGCAGTCCCAGCGAGTCGGCCAATTCGCGAGCGGCCAGGCGCCGGAGCTCGGCGAGGTCGATGTCGCCGGCCGGCAGCGCCGGTCCGCGGAAGGACTCCGCGTACAGCGCCAGCGCGGCAGGATCGGCGAGGCCACGGAACTGCGCGTGCAGCGCGTCGGGATCCTGCGAGGGCAGCGGGCGGAAGCCGAAGCGCGCCTCGGCGGCCGGCGCCACGACGTTGCCCTTGATGCCGCCCTCGACCCGGCCGATGTTGAAGCGCAGTCCGGTCAGGCCGCCGAAGCGCTCGTGCGCGAAGCTGCCGGCATGCTCCAGCGCCGCCGAACCCCAGTGCATCAGCGCGTGCACGGCGCTGTCGCGCGCGGCATCCGCGGACGAGGCGTGCCCGGCGCTGCCGCGGAAGCCGATCTGCGCCGAGACGATGCCGCGATGCGCCAGGACCGCCTCGCACCCGGTCGGCTCGGCGACGATCGCCTCGGTGAACCCATGACGGCGCGCCAGGAAGGCCTCGATGCAGCGCGCATCGTTGGCCTCCTCGTCGCTGCTGAACAGAAACGCCGCATCGCCGCCGGTATCCGCAGCCGCCGCCAGCAGGCACGCCGCCGCGCCCTTGATGTCGCAGGCGCCCAGGCCGACGGCGCGATCGGCCTCCACGCGCAGCTTCAGCGGATCGGCGCGCCAGTGCGGCGAATCGGGCACGGTGTCCAGGTGCACGTTGAACACGCGCTTCGGCGCCCCGCGCACAGCCAGCATCGACACCGCTCCGTCGCCGTGGTCAG
>DASRZM010000017.1:0-8311 GCA_035686365.1 Lysobacteraceae bacterium | reverse complement strand
AGCGCGTGAGGCACGCATCAGGCTCTGTCGACCCTCAAACGATCCGCGAGAGCCAGATGACCAGCGTTTCCAGTAAATGGCTTGTCGAGACCGGGTGGCTCGCAGCTCGTCTCGGCGATGCCTCGGTTCGAATACTGGAGTGCACGGCGGTCAATCGACCCATCGAGCCGTTCGGGTACCGGGCCGAGTCGGGACGAGCGACCTGGGCGAAGGCGCACATTCCCGGGAGCGGTTTCGTGGACCTCGTCGACGAAATCTGCGACCACGAGAGTCGCTTCAGATTCATGCTTCCTTCCGCCGCCCGGTTCGCAGCGGCGATGTCGGCTCTCGGCGTCGGAGACGGTGTCCGCGTCGTGCTCTACGATCGCCGCATGAACATGTGGGCAGCGCGAGTCTGGTGGATGTTGCGTGCATTCGGATTCGATGATGCCGCCGTTCTGAACGGAGGCTGGCGGAAATGGAGGCGCGAGAATCGGCCGGTGTCGGACGAAGACTTCGTGATCGAACCTCGATCTTTCGTTGCGCGTTCCCACCCGGAGAGGTTCACCGACAAGAACGGTGTGCTGGCGGGGATGCGGGACACGGGTTGCTGCTTGCTGAATGCGTTGACGGAAGAGCAGCATCAAGGCACTGGTGGGGTACACTACGGACGGCCGGGACGAATTCCCGGGAGTGTGAATGTCCCGGCGCAATCGCTGGTCGACCCCGAGACTCACGCATATCTCCCTCTGGAGTCGTTGCGGCAGAAATTCGCCGAAGCGGGTGCGCTTGATGCCAGATCCGTCATCACCTACTGCGGAGGTGGTATCGCGGCGAGCAGCGCCGCTTTCGTGCTCGCGCTGCTCGGCAAGGACGACGTGGTGGTCTATGACGCATCGATGTCCGAGTGGGCGAGCGATTCCTCTCTGCCGATGGAGACGGGATAGATTCTCGCCGAGCGACTCGTGCCAGACGCCCCCGCCTGTTTTCCATGGGTGTCACCTCGGCGTAGAGGCAATGAATCGTTCTGACGAGCATTTCGGCGGTGAGCGCCTCGTTCCTGGGCTGTAACCGGCTGCAGGGTGTCGAGCATGGCTTACGATGAAGGAGTCGCCGAGCGCCTCAGGGAGGCACTCGGGTCCGAGGCCCGGGTCGTCGAAAAGCGAATGTTCGGCGGCATCGCGTTCATGGTCGATGGCCACATGGCGTGTGGCGTCGTCAACGACACCCTCATGGTCCGGGTCGGGCCGGACCAGCATGCCAGCTCGCTATCGCGCCCTCACGCCAGGGAGATGGATTTCACCGGCAAGCCGATGAAGGGCTTCGTCTACGTGGCGCCGGAAGGCATCGAGTCAGACGAGGACCTGCAATCGTGGGTCCGGGCCAGCCTGTCATTCGTGCGCTCGCTACCACCGAGGTAGACGGCGTGGATTCGGCGTCTGCCCTGCACAGGGTGCCGCCACGAGCCATGGGGTGGCTCAATGCCGCCGGCGGCCGGCCGAACTCCTCCACCTGTGGCCACCTGAATCTCCCCCATCGAACGCGACCAGGGACGGAAACACGGCGAAGCCGAGGCTCTCACCGAGCTGGCCGAAAGTCGTCAAGCAGCTTGCCTCCAGGTCGAGCGCCGGGATGTCGACCCGCAGCGCCTCCTGCTCGTCGATGATCTGCCACGGTGCGTGCGGGTACAGCCGTGCGGCGGCGTGAAACAGGATCTCGAGATCTGCAGCACCGGCGTGCCCCACGTCGAAATAGCTCGGCTCCTCGTCGCTGCGAGCATCGAGGTGCTCGACCATGTCCGCGAAGACTCGATCGAGTTCCGTCGCCGCCCGCTGGCGATCGAGGGCGGTAGCCGCATCTCGCCGCCTCGTGATCTCCGTGTGCAGCGCCTGCCTGGTCGCGGCCTTCGACTTGCAGGGTGTCGTAGTCGCCGCTCAGATTGATCGCAAACCCGCCGCCACCGGCGGTCTTGCGGCAGATCTCGCAGTAGCACAAGTTGAACAGGTACGGATGCGCGGACTGAAGCGAGAACCGTACCGCGCCGCAATGACAGGATCCCTCGAGACGCATCGTGTCGACCTGCTGCGTGCGATTCGTGTTGCCGGCCGGCGCCCCGCGATTGCAGAGGTTCTCGGCTTCGTATCGGGCGTAGACATCGACGAGGGCGTCGCGCGCTCTTGTGCGTGGCTGCGCCTGCGCGCCGTCGTAGGCGGCGCAGTGGCGGCGGATCTGCTCGTCATAGCCTTCCCGCAGTGTCAAACGGCCCGATCCGCTCGCGCCGGGGGAGTGATTAGCCGTTATATGTGCGCGCGCCGTGGTCGCGCAGGAAGATGCGCACCAGATGCCGGCGGCGCTCGGGATCGACGTGGTCTACGAACTCGGTGCGGCTGTGCGCGATCCGCCAGTTCATCGTGTACAGGATCTGCCCGGGCGCGAGGTCGAGGTCCAGTCGCAGCGCCGTGGACTCCAGGATCGTGGTCAAGGCGTCGATCGCGGCCGCTCCGGTGCCGTCCAGCGCCTCGCCCGCGAGGTCATGGCCGGCGACGATGTTGCGGTGATTGAAGCGTGCCTTGAGGGTGCGCCCGTCGTAGGCGAATACCGGGTGGCGGCTGAAGCGCGGATCCCCGGCAGCGTGCTCCCCGTAACGGTTCAGACAGAACGGCTCGTAGAGGCGGGCGAGCAGGTCCGGGGCCTCGCGGCGCAGCACGTTGTGCGCCGCGTACAGGCTGGCAAAGCTGTTGCGGCCGCCACTGCGCGCGCTGCGCAGGGCCGCGAGGCCGATGAACTGCGGCGCTTCGTTGTAGCCGTAATCTGTGTGAAAGGCGAGCTCCTGACGGGTGACGTCTGCCCGTACCGCGGGGCCCTTGATGCGACCCGTGTCGTGCACGTCGTAGAGCATGGTGCCCCTGAACGACTGGGCCACCGGACGTGACATCAGTCCGCTGAGCAGCCAGTAGATGGCTTTCAGCTGCTCCTTGTCGTAGCTGTCCACGGGGAGGCGATCGAGCACCGCGAAGCCGACCCCCGACTCGAGCACGCGGCGCACCCGGCACATGAGGATGCGGGTGCGTGCAAGACGATAGTCCTCGGGCGACAGGAGCTCGGTCTGCAGCGGGTTCAGGCGCAGGAGCTCCATGCAGGCAGCGATCTCGCGCAGCACATCGGCACCGAGCACCACCCGGAAGTCCGCGTCGCGGATCGACGCGCGTGTCCATGCCCGCTTGCCGCGGATCGCGTGCTCCAGCACCCGCGCGCGTGGCGCTCGCTTCGAGGCCCGCCCTGCTTGCGTTGCGTCGCGTGCCGGTACCTGCTCCATGCCATTCGTCCTGTCAGCAGATGGTGGCCGTGCCAGTCTAACCCGCGGCAGCCGAGACGACGACGGGCTGTCGCGGCACAACGCGAAGATGCCATGGTGGCCGGGATGACACGACAGGACCCGGCATGGTGGCCAGTACGGGGTTGACGGTGTAACGTCGCCGGTCGCGGAGATCGCTCGACGCCGGCGGGAGAACACATCGTGCCGTACGTGTTGTGGGAAAGCTTCAGGGCCGTGTTCTATACGCCCTATTACGCTGCATTGAGTCTCGGCACCCTCGAGGAGCAGGGGCTGGACATCGAGTTCGGTGCGGTGCCGGCGGGCGTGCACATCGGCGAGGCGCTGCGCAGCGGTCAGGCGCACGTGGTGTGGGGCGGCCCGATGCGGGTCATGCTCGACCGCCACGAGCATCCCGAGAGCGACACCATGTGCTTCTGCGAGGTGGTGGCGCGTGATCCCTTCTACCTGATCGGCCGTGAGCCGCGGCCGGACTTCCAACTGGCCGATCTGCTGCGCCTGCGCGTCGGCACGGTGAGCGAAGTGCCCACGCCGTGGATGTGCCTGCAGGAGGATCTGCGCCGCGCCGGTCTCGACCCGGCGGCTGTGCAGCGCGTGGCCGACCGCAGCATGGCCGAGAACGTCGCGGCCCTCGGCGAGGGTGAACTCGACGTGGTGCAGCTTTTCGAGCCCGATACGCAGAGGCTGACGAGTTCCGGTGCCGGTCACATCTGGTATGCGGCCGCCCAGCGTGGGCTCACCAGCTACACCACGCTGTACGCCACCAAGCGCTTTCTTGCCGACCAGCCGGACGTGGCCTTAGGCTTCGTGCGCGGCATCTACGCGGCGCAGCGCTGGGTCGCGGCGCACTCGGCGGATCAGCTTGCCGAACTGGTGGCGGATTACTTTCCCGGCCTGCAGCGCGCCATCCTGAGCGGCGCCATCCGGCGCTACCTGGACAACGAGGTCTGGGGCAAGACGCCGCTCCTGTCGCGGGAAGGTTTCGAACGGCAGGCCGCCAGCCTGGCCTCGGGGGGACTGATTGGCCGTCAACCCGCCTATGAGGAGTGCGTCGACATGCGCTTCGTCGAGCAGGTGCTGGGCGAGGCGAAGACGGCCTGATGCATGGGCGGGAAACTGCCCCGGTGCGACCACAAGGAGTTCTTGCCATGAAGAAGACCACGGGATTGTCAACGTTGCTGGCGATTGCGGCCCTGGCGCTGGGTGTCGTGCCCACCGGGACGGCCACCGCACAGGTACCCGCCGGACTGCAGCGCATCACATTGCTGACCGGCGCACCGGGCGGCTCCTGGTATGCCTATTCGGCGGGCATTGCCCAGATCCTCACCGAGGCGGGTGTCTCCACCACGCCCGAGCAGGGCGGTGGCAATTCCAACGTGATGAACATCGCCGCCGGCAACGCCGAGGTGGGCTTTGCACTGACCACGGCCAACTACATGGCGAAAACCGGGCAGGGTGCGTTCAAGCAGCCGGTGACCGGCGTCATGGGCTTGGCCGTGCTGTTCCCGCAGGTCGCCCATACGGCGGTGACGGTGGAGAGCGGTGTCACCAGCTACGCGCAGTTGAAGGGCCAGCGCATGGCCTCGCAGTCGATGGCTACCGGCTCACGGCAAATCTTCGAGGACACCCTGAAGGCCTATGGTCTGGCGGGTGAATCCGATCTCGATATCGTCGTGCGTGGTGGTCCAGGCGTCGGCTCGCAGGCCGTGCGTGACCGTCAGGCGATGGGCATGATCGCCACCACCAACCCGCCAACGGCTGCCTTCTCCGAACTGTCGGCGACCGTCCCCATCCGCCTGCTGCCGATCGACGATGCGGCTTACGAGACCCTGCGCAAAGCGAATCCAGGCTACGGACGCGGTGTGATCCCCGCCGGCAGCTATCCCGGCATCGACGCCGACGTGCCGACCATCTCTGATGACACCATCCTCATCGTGCCCGCCAGTCTGCCCGAGGAGCACGCCTACTGGCTGGTCAAGACGCTGGCGGAGAACGCCGAAGCGATCAGTCGCATCGGGCCGGCGCTGCGTCAATTCAACCCGAAATCGATGCCTGGCGTGATGGTTCTGGACCTGCACCCCGGCGCCCGGCGCTACTACCAGGAAGCTGGTTTGCTGCGCTGAAGCGGGCCGCCTGATGGGGGCCGTCAGGCAGCGGCCTCCATCAGGCGCGTCACCCGCCTCACCCGTACCCGCGGATTGAACGCCCCCTCGGACGGCAAGCTTCCGGTCTGAACGCTCATGGTGTCCGCACAAGCTTCCGACATGGCCGCTGCCGGCAGCGCCGCAGCGCCGCGGACGCGGGCCGCCAGGGTGGCCGACCGGTGGACCATCGCGGTGGCGCTGATGATGTCCAGTTACCACCTGATCGTGGCCGGCAGCATCATCCCACCACCTTTCGTGCACTACCCGGTGCACGTGGGCTTCGCCCTGGTCGTGCTGTTCGGGCGCAGCCTGGTGCTGCGCTTCGACCAGCCACGGTCCGTGCTGCGCGACGTCGCCGTGGCCTGGGATTTGTTGCTGAGCGTCGGTGCCATCGCCGCGTGTGCCTACATCGCCTGGAACTTCGAGTACGTCCTCGACCGCTTCATCTGGTTCGACCCGCTGCTGCCCATCGAACTGCTGCTCGCCACCGTGATGAGCGTGGTGCTGCTGGAGGCTGCCCGGCGCACGGTGGGCTGGGTGCTGGTCATCGTCGTCACCGTGTTCATCACCTACGTGTTCGTCGGGCCCTACATGCCGGACCCCTTCTGGCACCGTGGTCAGGGTGTGCACCGCCTGCTGGAGCAGTTCTATCTCTCGCCGGACGGCATCTGGAACGAGCCGGTCAAGGTGACGGCGAACTACATATTCCTGTTCGTCTTGCTGGGCGCCTTCCTGATGGCTTCCGGCGCCGGTGAGTTCTTCATCGACATCGCCCGCGCGCTGACCGGGCGTACGGTCGGCGGCCCGGCTAAGACGGCGGTGGTGACCAGCACCTTCATGGGCATGTTGCAGGGCTCGTCGGCCGGCAACGTCGTCACCACCGGGCCGTTCACCATCCCCGCCATGCGCCGCGCCGGCTACCGTGCACCGTTTGCCGCCGGCGTCGAAGCGGTGGCCTCCACCGGCGGTCAGCTGACGCCGCCGATCATGGGCGCGGCCGCCTTCCTGATGGTCGAGTTCGCCGGTATCCCCTACACGCAGGTCATGCAGGTGGCGCTGCTGCCGGCCGCGCTGTACTTCATCGCGGTTTATGCCACGGTCGATTTCGAGGCCCGCAAGAACGATCTGCGCCCGCTGCTGGACGAGCATCTGCCCGGGGTGTGGGCAGTGCTGCTCGCGCGCGGTTATCTGATGGTGCCGCTGTTCGTCATGATCTGGCTGCTGCTGCAGGGCTACACACCGACCAGGGCCGGCTTCTGGGCCATCGTCGCCTTGTTCGCCCTGGTCGTGCTGCTCGATCCGGCTGCGCGGCGCCGTATCCACCGCATCACCTTCGAGGCCATGGTCAGTGCGCCGAAGATGGTCGCGCCGGTCACCATCGCTTGCGCCATCGGCGGCATGATTGCCGGCATCATCGTCATGACCGGTCTCGGTTTGCGCCTGAGCAGCATCATCCTGAACTTCGCCGATGGCCATCTGCTGCTGGCCCTGGTATTGACCATGCTGGTGGCCGTGGTGCTGGGCATGGGCATGCCCACCTCCGCCGCCTATATCATCCTGGCCGCGCTGTTGGTGCCCGGCCTGGAGGAACTGGGGGTGAGCGTGGTGGCGGCCCACCTGTTCATCATCTACTGCGCCTCCAAGTCGGCGATCACGCCGCCGGTGGCGGTGGCCTCCTACGCGGCCGCGGCAGTGGCCAATACCGATCCCTGGCGGACCAGCCTGATCGCCTTCCGCCTCGGCCTGTCGGTGTTCATCATTCCCTACATGTTCGTGTATGGCCCCGAGTTGCTGATGGACGGCCCGGTGCTGGCGGTGTGCTGGGCCTTCGTGACCGCCTCGTTCGGTGTCATCGTGCTGTCGGCGACCACCACCGCCTGGTTCATCCTGCCCATGAAGCCGCACGAGATCCTGCTCGGCCTGAGCGCCGCGGTGTGCATGATCTACGTGCAGTGGCAGACCGATGTCCTCGGCCTCGCCCTGACCGCCCTGGCGGTGGGCTCCATTCTGTTGCGTCGGCGCCGTCAGGACGCCGCGGATGCCGGTGCGGCGCCCTGACGGCGCCGACGGACAACGAAGCTCGAGCAGTCACGAGAGGACCGACGTCGATGTCATTCATCACCACCGACGATGGCGTGTACGTGCACGTCGAGGAGACCGGTAGCGGTGCACCGCTGCCGGTCGCCCATGAGTTTGCCGGCGACCATCGCGGTTGGGAGCCGCAGGTGCGCTATTTTGCCAGGCCCTATCGCTGCATCAGCGACAACGCGTGCCGCTGGCGTGAGGTCGATACTGGCGCTGGCCGCAGCGTGACCCGCGCGCGACCAGCAGCAGCATCACTGGCATGAGGTAGCGCACATGGCGGCGACCACGGTGCTGGTGACCGGTGCCAGCGGCTTCATCGGTCTGCCGGTGGCTACGGCGCTGGTGGCACAGGGCCATCGCGTCGTCGGGCTCGATCTGGTCGCGCCGGCGACGCCGGCCCAGGGAGTCCAGCATGTGCTGGGCGGGCTGAGCGATGTGCATCTCATCTATCGCCTGCTCGAGCAGTGGGACGTCGATACCATCGTGCATGGCGGGGCCATCTCCGGGCCGATGCTCGCCCGCGACAACCCATACCTGGTGTGCGAGACCAACGTGGTCGGCACCATCAACCTGATGGAGGCGTCGCGCCAGCGCGCCCTGCGGCGCATGGTCCAGCTCTCCTCGGCGTCCGCCTTCGGCGCCACCCCGCCGGCACCGGTGGCCGATGACGCACCGCTGCGCGCCAAGGATCTGTACGGCGCCAGCAAGGGCGCCGCCGATCTGCTGCTCGAGGCCTACCGGCGTCAGTACGGTTTGGATGTGATCGCGC
>DASRZM010000016.1:0-23910 GCA_035686365.1 Lysobacteraceae bacterium | reverse complement strand
GTGCACACGCCGCGATCGGCCGGCACGTCGCCGTCCGGATACGGGATGCTCCGGTACGCGGGGTCGTAGTGCAGCGTCACGCCGACCTGCGCGCGCGCCGCCTCGACCAGGCAACGGGCATCGCCGGCCGGCGCCGGAGCGGCGAAAGCCAGTGCAAGCAATGCGGTGGCTGGGTGCCTTTTCAGGTACGTGGACCTCCCCGACGCCGATGCAGGATAGAACGATGACGGGCGTGGATGCATGCGCTGCCTGCGCCCGGGCCAGCGCCGGACCCACGCACGACAGCCTGCGCAGCTATCGGCTGCCCGCCGCCGCTTCGCTGGGGGATTTCCCCCACTCGTTCTGGGGGCCCTCACCGATGTGATGCCGTTGCGGCTGCTGCGAGCCTTCCGGAGGACCCGAAACGGGTCGAACTTCCAGACCAAGACTCCGGGGGGAGCGCAATGGACAGGCCAATAGAAAGGCTGTGTGCCCGCGTACTGGCCACCGTGCTCACGGCAGCCTTCATGGCCCAGGCCCTGCCGGCCGGCGCCACCGACGACGTCCACAAGATCGTGGTGCTGCAGGCGCCGCCTGCGGCGCACGCCATCGCGCAGGCGCGGGCGGCGGGCTCCCCGCTCGATGCCGACGCCATCCAGGCGCGTCGCGCCGACCTGGCCGCGCAGCAGGAGGCGTTCCTCGACCGGCTCGGCGCACAGGGCATCGCCTTCGTCCCTGCCACCGTGGCGATCCCGCAGCCCGACGGCACGACGCTGGGTGTGCCACTGCGCTGGACGCTGATCCACAACGCCGTGGCGATCCAGGTCGCGGACCCGGCGGTCGCCGCGATCCGCGCCATGCCCGAAGTCGCCGCCGTGCACGAGGACCGCTGGTTCACGATCCGGCTGGATCGCAGTGTCGACTACACGCGCGCACCGGAGCTGTACGGCGCCGTGCGCGAACTGACCCAGTACGACGATTTCCGGGAGGGCTACGAAGGCCAGGGCATCCACATCGCCATCGTCGATTCGGGCGTGGACTGGAGCCACGAGCAGTTCGGTGGCGACCCGGCTCCGCCGCGCTACGGCACCCATCCGGCCAACGCCTCGGTGCCGACCCATCCGAAGGTCATCTACTACCTGTCCCTGATGGAGAACCTGATCGACGACTTCGGGCACGGCACCCACGTGGCGGCGACCGCCGCCGGTTACCTGGGGTATGCGCCGGGGCCCGACGGCATCCCGCTCACCGTCGACGACATCGCCGTCCATGGCGTGGCGCCGCAGGCCAGGGTGATGGGCTACAAGGTGTGCTCGGGCGTGGGCTCGGCCAGCGCCACGGTCGGCTGCCTGGGCACCTCGATCCAGCTGGCGCTCGAGGACGCGGTCTCGCCGGTCACGCTGACCGGCTTCGCCAAGCCGGTGGCGCACGTGATCAACATGAGCCTGGGCGGTGCCGGCGACCCCGACGACTTCTTCTCCGAGGGCGCGGACAACGCCGTTCGCGCCGGTGCGATCGTGGTCGCGGCCGGCGGCAACGCGGGCCCCGACCAGAACACGCTGGACTCGCCGGGCATGGCGCGGCTGGCGATCCAGGTCGCCGCCCACAACGATCCGGGCGTGTTTCCCAACAGCCTGGAGATCGAAGGCACCACGCACGGCAAGTTCATCGTCTACCAGGCCCCGGACTCCAACCTCGGCCAGCCGATCGGTTCGCCGGTCAGCGGCCGCTACGTGTTCGCCGGCCTGGCCGACACGCCCGACCAGGTACCGCCGACGGTGGCCGGCAATATCTGCCTGGTCGAGCGCGGCAGCACCGCCACGGTGGCCGGCAACGGCACCGGCCTGTTCGCCAACAAGGCGGCCAATTGCGAAGCCAAGGGCGCGATTGCCACGCTGGTCTACAACAACGAGCCGGGCGAGATCGGCGCCGGCGTGCTGGCACCCTCGGCCCGTCCACTGCTGACCGCCGCGCGCGAGACCGGCGTGCTGCTGCAGGACCAGGGCTACGACCTCACCGGCGTGTCCACGCACCGCATCGTGCTCAACCCGGTCGACGAGGCGCTGTTCGCGCCGGGCATCGCCGGCTTCAGTTCGCGCGGCCCGGTGCCGGGCCTGGGCCAGGTCAAGCCCGACCTGGCCGCCCCCGGCGTGGACGTGCTGGCGGCGACCACGGCGGTCGGTGTGCCGGTGCTGTCCATGGCCGACCCCACGCGCTACACCGCGGCCAGTGGCACCTCGATGGCCACCCCGCACACCGCCGGCGCCGCCGCGCTGCTCAAGCAGGCCCATCCCTCCTGGGGCGCCGACGAGGTCCGGGCGGCGCTGATGAATACCGCCAGCAACGGGCGCGACGCGATGGGCCGTGCGCTGGCCGACGGCGGTGGCGCGGACAGCATCATCGCCCAGGGCGCCGGGCTGATCGACGTGGCCGCGGCCGCCGGTGTACGGGTGCTGCTCGGCGTGGCCGGCGATGGCTTCGTGCAGCCCTCGATCCTGGCCAGCCACAGTTACGGGGCGGTTCCGGTCATCGACAGCCGCGTGACCCACGCCAGCACCGTCCAGGTCGAGCTGCGCGACGTCTCCGGGCTCGGTGGCACCTACGCCCTGAGCGTGGCCGAGAACCGCGACCTCGACATCGCCGGCATCTCCGCCTCGGTCGCCGACGCCAGCGTGTCGGTCCCGGCCGGCGGCTCGGCGACGACCACGCTGGCGGTCAGCATCGACGGCGACGCCATCCGCGATACCGTGCGCACGCACGCGGACGGCGCCAGCACGCCGATCCAGGTCCAGGGCTACCTGGTCGCCGCGCGCAGCGACGGCGGCGAGACCCTGCGCATGCCGTTCTTCCTGCTGCCCACGCGCAGCGAACCGGCCACGCTTTCGGACACGGTCGGGGAGACCATCGACGGCCTGATGCCGGCCTCCGACCTGGGCCTGCAGGCGGTGGAGGGCGTGACCTACATCGACCATCCGGTCCAGGTGCGCAACAGCACCTTCCGGCTGTTGGCGGATCTGCGGTTCGACGAAATCGCGGCGGACATCCCCGACCTGGACCTGTTCCTGCTCGATCCCTCCGGCGAGATCGTCGCCAGCTCCACCAATGCCGGCGGTCCGGAGTCGATCACCCACGGCATCGACCAGCGCGGCCCCTGGACCCTGCGCGTGAACGGCTGGGCCAATGGGCCCACGCCCTACCAGCTGGAAGTGACCCAGGAGCTCGGCGGCGAGCCGCCGTTGCTGCAGGCCTTCGAGGAGGAGGGCGTCGATGCCGACGGCACACCGGTGAGCTTCGACGACAGCGTGACCCTGCGCTGGACCGGCGCCGGCGGTGAGCTGGGCTACGAGGTCTATCGCTCGGTCGAGGCCGGCGAGTTCACGATCGTCCACAGCACCACGGACGGCGGCGCCACCGGCGTGGTCCTGGACGGACAGCCGTCCGGGCGACTGGCCTTCTACGTGCGCGCCTTCCACGAAGGCCGCATCGGCTACTACGTCACGCTGCCCTCGGAAACGCGCGAGGTGCTGGTGGATCCGCGCAAGGCGCGCAACCTCACGCCGAAGATCACGCTGGTGAGCTCGAACCTGGGCTACCAGGGCGGCGTCTTCCAGTTCGACCTGGCGCTGACCAACGGCTGGAGCCAGACCTTCGTGCCGGCGATCGACCTGGACATCTTCCTGATCAAGTCCGCGTCCGGGACCGTGCGCGTGGTCAACGCCGACAACGGCGGCAGCGGCACCTCGCCGACCGACCGGGCACGCTTCGGTTACTCCGACCGCATCGGCGCCGACGGCGAGTTCAGTCCCGGCGAAACCACCGGCACACGCACCCTGCAGTTCGCCAACTCCAGCGGCGAGACCTTCAGTTTCAAGGTCAAGGTGACCGGTTACGAGCGCACTGACGGCACGGCCGACTCGAGCGCAGGGATCGCCACCTCGGAACCGGAAGAGCCGTCCGCAGACGACGGCCTGACCGACCTGCTGCTGATCACCGTGAACCCCCTTCTGAAGACCGTACAGATCGAACTGATCCAGGAACTGCTGTGAGCCCCTGTCCGTAGGAGCCGGCGTTGCCGGCGATCCAGCGCATCGGTCGCCGGCAACGCCGGCTCCTACGGGGAACTGCGAATCCAACCTGAGGAACCGACCATGAAATCCCTGCTTTCCACCTCGATCGCATTGGCGCTCGCGGCCGGCGCCGCCGGCGCCGATGCCACAACCACCACCACGGTCATCGTCGAATTCGAAGGCGATGCCGGTGCCGTGTACATGGCAAAGAAGCGCCAGTCCGGCACCAGCGTTTCCGAGACACAGCTGCAGAACTACCGCGACTCCCTGAAGTCGGAACAGGACCAGGTCCTGCAGCGCATCGCCGCCAGCGGCATCGACGCGGACCTGAAGACCGTGGACATCGCCAACTACGAGGGGCTGCCCGCTGCCACCGTCCAGTACCGCTACACGATGGTGCTCAACGGCGTGGCCGTGGACGTGCCGGTGACCGAGGTCAACCGCATCGGTACGGTGCCCGGCGTCAAGCGGGTCCATCGCCCCGAGTTCATCACCACCCAGCTCGACCGCAGCGTGCCGTTCACGCGCGCGCCCGAGCTCTACGGCGGCGTCGCCGAAACCGGGCCCTTCGACGACCTGCGCGAGGGCTACGAGGGCCAGGGCATCCACATCTCGGTGATCGACACCGGCATCGAGTGGCACCACGAGATGTTCGGAGGCGACCTGACGCCGCCGCGCCTGGGTGTGCTGCCCTCCAGCGTGCTGGTGCCGGAAAACAAGAAGGTCGTCTACCAGATTCCGTTCGGAGATCCCGTAGTCGAGGACGGCTTCGGCCATGGCACCCACGTGGCCTCGACGGCCGGTGGCTACCTGGGCCACGCCGCCGGCGCCGACGGCGTCCCGCTGACCGCGGACGACGTCCCGCTGCACGGCGTGGCGCCGCAGACCCGACTGCATTCGTACTCGGTGTGCTCGACCATCCTGTCCACGATCAGCGGCCTCGGGCTGCCCAATCCGCTGGGCGGCTGCCGCAGCGAAACCATCCTGCTGTCGCTGGAGGACTCGGTCAGCCGCCGCACGCTGACCGGCTTCCCCAAGCCGTTCGCGCACGTGATCAACCTGAGCCTGGGCTCGCCCAACGGCAACCCCAATGGCGCCAGCGCGATCGCGGCCAGCAATGCGGCGCTGGCCGGCTCGATCGTGGTCGCCGCTGCCGGCAACTCCGGCAACGTACCGGGCATCGTGGGCTCCCCGTCGGTGGGCACCCACGTGATCTCGGTCGCGGCCTCCACCGACCCGGGCGCGGCCGCGGCCTGGTTCACCGACGTGCTCACGCCCGACGGCCGCCAGGACATCAAGGTGTTCCCGATGGCCGGGACCCCGGCGCCTGCAGCCGGCGGCATCAGCGAGCAGTACGTGTACGTGGCGGGTGCCACCACCGTGGCGCAGTGGCCGGCCTCGGTCGTCGGCAAGATCGCCCTGGTGCGCAATGGCGGCGCGGCGCTGTTCGCCGAGACGGCGAACAATGGTGCGCTGGCCGGTGCCCGGGCGGTGTTGATGATCTCCAACACCGAGAATGCGACCGCAGTGTTCGGGACCATCCCGGCGGCGACGATCAAGCCGGCCGATGCCGATTACCTGATCTCGCTGATGGACACCACGCCGGTCAACGGCACCGTCTCCACGCAGCAGATCCGCCTGGAGGCGGCCACCGGAGCGTTCCAGGCCGAGGTCGCCGGGTTCAGTTCGCGCGGGCCGGTCTCCGGATTCGGCCAGGTCAAGCCGGACCTGTCGGCGCCAGGCGTCAACATCCTGGCGGCCGTGCCTCCGGCGAGCCTGCTGGGCGCGCTCGGAGCCACCGCCAACGGCGTCAACTACGGGGCGGTCTCGGGAACCTCGATGGCCAGCCCGCACGTGGCCGGCATCGCCGCCCAGGTCAAGCAGGCCAATCCCTCCTGGACCCCGGACATGGTGCGTACGGCGCTGATCAACACCGCAACGCCGATGCGCGACGGCAACAACAACCCGGACAGCTTCGGCAGCCACAACCCGACGATCCACTCGCAGGGTGGTGGCCTGGTCGACGCGTTCCGTGCCGCCAACGCCAGGGCAATGATGGGCGTGCTCGGCGACGGCATCGAGCGGCCGGGCATCCTGGGCAGCCACTCCTTCGCCAACGTGCCGGTGCTCAACAACCAGTGCGTCAGCAACGAAGGCGTGCAGGCGGTGCTCCGCGACGTGCGCGGGCAGGCGGGCGGCTACACGCTGCGCGTGGAGAACAACCGCGGCCTGGAGCTGCCGGGCGTGCGCGCCCTGGTGTCGCCTGCGACCGTCAACGTGCCGGCCAACGGCCAGGCCACGTTCACGGCCAGCCTGGAGCTCGACAGCGACGCCTTCGCGGGCGAGTCCCTGGCCGAATTCCAGTGGTACGTGGTGGCCGAGCGCAGCGACGGCAGCGAGACGCTGTCGATGCCGGTGTACTTCCGTGCCGTCAATTCGCAGCCGGCGATCGGCGGCGGAGCGATCGTGGAGAGCCGCCAGTACAACGGCGTGATCGGAGCGGGCGTCTCGGAGGTCTCCGATCAGCTGGGTACCGACAAGACCTACCTGGACGTCCCGATCGAGATCGACTCGGGTTCGTTCCGGATGGTGCTCCAGCTGGAAGCCGATGCGGTGACCAATTCCGCCTATCCGGACCTGGACCTGTTCCTGCTGGATCCGGACGGAAACCAGATCGGTTCCTCGGGCAACCCGGGCGGCGTGGAGTCGATCGATGCGCCGCTGTCGGGCGCCGGCACCTATATCGCGCGCATCGAGAACTGGCTGGGCGCCGATTCCAGCTTCACGCTGACGGCGGACATTCACAGCGCCGGCGCCGGCGCCGATCCGGTGACGATGCAGCCGGTGCAGACCGAGTACGAGGACCTGTCCGGCAAGGCGATCGACTTCGATGGCGCCTTCACGGTGGCTTGGGCCGCGGTGGGCGGCGAGACCGGCTTCGTGCTCGAGCGCAGCATCGACGGTGGCGCGTGGGAGACGGTGGCCGAGCTCGACGGGAGCCAGAGCTCGCATGCGGTCGAGAATGCGGCCGAGGGCGAGCATGCCTACCGGGTGGTCTCGGTGTTCCCGGGCAAGGTCTGCGACTACCTGACCCCGCCCAGCGCGGCAGCGACGCTGCAGGTGGACTATCGGCAGGCGGTGACAATCGGCGGTGAGGGCTTCACGGCCCGGATCACCAGTGCCAGCTACCAGGGCGACGACTTCGTCATGGACATGGTGATCACCAACGACACCGGCACGCCGTACCTGAACCCGGTCGGCATCGAGATCGTCGGCATCCAGGGCGATGCGTCCATCGTGGTATTGAACGCCGACAACGGCGGCGACGGGCGCACCACGCCGGCGGCGTTCAGCTACGTCGACCGGATCGGCGCCGACGAGGCCTGGTCGCCGGGCGAGACCAGCGCGGCCCGGACCATCCGCTTCGCCAATCCCAAGGGCCAGCTGTTCACCATCGACATCATGGCCAAGGCCTACGAAGACCGGTAAGGCGCGGCGCTCGACCGCGCAGGTGCGACCCTGGGGCCCGGCGGCGACGCCGGGCCCCTTCTTCTGCTGACCCGAACCTGAATCCGGCAGGCTTCCACCGGCCAGCAACGGGCGTATGCTGCAGGGCCCAGCCCTGTTCGTACGAGAGGAGGCTCGCGATGGCCATCTGGAAGGACTCACCCAAGCAATCCGCCGTTCCCGAGACGCGCGAACCGGCACGGTTCGACGCGCCGACGCCGGCACCCGAACCGGTCGCGACTCAGGCCGCGATCGCGCCGCGCGCCGTGGAGCGCAGCGCCAAGGAGTCGTTGATCGCCGCGGACCTGACCATCGAGGGCAAGATCGAGGGCGCGGGCCACGTGCGCCTGGCCGGACGCTTCAAGGGGGACGTGGACGTGCGCGGTGACGTCACCATCGAGACCGGTGCCAAGCTCAACGGCGGCGTGCGCGCCGACAAGGTCATCATCGCCGGCGAGCTGGAGGGCAACATCGAGGCCGCGGCCAAGGTCGAGCTGCAGGAGGGGGGCATCCTGATCGGCGACCTGAAGGCCGGTTCGCTGACCGTGGCCGCCGGCTCGCGGATGCGCGGCCAGGTCGACTTCGGCTGGGAGGAAGGCAAGGGCGGCAAAACCGGCCGCGGCAACGGCCACGGCACGGAGAGTGGCGGCGGCTCATGAGCGCGCGTCCGGGCACCGCGGGCGCCACCCGCCAGTGTCCGCACTGCAAGGAGACCATCCTGGAGAGCGCCACGGTGTGCCCGGCATGCCGGCACCACCTGCGCTACGACGAATCGGCCGCCGCCACAGCGGCGGCAACCGTCACGCCGTTGCGGATCCAGGGCAGCATCCGGCAGCCGGCCGACGGTGGCGCCTGGGAATACAGCGTGGTGCTGTCGATCCTGGACGATGCCGGCGTGGAGATCGCGCGCAAGCTGGTCGGGGTCGGCGCCATGCAGCCGGACGAGCGGCGCACGTTCACCTTGACGGTCGAGGTCGCTCCTGCGGCAGGCGGCGCCGCGGGCGGAAAGAAGCGGCTGACGCGGCACTGACGCCGCCGCGCGCCGGTGGCGGCCCGCCGGTTCACTCGAAGCCGCCGCTGCGGAATACCGGGTCGCAGTACACGAACAGGTAGGCGGAGGGCTTCGCAGTTCGAGCGCGTACTGGAGGGGCGGGTCGCCTACCTGCCGCAGGATCACCGGCTGGTGCCGGACACGCGCGTGCGCCTCGCGGGCGCCCTGATCGAGCTGCCGCTGCGCACTGAGCGTGGTGGCGGGCGGCGGGATCTCAGGTTTCGAGCTTGTCCAGATAGGCACGGATGCGCGCCGCATTGGCGCCCACGTCGCTGCGGCCCACGCGCGAGAGCGAGCGCACGTCGACGCGGGCGCCCGCGCCCTCCGGGCGAACGCGCACGACCACATCGTCCTTGAAGCCGAACCAGAAGGTGGTGGCCGTGGCCTCGATGCGGCCGCGCTCCGGATCCGAGGCGACGATTTCCCAGCCCATGTCCCGGGCCGCCGCGAGGGCGCGTTCGAATGCGGCTTCGGGGGGATCATCGAGCGTCAACGGCTGGACTTCCGGGTAGGCCGCCCGCTGCTGCTGGGCGATGGCTTCGCCTTCGTAGACTGCCGGGTTGGGCGCATCGGCACGCAGCGGGAGCACGTCTTCGAACGCCGGTGGATCGACGGTGTCGGTGCTGATGTCGTGGATCGGCGGCACCGCGCGTGCGGTGCGCAGCATCTGCCAGGGCAGGGCGGCGGCGGCCAGCCCGGCAAGCAGCGCGATCGCCAGTCCGACGGCATGGCCCCGGCGCAGGCGCGGGACCAGCAGTGCGACCAGTGCCAGTGCAGCGGCGGCGATGCCGACCCAGGCGGCCCAGCGCATCAGCGAGAAGCCAGTTGCGAACTCCCACAAGCCGAAGCGGTGGCCGGGGCCTGCCGCCAGCAGCATCAGCACGGCCACGGCCGCGACCAGCATGACGATACGCGCAGGCTTCATGGGATCACCGTTCGGGTCGATGGCGACGATGGGATGGTACGCCGGATCGGCCCCGGCTTCGCGCCGCACGCGAAAATCGACACAGTGCAACCCGGGAAACGCGTTTGCGCCCCGTTCAGCGGTCTGCACAGCCACTGCGTTGGAGCGTGCAACAGCGGGCCGGAACCGGTGCCGTGCAGCATCCGACTTCACCTGGCATGAGCTTCAGCAGACGCGTGCACGGGGCGGTCGGCGCCCGATGTCGGCATGCAAGCCGGACGTCGTTCGCGTCGATTCCGGGGCGCGGCCATGAGATGCCGCGCACAGTGCGACGCTGAACGTCAGTACCGCGTCCTGTTTGTGTGCGGCATCGCCCGGCGAGGCCGCGGACGCTCTGCTACAAGGGACCGCACATGGCCGCCCACATGAAATGCATCCGTCGGCTGCCGGGTCTGCTGCTGGCGGGCCTGGCAGGAACGGCCGTGTGCGCGCCGACGGCGCCGCCCCCGTTGCCGATCCACCGCATCGCGCTCGACGGCGCGCTGGTGCAGAACACCGTCGTGGACATGCTGCAGGACCGTTCCGGCCTGATGTGGTTCGCCACGCTGGGTGGCTTGAACGTCTACGACGGCTACGAGTTCCGCGAGATCCCGGTCGATCCGGATGACCCGCGCGGCCTGTCGGGGCTGGACCTGTCGCGCCTGTTCGAGGACCGGGAAGGCCACATCTGGGTCGCCGGAGGCCAGGGTTGGCTGGACCGTCTGGACACTCACAGTGGTGAAGTGCGGCGGTTCCCGCCCGAACTGTACGGCCGTAGCGGCCACACCGGCTTCGCTCACGCCGACGACGGCAGCGTCTGGCTGGGCACGCCGACCGGGCTGCACCGATACGATCCGGCGACGGACACGATCCAGACCAACGTCGACCGCGTGGCCGGCCGTTCGCCGCTGCAGGGCGTGCGCGAGCTGCTGCCAGACGGCGAGGGGCGGCTGTGGGTCGGCACGACCGGCGGCCTGTACCGCTACTGGATCGACTCCCAGCAGCTGGAGGACTTCGCCGACGAACCGGGTTCTCCGCAAGGAGAACACATTGCCGCGCTGCACCTGGATCCGGACCGGACGCTGTGGGTCGGAAGCCACCATGGCCTTGCGCGCCGGGACGCGGACGGGGATGGCTTCGTGCGTTACCGCCACGATCCGGCCAACCCGCGATCGCTGGGCGGCGACCTGGTCACCGACATCCTGCGCGACAGCTACGGCCGGCTCTGGGTGGCCAGCCAGTCCGGCGGGCTGAGCCTGTGGCGCGAGGGCGGTTTCGACGTCTACCGGAACGATCCTGACGATCCGGGCTCGATCGCGGTCGACGATGTGTGGTCGCTGTACCAGGACCGCTCGGGCCTGGTCTGGATCGGCACCGCGGGCGGTGGCCTGAACCAGGTCAATCCCGTGCGCCATCGCTTCCGTGGACTGCGCTCGATTCCGCACCAGGAACAGAGCCTGCGCAGCGGCTTCGTCCGGGACATCGCCGAGGACCCGGATGGCCGCGTCTGGATGGCCACGCTGGCGGGCCTGGAGGTCTACGATCCGGCGGGCGGGACCTTCGAGCTGTTCGAGCCCGCGCCCGGCGACGTCGCCGGCAACCAGATGCAGTCGGTGCATATCGACGAGGCCGGGCAGTTCTGGGTTGGCGCCGTGGACGGCGCGCTGTACCGATTCGACCCGGGGCAGGGCGCTTTCCGCACGATCGGACATCCGGCCCGGCCGCAGCAACGATTCGCCGACGGCCGCATCTGGTACATCGGGGGGGCTGGCGGCCGCATCTGGGTTGCACGCCAGGCCGACCTGGTGGTACTCGATGCCGGGAGTGGGACCCCGCTGGAACACATCACCATCAGGACCGGCGTGCCGGCGATGCCGGTGCGCACCTCTCTGGTCGACTCCGACGGCGCGCTGTGGCTCGGTGGCGGCATCGGACTGCTGCGGATCGCCGCCGACGGAGCGCGTTCGAGCATCGAACACGATCCGGACGCCGGGGACTCGCTGAGCGCCAACTCGGTCCGCTCGCTGCACGAGGACGCCGACGGCGGCCTATGGGTGGGCACCCACCGCGGGCTCAACTACCTGCGGCCGCAGGATCGCCGTGCCGCCCGCAACCGCTTCGAGCACTTCGGCCGCGCCCAGGGACTGGCCAACGAAACCGTCTACGGCATCGTGCCCGGCGTCGGTCGCAGGCTGTGGCTGTCCACCAACCAGGGGCTGAGCCGGTTCGATCCGGACACCGGCGAGGTCCGCAACTACACCACGCGGGATGGCCTGCCGACCAACGAGATGAACGGCGGCGCCGAGCTGGTCGCCTCCGACGGCACCGTGTACTTCGGCGGGCTCACCGGCGTGGCGATCTTCCGGCCCGATGCGATCGGACGCAACGATTACGTGCCGCCGGTCCGGTTCACGAGGATGGAGGTTTCCGGCGAGCCTTCGTTCGCCGGACTGATCTCGGTCCCGGATGCGATCGCACTCGGACCCCGCAGCGGAGCGCTGCTGCTCGAGTTCGCGTCGATGGACTTCCACCAGCCGGAGAACAACCGGTTCCGCTACCGGCTGACCGGGGCCTCGGGTCAGTGGACCGAGACCGCACGCAACAGCGTCAGCCTGGCGCAACTGCTCCCGGGCGACTACCGCTTCGAGGTGCTGGGAAGCAACGGCGACGGGGTCTGGAGCACGACGCCGACCACCCTGGACGTATTCGTGGCCCCGCCGCTGTGGCGCAACAACTGGGCCTACACCGGCTACGGGGCCGGCCTGCTGGCGCTGGTGCTGGGTTACCACGGCACCCAGCGCCGGAAGCTGCGGCGCGAGCGCGAATTCAACGAGCAGCTCACGAGCGCGCATTCGCTGGCCGAGGCGAACCACCAGATGGCCCTGCGCTATGCGCAGTTCGACCACCTCACCCAGCTCCCGAACCGCGCCTCGCTGACCGATGCGCTGGGCCGCTACATGCGCTTCGCGCGCGCGCAGGACACGCCGCTGGCGTTGCTGCTGGTCAACCTGGATCGGTTCCAGCGCATCAACGACACCATGGGTCATCGATTCGGCGATGGCATCCTGAAGGAAACCGCGCGGCGCCTGCAGTCGGTCGTGCGCTCCGACGACCTGGTCGCGCGCGTGGGCGGCGACGAGTTCGCGCTCATTGCGCTGCGCCCGGCGACGACCCCGGAGCCGGAGTGGCTGGCGGCGATCGGATCGCGCCTGATGGCTGTGGTCGGCGCCCCGCATGGTCAGGAGGACCCACCGCTGCGGCTGGGCGCCAGCATCGGGGTGGCCACGTACTCGGGCGCCGCGGACCAGGGCGCCGGCGAACTGATGGGGCAGGCTGACATCGCCATGCATGCGGTCAAGCGCGACAGCGGCAACGGCATCCGGCGCTACGAGCCCGGCATGCTCGAATCGGCGCGCGAGCGCCTGGGCATCGAAGGCCGCATGCGACGGGCGCTCGATGCCGGCGAGTTCGCCGCGCATTACCAGCCGTTGATCGACCTGCAGAACGGACGCGTGTCCGCTTTCGAGGCGCTGATCCGCTGGAATCCGCCGGGTCAGGCGCCGATCTACCCGGACCAGTTCATTCCGGTGGCCGAGGAATCGGGCCTGATCGAGGAACTGGGTGCATTCATGATCGGGGCCGCCTGCCGGCAGCTCGCGATCTGGAAGCGTCCCGGACTCAAGATTGCCGTCAACGTGTCGATGCGGCAGCTGCGGACCGGGAGCCTGGTGGACACGATCCGCGACGCGCTGGCTGCCAACGGCGTGCCCGCGGACGCGCTGAAGATCGAGATCACCGAGACGGCAATGATGCAGAACGTCGAGGACACCGCCGAACAGCTGCAGGAGATCAGCCGGCTGGGAGTGGGCATCGCCATCGACGACTTCGGCACCGGCTTCTCTTCACTCAGTCACCTGCGCATGCTGCCGGTGGACGAGCTGAAGATCGACCGCAGCTTCGTCACCGACCTGGGCGCCAGCGAGCGCAACCGGACCATCGTGAGTTCGATCGTGCGGCTGGCGCACGAGCTGAAACTGGCCGTGGTCGCCGAGGGCGTGGAGGACGAGGCGGCTCTGGCCTACCTGCGCTCGATCGGCTGCGACCTGGCGCAGGGCTACCTGTTCGACCGGCCGCAACCGCCCGAGCGCGTGCGCTGGCAACGCTGGGACGAGTTCGCCACGCGCTGGTTCCGCAACGAAGCCAGGGCCGTCTGCCTGCCGTAGCAGCCAAACCGGATGCAGTCGCCGCCAGACGCCCGGCCGGCCGCGCGACCGGCGCACCCGTGGACACGTACGCGGTCCCGGAGCCGTTAGAATGCGCCAGGGCGGCCGGGGACCGGTTGCCCTGGCTTCGTCCACAAGGAGATTTTTCCATGCGCAGCATCCGCGCGTCGGCCCTGGCCGCGCTGTTTTTCACCCCGGCCGCCTTCGGCACCGGATTGGCCACCTGCGAGTCGGGCCCGCAGTCGGGCTGGCAGCCGGTCGATGCGCTCGAGAGTCGCCTGGTCACGGACGGCTGGCAGGTCCGGATGATCAAGGAAGACGGCGGCTGTTACGAGGTCTACGCGATCGACGAGCAGGGCAAGCGCGTGGAAGCCTATTTCCATCCGGTCACGTTGGAGCGCGTGCCGATCGAGGACGAGCACTGAGGTGCCGGCGCCGGCGGCCGAGCCGGTGCCCGTGTGGGATCGCATCGTCCGCGTCCTGCACCTGGTATTCATCGTCGGCATCGCCGGCGCCTGGCTGACCCGCCACGCGCGCGGTCCGGTCCACGAATGGATCGGCTATGCGGTCCTGGCGGCGCTGCTGCTGCGGCTGGCCTGGGGCTTCGCCGGTCCGCCCACGGCGCGCTTCGCCCGGTTCGTACGTGCTCCGCGGATCACCATCGCCTATGGGCGCGGACTGCTGGCCGGATCGGCGCCGCGCCACCTGGGTCACAACCCGCTGGGCGGATGGATGATCGTTGCGCTGCTGCTGACCATGGCGGTGGCCTCGGTCAGCGGATGGATGTTCACCACCGACCGGTACTGGGGCGTGGCCTGGGTGATGGCGGTACACGAATGGAGCAGCTGGGCCGTGCTGGCGCTGGCCGTGCTGCACGTGCTCGGTGTCCTGCACGCCTCGCACGCGCACGACGAGAACCTGGCGGCGGCCATGGTGCACGGCCGCAAGCGTCCACCCTCGGGCACCGACGTCCCGGCCTGAGCGCATCGTCCGCCGCGATGGAGCGAGGCAGTCCGACCGCGCCCGGCTCGGCCAGGTGGGCGCGGCCCACGGTTGCGATCGGACCACCGGACCGCTGCGGCGCAGTGCTCCGGTCCCGGCCTGTGACCGGGACCGCGCGCCGCCACGCCGATGCGAGGACCCCCGCCCTCAGGGCTCCGGCAACAGGTCGATCCTGCGACCGTCGGCTTCCACTTCGAGCTGCAGCAACTGGTATCGCCACAACCCCGTCGAGCGCGTGGCTTCCACGTACAGCGTTCCGCTGTCCATTGGCCCCGAGAGCGGGATCGCAAGCTGCGCCTCGCCGGAGGGACCGCTGACATTGATGTTGCCGGAGACGAAGAAGCCTTCCTCGATCGGCGTGCCCAGCGCCGCGGTGACCCCGGGATGGGCACGTGCCATCGCCACGGCCTGCTCATGGACGTCGGAGGAGCGCATCGCGCCGAACACCACGACCATCAGCATGAAGACGAACAGCAGCGCGACCAGCAGCATGGTCAGGCAGCCGACCGGTACCGCCCATTTCCAGTTGCGCTGGAACCAGCCCGGTGCTTGCGATTCGGCCATGGTGTCCTCCGGGTTCTGTAGGGTCGGGCGGCAGAGGTTCCCTAGCATTACCCGATCGCATCCAGGGTACAACCGGTTCCGCTCATGCCGGGCGACCCACCGCGTGCAGGTGGCCGCCGGGTGCGGCAAAGCGCCGCAGTGCGTAGGATCGACGCATCCCGCACGAGGCGCGCCGATGCCGCAGGATTCCCGCCCGACCCTGGTCCGCGCGGTCTCGCGGTGGCAAATCGTGGGTCTGTCCATCAACGACGTGGTCGGCAGCGGGATCTACCTGCTGCCGGCGGCGGCCGCGGCGGTGCTCGGCGCCGCCAGCATCTGGGCCGTGCTGCTGGCAGGGCTGGCGGTCTCGCTGCTGGTGCTGTGCTATGCCGAGGCCGCCAGCTACTTCGACGAACCGGGCGGGAACTACCTGTACGCCCGCGAGGCGTTCGGGCGCTTCGTCGGATTCGAGATCGGCTGGATGACCTGGCTCACGCGGGTGGCCTCGGCGGCGGCGCTGGCAAACGGCGTGGCCCTGGCGGTGGCGCAGTTGTGGCCCGCCGCGGCGTCGGGTTCCGGCAAGGGGCTGGTCGTGGCCGTGGCGCTGGGACTGGTGACCTGGCTCAACGTGATCGGAGTCAGATCCGGGGCCCGGACCGCCGTGGCGCTGGTGCTCGCCAAGCTCGTGCCGTTGCTGTTCTTCATCGCCGCGGGCAGCTTCTTCATGGACTGGTCGCGGGTCACGGACGTGCACCTGCCGCCGATGGTGGGGCTGGGCGAGGCCGCGCTGCTGCTGCTGTTCGCCTACGCCGGATTCGAGAACACGCCCGCGGCGGCCGGCGAATACCGCAATCCCAGGCGCGATGTGCCGTTCGCGCTGCTGACCATGATCGTGATCGTGACCGCCGTGTACGTCGCGATCCAGGTGGTCGCCCTGGGCACGCTTCCGGGCCTGGCGCAGGCCAGCTCGCCGCTCGCCGAGGCGGCGGGACGGTTCGCCGGCCACCCCGGCGTGCTGCTGCTCACCGCGGGAGCGGCGGTATCGATCCTGGGCACGCTGAGCAACACCACGCTGTTCGGCCCGCGCTACCTGTATTCGTTTGCCGCTGACGGTTTCGGCCCGTCGGCCCTGGCGCGCATCCACCCGCGGTTCCGGACGCCGGCCCTGGCGATCGTGGTGCAGTCGACGATCGCGCTGGCGCTCGCGCTGTCGGGCTCCTTCGTCGAGCTGGCGCTGCTGTCGATCATCGCGCGCCTGTGCACCTACATCGGTACGGCCCTGGCGGTGCCGGTACTGCGGCGGCGCTTTCGCGGAGCGGCGACGGCGCTGCGGCTGCCGGGCGGACCGGCGATTCCGGTGGCCGCAGTGGCGCTGTCGCTGGGCTTGCTGGCCAGTGCGAGCTGGAAGAATCTGCTGGCCGGGGCGGCCGCACTGGTCGTCGGGGCCGTGATCTACCTGCTGCAGCGCAATCGGCCGGGGCCGGGCGCAGCCGTGGTCCCGACCGTCGAAGGCGACGCCGGGATCCGGCCTCAGTCCCCGGAGCCCGGCTTGGAATCCTCGCGCCCGAGCCGGTAGCCGAGCGAGAAGCCGTCGGCGATCTGGCGCTCCAGGTTGGCGATCTGGCGGTCGCGACGATCGAGCGTCGCACGCAGTCGCGCCACCTCGGCACGCAGGGCGTTGAGGGCGAACCGGTCGCGCAGGGTTCCCAACGACGCAAGGCGGGGCACGACGCTGGACTTGGCCATCCGGTGGGGTCCCGATCGCGAGGATGGCGGACTGGATATCGTGGCCACTGCCTGCGGGATGTGAACGGCGCCGCTGCCGGCCGCGCCGGGGCGGGGATGGGAGAAACCGCGCCCGCGCGTCAGAATCATGACGGACCGTCGATATCCGGGGAACGCCATGGCCATCAGCTACACCCACCTGCGCCGCTACGTGGATGCACTGCGCAGGCACCGCCGCCACGCGCCGGTCCTGTCGATCGGCGATTCCTGGTTCCAGTACCCGCTGCGTCGCTACGGGGACATCCAGCGCAAGCTGGCCACGCACTTCAGGAACGAGCTGCTGTTCATGGACGACAGCGATCCGGGCCGCGACGCCGAAGAGGTGCCGCGTTTCGTGCCCTCGCTTGCGCGCGCGGCGGCATACCTGGACGAGGAACTGGGGCGACCGTTCCGGCTGGTGCTGGTCTCGCTGGGCGGCAACGACGTGATCGGCAGGGACTTCGAGCAGCACCTGAAGCGGGCCGGGGATCCTCCCCAGGGCCGGCAGTGGAAGTGGAACGGCGATCGACCCGAGGTCGTGCGCAAGCACCTGCTGTTGCAGCCGCTGGCCGCGACCTTCGAGCGCATCGGCGAGTCCTACCGCGCGATCGCCAACCTGCGTGACTCGCATGCCCACGGCGCACCGATCCTGTGCCATACCTACGCCGATGTCACGCCATCGCCCAAGGGCTACGAGTTCATCGGCTACCAGACCGGTCCGTGGATGTGGGGGCCGATGCGCGCGGTCGGACTGCGCGATCCGGGCGAGCAGCGGGAGCTCTCGCGCTGGCTGCTGACTTCGTTCGCGAACTTCCTGCACGAGCTGGGTACCGGCATCGGCGAACTGGTCGTGCTCGACACGCGGCGGGAGCTGTCCGAGTACGATGGCTGGTGGGACAACGAGATCCACCCGCTCGGGAAGGGCTACAAGAAGCTCGTCGACGAGCACTGGGCGCCCGAGGTCGGCAGGTGGCTCTGACCGGTGTTGTACCTGTCGCGGGAGCCGGGACGCGGGACCTCTCGTGCATTGAGACCGCAACCGGGTCTACTCCCCGGATGAACCCGACCGATCCCGAACTGGAATCGCTGCGCACGCGGCGCGAGTCGGTGGCCGCCCGCGCGCTCACGCGCTCGACGCGGCGGCCGCGGGACCTCGCGCTGTGCCTGTCCGGCGGCGGCTACCGGGCAGCGCTGTTCCACCTGGGCGCGATGCTGCGGCTGCACGAAACCGGCCTGCTGGGCGCGGTCGACCTGGTCTCCTCGGTATCCGGCGGCAGCATCGTCTCGGCCTGGCTGGCCACGCGATATCTGCGCGGGCGTGCCGGCCCACAGGAGGGCTTCGCCGACTGGTGTGCACGCACCGATTTCCGTGCCGTCGTGGTGGATCCATTCGAACGGATCACCGCGCGCGACATCCGCACGTCGGCCGTGCTGCGCACGGCGGTGATCAACCTGGTGTGGCCCTCTCGTCGGGTGGCGCTGCTCGAGCGCGCCTACGAACGCTTTCTCGGCGGCGCGGCATTGTCGGACCTGCCCGACGCGCCGCGCTTCGTGTTCTGCGCGACCAACCTGACCTGCGGGGTCAACTGGGAGTTCTCGCGCGAGCGGGTGGGCGACTTTCTGACCGGCTACCTGCGCGAGCCGCGGCGCATAGCGCTGGCGCATGCGGTGGCCGCCTCGTCGAGCTTCCCGCCGCTGTTCGGCCCGGTGCGGTTTGCTGCCGGTGCCGGGGACTTCATGCGCGGCCGGCTCGACGGCGAGGGCGATGCGCTGCGCGACCGGATCGAGCTGACCGACGGCGGCGTCTACGACAACCTCGCCACGGAACCGGCGCTGCGGCGTTACCGCACGGTGCTGGTGTCCGACGCCGGGGCACCGTTCGCGTTCGCACCGGGACGGAACTGGCTGCGGCGGCTGCTCCGGTACACGCAGGTCGTGGGCAACCAGGCGGTCGCACTGCGCAAGCGGCTGCTGTTCACGCTCACCGGACAGGGTACGATCCGGGGCGCCTACTGGAGCCTGTCGGGCGGGCGCGACCCGGGCGCCGACGGCTACAGCGCACAACTGGTTGCCGAGGTGATCGCGCGCGTGCGCACCGACCTGGACCGCTTCGATCCCGACGAATTCCGGGTGCTGGTCAATCACGGTTACTTCGCCTGCCAGAACGGCCTGCAGGCCGGCGTGGAGATCGCGTCCACCGCGCCGCCGCCGCGGTGGCCGTATCCGGAGCACGCCGACGAGTCCCAGGTCCGCCGCGCGCTGCGCCACAGCCACCGGCGACTGCGGCCGCTGCGCTGGCGATCGGGCTCCCCGGCGCCCCGCTGAGCCCGGCCATGGAAGGACCGGTTCAGGAGCGTCCCATGGGTGCGACCCGACGACAGGGCTTCGCGACCCGGCCCGGCCCGCGTACGGCGCCGGCCCATGGCACCTGCTGCTAGCATCGCCGGATTCGGAGGTTCGCGCGGCACGGATGGCGCGCTCGCGGATCGGGTGCGCAAGTGCCCGAGCCCGATCGAGTCCGACAAGTCTGGACGAGTCCAGGACGGGCGGGTTCAGGCCTTCCAGAAAGGACCGGCCATGCACATGCACCGCGTCATCCTCTGCCTCTGGATCGTGCTCCTGGCCGCCTGCGCGGCACCGCAGCGCGAAACGCCCCACTACGAGCTCGCCATCACCGGCGGCCTGGTCCACGACGGCAGCGGCGACGCCCCCAGAGCGCTGACGGTCGCCGTGAACGGCGACCGCGTCGCCGCGCTGCTGGCGCCCGAGGCCGTCTTCACGGCCGATCGCCGCGTCGATGCCACCGGCATGGCGGTGGCGCCGGGGTTCATCAACATGCTCTCGTGGGCGACCGAGTCGCTGATCGAGGACGGGCGCGGCCTGAGCGACCTCAAGCAGGGCGTCACCCTGGAGATCTTCGGCGAGGGCTGGTCGATGGGTCCGCTGAACGAGGCGATGAAGGCCGAAGCGCTCAGGCAGCAGGGCGACATCCGGTACGAGATCGCCTGGACCAGCCTGGCCGAGTACCTGGATCACCTGGTCGAGCGGGGCGTGGCCATGAACGTGGCCTCCTTCGTCGGTGCCACCACGGTGCGCATCCACGAACTGGGATACGAGGATCGCGACCCGACGCCGCAGGAGCTGGCGCGCATGCAGGCGCTGGTGGATCGTGCGATGCGCGAGGGCGCGCTCGGGGTCGGCGCCTCGCTGATCTATGCACCGGCCTTCTATGCGGACACCGGAGAGCTGGTTGCGCTCGCGAAGGCTGCGGGCGCGCACGGCGGCGGCTACATCACGCACATGCGCAGCGAAGGCGAGCGCCTGCTCGAGGCGGTCGAGGAGACCGTCCGGATCGCGCGCGAGGCGGGCGTGCGCGCCGAGATCTACCACCTGAAGGCGGCCGGCGAGAACAACTGGCCGAAGATGGCGCAGGCGATCGCGCGGATCGATGCGGCACGCGCCGACGGCGTCGACATCGGTGCGGACATGTACGCCTACACCGCCGGCGCCACCGGCCTGTACGCGGCCATGCCGCCATGGGTCCAGGAGGGCGGCCACGACGCCTGGGTCGCGCGGCTGAAGGATCCGGCGATCCGTGCCCGTGTGCTCCGGGAGATGCGAACGCCCAGCGACGAGTGGGAGAACCTGTACCTGGCGGCCGGCTCGCCCGAGCGTGTGCTGTTCATCGGGTTCAGGAACGAGCGGCTCAAGCCGCTGACCGGCAAATCCCTGGCGGAGGTCGCGGCCATGCGCGGCACCACGCCGGAGGACACCATCATCGACCTGGTGATCGAGGACGATTCGCGCGTGGACACCGCCTACTTCCTGATGTCGGAAGAGAACGTGCGCCTGGGCATCCGCCAGCCCTGGGTCAGCTTCGGCTCCGATGCCGAGGCCTCGGCGCCCGAAGGCGTGTTCCTGAAGAGCAGCACCCACCCGCGGGCGTACGGCAACTTCGCCCGCCTGCTGGGGCACTACGCCCGCGACGAAGGGCTGATGACGCAGGCCGAGGCGATCTCGCGCGTCACCCGGCTGCCTGCACGCAACTGGAAGCTGGAAGGGCGCGGCTGCCTGGACCCGGGCTGTTACGCGGACCTGGTGGTGTTCGACCCGGACACGATCATCGACCGGGCCACCTTCGCCCGGCCGCAGCAGTTCGCGACCGGCGTGCGCGAGGTCTTCGTCAACGGCGTGCAGGCATTGGCCGGTGGCGAGCCGACCGGCGCCCTGCCGGGGCGTGTGGTACGGGGACCGGGCTGGCAACCGGCTCCCGCATCACGACACTGAACCGCGAAGCGCGACCCGTGTCGGGGCGGGGCCGCGGCAGGGCGGCCAAAAGCCGCCCCGCACTTTTTCGCGGATACGAGGCGGCAGCTCACCGCGCCCGATGGTGCACGCGGCCACCCTTCATCACCAGGCGTACGTCCTTGAGGACCGTGACATCGGCCAAAGGATCGCCTTCGACCGCAATCAGGTCGGCAAGCATCCCCGGCTCGATGCTGCCGAGCGAATCGCCGAGCCCGAGCAGGTCGGCGGCATGGACGGTGGCGGCCACGATGGCCGACTGCGGGCTCATGCCGTGGGCGACCATCAGCTCGAATTCGTCGGCATTGCGCCCGTGCCGGCTCACGCCGGCGTCGGTGCCGAAGGCGATCTTCACGCCACGCGCCGAGGCCAGCTGCAGCGACTTGCCGGTGATGTCGATGCGCCAGCGCACCTTGGGCAATACCTCGGGCGGATAGGCGTCGGGGTCCGCGGCCAGCCGCTCCAGGTAGCCGTTGACGGTCGACAGCGTGGGCACGTAGTACGCGCCCGAGCGCAGGAACAGCGCCACGCCGGCCTCGTCCAGCAAGGTGCCGTGCTCGATCGAATCGGCGCCGGCCTCCAGCGCCAGTGCGATGCCGTCCGCGCCGTGGGCATGCACGGCGACCCTCTTTCCGTACAGGTGCGCGGTCTGGACCAGTGCGCGCGCCTCGTCCTCGAACATCTGCGCGCCCAGGCCGGCGCCGATGCGGCTGTTGACGCCGCCGGTGGTTGCGATCTTGATCACGTCCACGCCGCGGCCGATCTGTTCGCGCACGGCGCGGCGGCACGATTCCACGCCGTCGCACAGGGTGCCGGCGGCGAACGCCGGATGCAGCTCCTCGCGGAACCCGAGCCTGGGATCGGTGTGTCCGGAGGTGGCCGAGATCGAGCGGCCGGCATCCAGGATGCGTGGCCCGGGCAGCTTGCCGGCCGCGATCGCGTCGCGCAGCGCAAGCACCACGCCGTCGCTGTCCCCCAGATTGCGAACGGTGGTAAAGCCCGCCTCGAGCGTCTTGCGGGCATTGACGGCCGCCTCGTAGGCGACGTCGGCGACGCTGTCGGACACCGCCGAAAGCTGCCGCGCCACGCCGCCCTTGTCGGAGGCCAGGTGGACGTGGGAATCGATCAGCCCCGGCAGGACGAAACGCCCGCGCAGATCGATCACCGTGGCGTCCGCGGGCACGCCTTCGAAGCCGGTCGCGTCGACGAAGCCTTCGCGGACCTGGACGAAGCGGTCGTCGCGGACCAGCACCGTGCTGGGCCCGCGGGCGGCCTGCCCGGGCCGGTCCAGCAACTGGCCGGCATGGACCAGGGTCCACCGGGGCGTGGCACCTGCGCCTTCCACGACCAGCAATAGCGCGGCCAGCAGCACGATCCGCATTACCGGCACCTCCCGTGGTTCGGAGCCCGGAAGCATAATCGATCCCGGCGCTGGCCCGGCTGCTGTCACATCGCGCTGCGCGGGGCCGTCAGTCACGGGTCCGACTCCTACGCGGATTTCCGATGAAGACGCTGCTCGTGCTGCTGATGTGGGCCCTGGTGCTGGTGCTGTGCTGGCCGCTGGCCCTGCTGATCCTGGTGCTGTGGCCGCTGCTGTGGCTGCTGTCGATCCCGTTCCGCATCGTCGGTGCGCTGATGGATGCGCTGCTGGCCTTCGTGCGCACGGTCCTGTTCCTGCCCGCACGCCTGCTCGGTTACCGCGGCGACTGATCCTGCGGGCCTCGACAGTACGGGGCGAAGCCAGAGGCGCGTCCCGTTGGCGTCGCCTCCGCAGCGGCGGCGGGCGGACGATCAGGCCCCGCAGGGGGCGCGTGCATGGATGCACGCGCGTTTGCACCAGCGCAGGATGCGCTGTTGCAAACCCCGGCCGCCCGCCGCGAACCCGCAGGGCCGCAGGCCCGGAGGGCGCGAGGAACAGCAGCCAACGGGACGCGGCTCTGGCTTCGCCCCGTACCGCCGTACCGGTTCACACGTGCCCCGGGGGTCAGTCGGTACGTCCGCGCAGGGCGTCTAGTTCCTCGCGCAGCGACTGGACCTGCGCCTCGAGGTCCTCGATGCGGGTCTCCAGCGCCGCGCGGCCGCCGGCCGGCGATGCCTGCGCGCTCGCTGCAGCCCGGGCATGGGCCTCGGCAGCGACCGGGCCGCACAGCAGGTGCATGTAGCGCTCCTCGCGCTGCCCCGCAGCGCGGCCCAGGTTCACCGCGTACGGCGGATCCTGCTGGATCATCCGGTCCAGCGAGTAGCGCAGGTCCTCCAGATCGTCGAACCCCGCCAGCCGCCCGGTACGCGTGAACAGCTCGGGAGCAGTCTGGGGACCCCGCAGGATCAGTACGCCCAGCAGCGCCTGCTGCTTGGCGGTCACCGACAATGCCTCGGCAAAGCGGTGCTCCCAGCGCTGCGCGCGGGCTCCGTGGACCGACCTGACCAGCTTGCGCACCTCCATCGAACGCAGCGCGTGGCCGACCTCGCCGGGTGTGAGCTGCATCAGCGGATCGCGGTTGTTCTTCTGGTTGCAGGCCAGGGTCA